>RPRB01000208.1 GCA_003818285.1 Myxococcaceae bacterium
GAGGCCGTCTTCGAGGAGGTGGGCGAAGGCACCACCAGGCTCGTCCCGCTTCCTCCGCCGACCGACGGCGAGGTGGAGCGGTCTGGCAGCCGGCCGGGCGCCGAGCGTTGTTAGCCCGTGCTGGCCTTCTTGGCCTTCTCGGCTGCCTGCAGCTCTTTGATCTTCTTGCTCAGCTCCTCGAGTTCCTTTTCAAAACCTTCAATTCGCGCGGTGGATTCAGTCAGGCGTGCCTGCGCCTCGGCCACTTTGGATGGGTTCCTACGCTCGAGCTGAATGAGCCGATCTGCCAGGGCTTTCTTTTGTTGTTCAAACACAATGTACTTGTTGATGGCGACGCGTTTGTGGACATACGTGAAGAGGTTATTTGGATTCACTGAGATTGCTTGATCGTAATATGCGATCGCCTTCGTCAACCAAACCGGATCCGGTGGATCTGTCCCCGATCTGGCGCCGCCTCGGGCGGATGCGAATTCTCCTAGCCACGACAAGGAGAGCTCATCGCGCGGATCGAATTTCAATGCCTCAGCGAAGGCCTTCTCTGCTTCAATGAATTCTTTATGCTCGACGTACAGGCTTGCAACAAGTCGAAAGGCCTCCGCCTTGACGGCTGGATCCGACGTGTACTCCGCCGGCTTCCCCAGGCTCTCTGCGGCTTGGCGCACCTGGCCAAGCCTGAGGTGCGCGTTGGCTTTCAGTTCCCACACCTTGCGGTCCTGTGGATTCGCTTGCAGCGAAAGCCCATACTCTGTAGCGGCCGCTGCCCAGTCGAGCTTCCTCGCGTACTCGTTGCCTAGAGCTCGGTGGAGTGCCGCCGGATCTTCGGGCTTCGAGCAACCCGTCGGCGCGATCGACAGGGCGACCAGGGTGAGGAGAAGGGTTTCTCGCAGCGCGCGCATAGAGAACCTCTTCGACGTGAACCAGTGAAGGTAGTTGCAATTTACGCTCCTTGGAGGCTCAGAGGAGCGTTACGCAGTGCGCCAAGTTTTCGCGCACGCTTTAGCGGGAAATCGGTAGATGGGCGCAGAATTTGCGCCGAACCTGACGCCCGACCGTTCCAGGCTTCCGCATCGGAATGGCCCGGGCTACGTCGCTTGGCTCCGGTTCTCGTGACCGTAAGAGGACCAGCGGGTCAGCCGCTGGAGCCGGGGCCGGGAAGCGCCGTCTTCCGCGAGCTTGGCTCCAAGGAAACGCCCGGCCTCCACGTCAACGACCATTCCGAGTCGCTCCATGGAAGGCGACCACCCGCAGGATGGCCTCTCGAACGTGAGCTCTGCCCCAGGTGCGGGAGCTTGAAGACGGTGAAGCCCGGCCGGGGACCGGTTCACCGCCGGACTAGGGCGCAAGACTGGGAGGCGCTCGGCATGTTCGCCTGGCGCCAGCTAGTGCTGACTTGCTTGAGGATCACGCGCGTCGGAAATCAAGTGGCTGACGACACGCCACTGCCCCGCCTCCTTCACCACAACTCGTTGGTGACTGGTTCTTCGTACCCCGAGCTGCTCACCCGACGGCGTCCTTTGCCCCTCCCTCTCCACCTGGGTGATCACGACGGCGACCGCAGCGCTCACGAAGCGGACTTCCTGCTTGACCACGCGGCTCCGTGCACCCATGACGAACGGGAGCGCGAAGACCTCGCGTAGTCTTCTGGTGATTGCTTCTCGACCTCGTTCACTCATGCCGAAGGCGTTGATCCAATCGGCGTCGGCAGAGTAGCCCCGCGCAGCCAGCTCGGCGTCTTTGGTCCGCCATCCCTCATTCCAGCTCTCGATGAGAGCCTCCACCGCGCTTCGATCGCCTTGGTCCGCCAACGCTGGAGATGCGAGAAGCAGGAGAATCGCAACCGGGCAGTTGAGCTTCATCTCTGACCTCCTGACATCCAGTGCCCGCGCTACGAAGTGTTCTTCGCTCTTCTCGACCTCGACCGACAACGTCGCCTCCCCGCCCCCTCCGTCCTCACGCCGAAGGCGAACTACCTGCGCGCCGAGGTGAATCGGCTGAAGCTCGAGGGAATGCCGGAGGCGCCTCGACTCCGGGCCGTTGACGCGGGCAGTGTCCCCGGTGTCCGCCACTCCAAGAACGCCGAAGGGGCCGGAGCTGCGCGGGGGAACCCCCGCCCGAGGCGGCCCGGTGATGCGGGGTGGCGAACGTTCCAGGCGCTCGTCCTATTCTGGGGCTCCGAACGCAGCGTGAGCGTTGCGTCCGGCTCGGCGGCGAGTGGCCCTCTCGCGAGCGTGACTGCAAAGACTCGAGGCTCGTGAGATGATGCAAGGTGGATTGCTCGTTCTGGAGCGTCCTGGTCCCGGCGATCGCTGCCTTTCTCGTCGCCGCGGTGCTTCGGATGTTCAATCGCGCCCGGATGCGCAGGACGGGGGGCCGCCCGCGAGGTGGCGCCTCTTTCGACTCCGTTCGTCCTCACGGTGGCAGCGAACTCGGTCGGCGTGCAGCGCGGGCCGGGATGGCGTCAGCCTTCGCGGCCTTCTTGTCGGCCGTGTCCTGCGCCTTGTCCGCCTTTCTGGCGCGCGCCCCCCGAACTCTAGACGCTGGGCGACTTCCCCGGGCGAAACTGGCAACTGCTTCGGATGAGACCGACGGGGAGGGCGAAGTGGATGGCGAGGGGTGGAGCACCTTGTCCACGCGGCGCGCCAGACCGTGCCGCCGCTCGGCACCCGACGTTGGCGTGAAGAGCAGCGCGACCACGGCGCCCACCACAGCGCCGACCACCAAGCCACCGACCGCGGGGGCGACCCAGTCCCCAGTTCGCTTACGCTGAACCCCGAGAGCGCGAAGGAAGGTGTCTGCGTCGAGGTTCTTGAGCTCGTTCAGGTGGGACATGATCGTCTCTCCTCTCCTCTTGCCGTGAAACTGGAAGTCCATTCCACACGGAGTCGACATCGAGCCTCCTCCTACCGGCCTCGTCTGCTCCAGTAGTAGCCACCGCCCCCGCCGAACACCAGGACGATCAGGACGATCAACTCTGTATTGCTCATACGAGTACCTCCTGGACTCCCGGGCTGGTGTTGTCTGTCGCTATTTCTTTGCGGATTCCTTGATCGCCTCCGTCGTGTCCTTCACCGCGTTCTTCACATCCTTGACGGTGCGTTCGACTTGGCCCTTGACCTGGTCCCTCTCGCCCTCTCGCTTGAGCCCCTTGTTGCCCGTCACGTCACCTACGATTTCCTTGATGATTCCTTTGGCCTTGTCAGTGAACTCGCCCATTTTCGTCTCCTAAGCAGGTCCAGAGGCCCACGGGATGCGAGCCGAGAGGTAGGCAGGCACGATGTGTGCCGTCCGTTACCCAAATTCGGGAAGGGGAGGCACACAGGCCGGAAGGGCGGCCCTCTGTAGGTCGTAGGAGAGTCGTGTTCGGCGCATCATTTGTGGGCGAGGCGCATTGATTGCGCCTGGCGTCATTGTCTCCTCTCCTCGTGTCGACGCCGAGGAAGCCGTGCCGCTCGGTCACGGTTCCACCTCTTGGCCGGGTCAGCGGCTCGAGTCCGACTCACGTCTATGCCCTTGGAATCGCTCCCGTGGGGACGGAAGGCGCGCGTACGCCTCGCGCCATGCCTTGGCATAGCCGCTCCCGCCGCACGTGCGGGTGCCATCTCCCTCGTGAGACTCTGTGGTCAGGTGGCCGAAATCACAGGCACGGAGCGACGGCGCCCGGCAATGAGGACAGGGTGGCCGCAAATCGCCGCGATTCGTCTCTTGCCAGAGCAACGTTGCTCCGCTAGGGAGCCGGTCCTGACGAGAACTCCTCACCGCCGGAGGTTCATCGTGAGATTCTGGGCGCCCGTTCTTCTGCCGCTCGCAGCTCTCGGTTGCGCAGCCTCACTCAACGAAGGCGCGTCGTTTCCACCCAAGTACTATGCCTCGGGCCCCCTGCCGCGGACCGTCCCAGCTTGCGCTGGACCGATCGCGGTGACGGTGGCGGACGGTCGGGACAACCCCGGTGAGGCGGGTCGACGCTTCGAGGAACAGAAGCCGGCCACCGACTACCCCATCAAGATGACGGGGGATAACGCAGCCTTCGTGCAGAGCGCCCTCGAGGGCATTCTAAAGCGGGCCGGCAATCCCGGGCCCGGACCCACCGCGACCAAGCTCGCGGTCACGCTGGACGACCTGTATCTCGAAGAGAAGACGTACGTGAATGCCGAGTTCTCGGGCGGCGTGGCACTCGAGGTCGTCGTCAGCGGGGCGAACTCTTCGACTCCCTGCTGGAAGGGCGAGATTACGGGCCAGGGGAACAACTACGGCAAGGTCGGGAGCACGGAAACCTATCAGCAGACGGTGAACCGGGCTCTCGAGAACGCCGTCTTCAATATGTTCCGCCAGAAGAAATTCCGCGAAGCGCTCTGCTTGAAGTGCGCCTCCTCCTGAACCTCAGTGGTGAACCTGGAGGTCCGCGTCCTCCGCCTCATGAATGCATGGGCCGGGAGCGTCGGGGGGTGCCCGGGCCGTCCTGATCCAAGTGTTGGGCGGATTCGGCGGTTCCCGGAATCGTGCTGCTGGCGTGCGCCGCTGTGACCGTCGTGGCCAACGCCGGATGAGGACGCCGGATAGAGCCTCCGCTAGCAAGCGCTGACTGTCTGCTCCTTCGCTAGGGGCTTGGGCCGGCCGAGGTGACAGTTGCGGTGGCCCTGCCTGATGATGCTTCTGGGGGCCCGAGAAGGCCGGAGGGTGGACGGGCCGCCTGGCCCTGATTCATGACACTGATCGCCAGTCTGTCGCTCGTGCTGATCTTTGCGCATCTGCTTGGCTGGATCGCCGAACGACTCGAGCAACCGGCATTGCTCGGGCACATGCTGGCGGGCATCGTGCTCGGACCCTCGTTGCTGGCGTGGATCGACGCCAGCGCAGGCCTGACCGCATTGACTGACCTTTCTGTGCTTTTCGTGGTCATCACTGCTGGTCTGAAGATGCGGTTCGAGCATCTGCTGGAAACGTTTCGCGGAACGGGCACCTTCGCGTTGATGCTTGGGTTCATCATTCCTGCGTTCATGGCCGGAGTGTTTGCATTCGCAATCGGGCTCGAACTCATTCCGGGGCTCGTGGTGGCGCTCTGCATTTCGGTGACCGCGCTCCCGGTAGCACTCCGTATCCTGAGCGACTTTGGGATGTCGACCACTCGCGTTGCGCGGGTCGCCATCGCGAGCGCATTGCTCTCCGATACAGTTGTCTTGATGGTGCTGTGCGTTGTGATCGCGACGTCGGTATCGAAGAGAGCCAATGGCCTCCTGATCGCAGCCTCGCTTGCAATCGCCAAGCTGGTCCTGCTGCTTGTCGTAATCGCTGCTTGTCAAGCCGTGTTTGTGAGGCTGTCGAGACGAGGCGCCTCGTGGCGAACGCCCACGAATCCCACCTCGGTCGACACAGTGACGGTCGTCACGCTTGTCTTCATGCTGGGACTCGGGGCAGTCGCCGAGCTGCTTGGCTTGCATGCTGCGATCGGGACATTCCTGGCAGCACTTCTGATCACGGGCTTCCTGATCAACGACGCGCGCTTCGAGAACCTGACCCGCGCTTGCGACTTGATGACCGTCAGTGTGTTCGGCCCATTGTTCCTGGGCTTTCAGGGCATCCAATTCAAGCTGAGCACCTTTGAAGAACTACCTGCTGGTGGTTGGTCTGATGCTCGTGGCAGTCGGGTCGAAGTGGATCGGCGGTTATGCGGCAGCACGCATGAAGCACTTGCCGACGAACGAAGCGCTCGGCGTGGCGATCATCATGAACGCGCGCGGCGTGATGGAGATGGTGGTGGTGAGCATCGCTTATCGAGAGGGTCTAGTTGATCAGGAACTGTTTTCCGCGTTGCTGGTGGTTGGCATCGTCACGGTGGTGACGCCGTCGATGCTCAAGCGTTGGCTTGCCAGGCCGATCAACGCCAGAATTCGCGAGGCCGGCGAGTAGATGTCTCCGCTCGAGCTTCTCTCCTTTCACTTCACGGGCTTCTCGAGGAACAGGGGGGAGTGAGCGCTCTCAACGACGGTCGGAGCAGGGGTCCGGTGGGGCTGGAGCGTCGCAGGACGTCAGGGACGCGTGCTGTCTCCGCCGGCGGAGGCGTACACTTCTGCCGATGCGCGCATCCACCCCGGACCGAGGGAAGAGGTCGTCACGCCCTCGTGGCCGGGCGCTCCTGCGGGCGTCCTTCCTGGTGCCGGCCTCGCTGGCGTTGCTGGTCGTCGTCGTGGCGGTGTCGCTTCACCCGCTCGCTCGGAGCAGGACCCGCGCGGCGCTCGACCGCCTCGAGGGCGCGCATGGGGAGTTCCTCGACGCCCGACTGTCGCTCTTCCCGCTCCGCTACACGGTGACCCACCTCAAGATCCGCAACCTGGAGACTCGAGTGCAGGAACCGTTCTTCTACGCCGAGAGCGTGGCGGTGGATCTCCGCTGGGCGAGCCTCTTCCGGGGCCGCCTCATCGGCAGCATCGACGCCCGCGGGGTGAAGATGGTCATCGAGCAACCGAAGCCAGGTTCGACGATGCGGCTGCCCTCGCTGTCGGACCTCGTGCCCGTGGCCGCGGTCGTCGAGCGGCTCCAGCTGACGAAGGGGGAGGTGCTCTACGCCTGGGTGCGGGAGGAAAACCAGCCCACCCTCTGGTTTCAGGAGATCGAAGCGACGCTCGAGAACCTCGGGTCGCGGCCCGGGCTCACCGAGGGGCCGCTGGTGCTCGCCGCCCGGGGCCAGTTCGCCAGACAGGGAATGATGCGGGTCACCGTCACCGCCGAGCCGTACGCCACGCCGCTCGTCTTCGCTGGGGAAGCCGTCGCGGAGAACCTGGACCTCTCTCAGATGAATCCCTACATCGCAGCGACGAAGGGAGTGAAACTCACCCCGGGCGCGTTCTCGATGCGGATGAGCTTTGCCTCCAAGAACGGCCGGCTGACGGGAACCATCGATCCCCACCTGACCGGAACGGAGATCCAGTCCGCTGACGAAGATCTCGGCAGCGCGCTGAAGGCCCTCCTGGGCAAGATCAGCCTGAGCGTCTCCGGCCCGACGGAGGGGACGCGCCCTTCGGGCCGTATTGCGGTGAGCGATGACTTCCGCGACCCTTCGCTGCAGTTCGTGCTGGTGCTGGAGAAAACCATCGAGAACGGGTTCCTCCTCGGGATGCAGGAAGGTCTCAAGCGGGCGTACTCCGGGCCGCCGGGGAAGCAGCCCGATCAGGCCAAGCCGGAGGCGACCCCACTCAAGACGCAGCAGAAGTGAGGGGACGAGCCGGGCTGTCGACGGGGGTTGTCCAGGCAGTGCCACGCCGTGCGCGCGCCTGGCAGTCAGCTGCACCGTGCTGTGGGCTCGAGCGGCGGTACCTCGAATCAGTGCGAGCCGGGGTGCAATGAAGTCCGCAGCCGGAGCCGCCGAGGCGCTAGAGTGCGCCAAACCGGAAGGAGTCATTCATGGCGGCGCGCAGGAAGCTGACCTCCCGCAAGAAGCTGACCTCCAAGGTCCAGAAGGATGTCGAGAACATCGGGCGAACCCTGCAGCGCCTTGGGAAGAAGCTGCTCGGCGACGCCAGGGCCGCGGCCTTCGATGCTACCGAGCGCACACTGTCCGTAGCGCAGAAGAAGCTGCAGAAGGTGCGCGCGCAGCTCAAAAAGCCCACTGCCTAGCGGCCACCGGCGAGAGAGGGGCGTGCTCGCTCGCCGGGACGCCAGCTCGAGGCGTTTAGGTTCCACGCAGCGCCGTGCATCCTTCCCGAGCGCTCCGCCCAGGCCGCGGGTGTGCCTTCGTCGAGGGCGCGCATCGAGACGTCCCTGCGCGAGGTGGGAACGACCTTCACCACCTGGCGAATGCTCGGGGAGAACATGGAGCGCGTCTACCGCTCACCCGGATAGGTACGACCCTCTTGGCTTCGCCCGCGCCCCTCTACCCCGTCTAGTGGGTCCCATGCTGGCGGACGTACGTCAGCGTGAACTCCACGGGTCTGGGCAATCTCGGGCTCTTCATGACGCGCGTCACGATCAGCGTCTTGCCGTCGGGCTGCAGTTTGAACAGCGTTGAACCGCTCCCATCGTCCGTCCGGCCCTGTTGCAGAAGCGCGCCTCCGACGAAGTGCTGGCTGTTCTCGCTCTCGTCTCCATACTTGTTGGTGTGTTTCACTTCCGTACCACTGGTCGGCGAGAACTCTGGTGGATAGCCAGGCGTCTCAACGCTCACATCGCCTTTGCCGTCGAAGCTGATGGTGTAGGTAGGACGGATTTCCGACCGCTTCATCAGCGCACTACGAGCGAACCCCGTGGCGATGCCCACCGCCGGCGCTTCGGCCAACGCCTGGGGCGGCGGCC
>RPRB01000209.1 GCA_003818285.1 Myxococcaceae bacterium
GAGGCCTCCCTCGACGTGGTGACCCGGGCCGAGCTCCCTCCCGTCATCGGCGACACCGGTCAGATGGGCCAGGTCCTGCTCAACCTCCTCCAGAACGCGCTCTACGCGCTCGAGGGGAAGGGCACGCTCACCGTGACCACCGGGAAGCGTGACACCCACGTCTTCTTCAGCGTCCAGGACACCGGCAGCGGCATCGAGGCCTCGGTGCTCCCGCGCATCTTCGAGCCTTCCTTCACCACCAAGCCACCGGGGCAGGGCACCGGGCTCGGCCTGGCGATCGCCTACCGCATCGTCCAGGACCACGGCGGCCGCTTCGAGGTGCAGAGCGCACCCGGCGAGGGCTCCACCTTCACCGTCCTTCTTCCCATTCCCCCGACGTCTTTCCCTTCCGTGAGGAACTGATGAGCAAGCGCCCTGGCAAGATTCTGGTGGTGGACGACGACAAGGTCGTCCTCCGCGCCGTCACCGAGATACTCCAGCGAGAGGGCTACACGGTCGTCGCCATCGACGACGCGGTGGAAGGCCTCGCCGCCTCCAAGGACCCCACGGTCGACGTGGCGGTGCTGGATATCCGGATGCCCCACCTCTCGGGGATGGATCTCCTCCGAGCCATCAAGCAGGGCCGGCCGGAGGTGGAGGTGGTGATGATGACCGCCTTCGCCACGGTCGAGACGGCGGTCGAGGCGGTGAAGGCCGGCGCCTACGACTACCTCACCAAGCCCTTCTCCAACATCGACGAGGTGAGCCTCACCGTCGCCAAGGCGCTGGAGCGGAAGCAGCTGAAGGACCGCACCCGCGTCCTGGAGGAGCAGCTCAGCGTCAAGGGCCAGTTCGAGGACCTCATCGGGCAATCGGGCCAGATGCGGGCGGTGTTCAAGCTGGTGGAGACGGTCAGCTACTCCAGCGCCACCGTGCTCATCCAGGGTGAGAGCGGCACCGGCAAGGAGCTGGTCGCCCGGGCCATCCACTACCGCAGCCCGCGGAAGGACAAGCCCTTCATCGCGGTCAATTGCTCGGCCCTGACCGAGACCCTGCTCGAGTCCGAGCTCTTCGGGCACGTGAAGGGGAGCTTCACCGGCGCCACCGCCAACAAGAAGGGCCTGTTCGAGGCGGCGGACGGCGGCACCATCTTCCTCGACGAGATCGGCGACGTGCCCCCGGCGACCCAGGTCCGGCTGCTTCGCGTGCTCCAGGAGGGCGAGGTGAAGCGGGTCGGCGCCAACGACACCATCAAGGTGGACGTCCGGGTCATCGCCGCGAGCAACGTGGACCTGAACCGGGCGAAGGACCAGGGCAAGTTCCGCGAGGATCTCTTCTACCGGCTGAACGTCATCACCGTGTCGCTGCCGCCGCTGCGCGACCGCCCCGAGGACGTGCCGCTCCTCGCCGGCCACTTCCTGCGGTTGTACGTCGGGAAGATGGGCAAGAAGGTCACCGGCATCTCGCCCCAGGCGATGGAGGCCCTGGTCTGCCACCGCTGGATGGGCAACGTGCGAGAGCTGGAGAACGTCATCGAGCGGGCGGTGGTGCTCACCTCCCGCGAGGTGGTGGACGTGGAGGACCTTCCGCAGCAGCTGCGCGAATCGAATGGCGGCGGCGGGGACGTCGAGGTGCTCAGCCTCGCCCACCTCCCGTACGCCGAGGCCAAGCGGCTGGCGATGCGGGCCTTCGAGCGGCGGTACCTCTCGGCGCTGCTGGAGAAG
Organism: Myxococcaceae bacterium; assembly: GCA_003818285.1. GTDB lineage: Bacteria > Myxococcota > Myxococcia > Myxococcales > Myxococcaceae > RPRB01. The sequence goes on from RPRB01000209.1 coordinate 1,704, forward strand.
AGCGGCCACAACGTCTCCAGCGCCGCGCGCGCCGCCGGCGTCGACCGGAGCAACTTCCGCCGCCTGCTGAAGCAGTACGAGGTCGTGCGTGGGCCGCTGCAGCAGCCGCTGCAGAAGCCCAAGCCCGAGCCGATGAGCGCCTAGAACTCTCCGGAGGTCCGCCGTCCTGGGCACAGCGACCCGGGCGGCGTCCCTGACGGCCCAAAGAGGGCCTGCCCGGCGCGCGCCGGGCGGGCCCTCGCTTTTTCAGTTCCCGAAGTCCAGGTCGGCGTCCAGCTCCGCGCGGGTGGTCGGCCTGGCGGAGTGGACGGCGTGGATGGTCTCCACCGCGAGCCCTTCCCGGTCCAGGAGCTGGAGGAACCGCTTCTCCTCGACCAGGTAATCGGTGACGTCGGCGGTCAGCGCGGCGCGCTGCTCGGGGAACCAGGCGACGAGCATCTCCTTGGCGTGGAGCCCCTCCAGCTGCCGGATCTCCACCCGGGTCGGCCCGCGGTCGAACACCCGAGGGCCGCGCAGCGTCTCCACCTTCGGCCGCGGAACGTCCCGGAGCACCTCCTTCACCAGGGCGACGTTGCCTGGCGAGGTGAGCACAGTGGCTCCCGCGCGGGCGAGGCCGACGATGCCCCCGAGGTGGTCGTCGTGGTGGTGGCTGGGCACCACCCAGCAGAGCGGCGTGCCGGGCGCGGTGGTGCGGACGGCGTCCAGCACCTGATCGGAGAGCGCGCTCGGAGGTGGAGGAGGCACCACGTCGCTGGTGCCGAAGCTGGCAATCGCGTCGAAGAGCAGGAGGCACCCGCCCACGTCCACCAGGAAGGTGTTGTAGCCGCCGATGTTCCGGAGCGCCCACGCGCCCGGGAAGAGCGCCTCGACCCGCCGCGGGCTGGCCGCGATGGTCGGCCGGGGTGCGGTGTCGGTCGCCGGTGGACGCAGCCACGGGTCGTCGCCTGGCATTCCGCGGGCGTCCAGCACGCTCAGCGTGAGCCACCGCGCGTCGCCGATGTCGATGGTGAAGCCCCTGGGGACCTTGCCGATGCCGGGCGCGGAGACGCTCGGCTCGAAGCGGGTGACGACGCGTGCGGGGCCCCGGAGGCGGTTCATGACGTAGGCGTAGGCGGCCACCTCGCCCGAGGGACGGATCTGGATCTCCACGTCCCGCCCCGCCGCGAGCTCGAACCGCACCACGTCCACCGGGCTTGCGCGATCCTGCGCCCGGGTCAGGCCGCGGATCCGCTCCGGTGCGGCCCGGACCTCGGCGATGGCAAGCTGGGGCAGTCGCCACGCCATTCGCTCCCAGAGATGGCGGCCCCGGTCGGCGGCGTCGAAGGTGAGCCCCGACTTGCGATTGACCGACCGTCCGCCTTCGGGGCCGGTCTGGTGTCGCCAGAGCCCGGGCGTGCCATCCGAGCCGATCCGCTGGGTGTCCAGAGCGGCGCGGCGGCCCACCGGGTCGATGACCAGCAGATCCTGCGCCCGGGTGGGGAGGCGCAGTCCCGGCTGCCGGGCCTGATCGACCGCGCCGAGGTCCGAGGTTCCGAGCCAGGCCAGACGCCAGAGCCCCGGCTCCTTCGAGCCGGGGACCTCGTAGAAGCGGGCTGCGCGTGCGAGCACCTCGGACGCGCGCTCCGGCGTGTCCGCCATGGCGGTGCGGCCGGCGAAGGCGAAGCACAGGGCGAGCACCGGAAGGCGTCCGGCGGCGGTCATGGCGGATCGACTCGACGCCACCCGGCCGCATCGAGCTCCCAGGTGTCGTCGAGAAGCGCGTCGTTCGCGGGATTCCCGCCGCCGAAGACCACCAGCACCCCGCGCGACCGGTCGTAGGCGACGGCCGGGAGGTACCGCGCCGGAGGTGCGCCGCCGAGACCGAGCGGCACCCACCCCGCGTCGCGGAGCACGAGGGGCTCGTCGCCCGACGACGCCCCGCCGACCAGGACCAGCGTGCCCCGACCCTCGTCGTAGGCCATCCGCGCGTGGGTGCGGGCTGCCCGGGCGGGTGCGATCTCGGCCCAGGTGCCGTTCCACAGCCAGGTGTCGCCCCGATCCTGGGCCGGGGCGCCGGGCTCGAAGCCGCCGAACACCACCACGCCGCCCAGCCCCGGGTGGTACTGCATGGCATGGTGCACCCGGCTCCCGGGCCCGGCGCCGCTCACGGATGTCCACTGCCCTCCGTCGAAGAGCCAGACGTCCTCGGGGAAGGTGGTGAGGTCGCGCTGTCCGCCGAACAGCACCGCCTGCTGGAGTGACGAGTCGTAGCTCATCCGGGTGTGGTCCAGGATCCCGGGGCCCGGGACGTCGATCCGCCGCCAGCCGGCATCGGCTCGCCACTCCCAGGTGTCGCCGTAGGGGACCTGGACGGTGTACGAGCCGCCGTGCATCACCAGCACGTCGCGCGCGCTGTCGTAGGCCACGCCGGCGAGACTCCGGATGGGCGGCCCGGCCGAGTCGAGAACCCGCCACTGGAATCCATTCCAGGCCCAGAGCTGTGTCGGCTGCGTGGACGGCGGCCCGGTCGCCGCGCCGAGGCCTGCGTTGACCAGGAGCACCCGCTGGAGCGCATCGTCGTAAACGAGGTCGTGCCCGGCGCTCGCGGGCGGCCGGACCACCCCGCTGTCGACGGGGGGACCTCCGCCTGGGCCACCCGGGTCGCTGCTGCAGTGGCAGAGCAGGACTCCCACCACGATGACGAGGCCCGCGGCGCCGGAGACCCTCACGGCAGCGAGGGTACCGCCCCCCGGTTTCCGGCTGGCTCGAAGCAGCGATGGGTGGAGCCGTTGCAGCGGCCTGCTCCGTCCCGGAAGTGGAACTCCGAGGTCGACGGTCGGCGTCGCCGTCTGGCACTGTGCGTCGCCCGATGGCGGGCACGAGGCGAGGGCGAGGACGGCTGGGTGCGCTGGTGGCCCTCGGCCTGCTCGGGGTGGTTCTCGCCGTGGCGATGTGGCGGACGTCGACGGTGGGGCCGGCCCGCGAGCTCCGGAGGGATCTCGCGGCTCGCGCGTCTGCCCGCTTCGCCCGACCGGCGCAGGTCGAGCCGCCCGAGCCGGGCACGTTCGGGGAGCGGGCCGTCGCGCCGTGGGATGCGCTCGCTGCGCTCGAGGCGTCCTCCGCCGACGTGGAGCTGTGCCGGGCGGTGCGCGAGGGGGAGCAGGCCTTCGAGGAGCTCTCGCCCTCGTGCCGGCGGGAGCTGGAGGCTGCTGCCGGTCCCCTGGCCGCGCTGCTCGCGGCGACGCATGCCGCCGAGGCCGGGCCACCGGCCGGGCTGGGCACTCTGGATTCGCCCACCCCGGCGGGGCGTCCGCGCGGCTGGTCCACCTTGCCGTACGCGGGGAAGCTCGGGGCGCTCCGGATGCGGCAGCTGCTCTCCCGGGGGGAGACGACGCAGGCGGTGCAGGTCTGCGTCGATCTCCAGGCGCTCGCGCGCGATGCGTCGTGGGGCGCCGCGCTCGCGGGAAGGCTCCCCGCGCTGGTGGTCGAGGAGGTCGCGTTCCGGCCCTGCGCGGCCGCCCTGGATGCTGCTCCGACATCCGTGAAGCGAAGCGCAGCCGGAGCACTGGCCCGGGTGGAACAGGGCACCCCGGCGCTCGCCGCCGTGATGGGCGAGTACGCGCTCGGGGCCCGGACGCAGGCCTTCGCTCCCTACCTCGGGCAGCTCGAGGGTCTTCCGCCCCAGGTCGCCACCTGGGCCCGGGAGAACGCCCCGGCCGGGCGCACCGACTGGCGCTTCACGCTCGCCCTCGGGGATGCGTGGCATCGGATCGACGCCCGCCTGGACGAGGCAGTGGAGGCTGCGGCGCTGCCGATGCCGGAGCGGGCCGCCCGGCTCGACGTCATCGCCGCCGGCGATCGCCCCTGGGTGAACCGGCGCGCCGCCTTCGCCTTTCCCCAGCTCGGGCGAGCGGCGCGGTCCGACGCGCGGGCGCGGGCCCAGCTCCATCTGCTCCGGGCAGCCGTTGCCGCGGACCTGGCCCGCGCCGAAGGAGGCCGCTGGCCGAGCGCGGCCGAGCTCGGCGCGGCGCTGGGGGGCGGGGAGGCAACGCTGATCGAGCCGCACGGCGACGTGGCCACGCTGGTGGACCCGACGGTTCCCCGCGGGGAGCTGGCGCTCAGTGTTCGTGCGGACGGTCCGGCGGTCCGGAGCGAGGGACCCCCGCCGGCCGGGAGGTGAGGGCGGAGCCGCCGACCCCAGCAGCCCGGTGCGTCCCCGAAGCTTGCCTGAAGCAAGCATCTCGTTGTTTCATGCAACCATGGGTGGTCTGGACGAGGCAGTGGCCGCAGTCCGCGGATTCAACAGGGTGTACACGCGGCGGTTCGGGCTCCTGGACCAGCGGCACCTGGGCAGCGAGTTCAGCCTCGGGGAGGTGCGGGTGCTCTACGAGCTGGCGCACCGGGACGGGCTCTCCGCCGCGGCGCTGGCCCGGGGCCTGGAGGTCGACCCCGGGCACCTGAGCCGGATGCTCGCCGGCCTCCGGCGGAGCGGCCTGGTGCGGCGGGAGCGGTCAGCGCACGACCGGCGCGCCTCGCTCCTGGGTCTCACCCCGGCCGGTCGCCGCGCCTTCGACCGGCTGGACCGGAAGGCGAACTCGCAGGTGTCGGGACTGCTGCGGAGATTCCCCGACGGCCACCGGGGCGAGGTGGTGCGCGCCCTGACCGGAGTCAGGCGCCTGCTCGAGCCGCGGCAGGGCGGAGCCCCCGCGGTGGTCATCCGCAACCACCGGTCCGGCGACCTGGGGTGGATCCTGGAGCGCCACGGCGTGGTGTACGCCGAGGAGTACGGGTGGGGCGCGCCCTTCGAGGCGCTGGTCGCCGCCGTGGTGGCCGAGTTCGCGCAGGGGCACGACCCGGCGCGAGAGGCGTGCTGGGTGGCGGAGCTGGAGGGGCGCCGGGTGGGCTCGGTGATGCAGGTCCACCATCCGCAGCGCCCCGGCGTCGCGCGCCTTCGCCTGCTGCTGGTGGAGCCGGAGGCACGCGGCCTCGGTGTCGGGCGCGCCCTGGTCGACGCGTGCACCGTCTTCGCCCGGGGGGCGGGGTACCGGAAGGTGACGCTCTGGACCCAGTCGGTGCTCGGCGCCGCGCGTGCGATCTACGCGCGGGCGGGGTACGTGAAGGTCTCCGAGGCGCCCAACACCACCTTCGGGAAGGGGCTGATCGCGGAGACCTGGGAGCTGGACCTGTGACCTTCAAGGATCACTTCTCGGTCGCGGCGAGCGGATACGCGGCACACCGTCCCGTCTACCCGCTGTCCGTCGCGGAGGCGCTTGCTTCCCGCTCGTCCGGGCGGGCGCTGGCGTGGGACGCGGGCTGCGGGTCGGGGCAGCTCTCGGTGGTGCTGGGAGAGGTGTTCGCCCAGGTGGTGGCCACCGACGCGAGCCCCGCCCAGATCGCCCAGGCCACTCCGCATCCGCGCGTCCGGTACGCCGTCGCGCCCGCCGAGAGCAGCGGACTTGCCGACGGAAGCGTCGACTGCGCCGTCGCGGCACAGGCCGCGCACTGGTTCGATCTCGACGCCTACTACCGCGAGGTCCGCAGAGTGGCGCGCCCGGGTGCGCTCGTGGCGCTGGTCACCTATGCGGTGATGGAGGTGGACCCGGAGATCGAGGGCCTCGTGGATCGCTTCTATCGCCACACTCTCGCGGGACACTGGCCCCCCGAGCGCAGGCTGGTCGAGGAGGGGTACCGCTCGCTTCCGTTCCCCTTCGAGCCGGTCGAGGCACCGCCCCTCGCGCTGGAACACCGCTGGAACGCCGCGCAGGTGCTCGGCTACATCGGGACCTGGTCGGCCGTGCAGTCGCTGAAAAAGGCAGGGCGTGGCGAGGAGCTCGAGCGGTTCGGTGAGCAGCTGCGGGCCGCGTGGGGGGATCCGTCGCGAGAACGCCTCGTGCGCTGGCCGCTTTCACTCCGGCTCGGGCGAGTGCCCCCGCTCTTCTGAGGCCGCCGCGGCGACCGGTCCCTCGTCGACGCCGTCCGTCGTCGCAGAGGAGAGCCCTCCGGCGTCTTCCAGCGCGAGGTCGCCCGGAGCGCCTCTCGAGCGTCTTGGAAAAGGGCCAGGGCGCGGCTACCCGGCGGTGATCAACGGACTGCGTCAGCTCCCTGAGCCACTCCGCTCGTTCCGAGCTGGCGCCTGACCCTCTCCGTCGCCGCCCCGGTCTGCTCGACCCAGCTCTTGCTCCCGAGCTGCTCCGCCGTCCGTCGCGCCACCTCGTAGTGCTCGAGCGCCGGGGCGAGTCGGCCCTCCGCCTCCTCCACCGCGCCGAGGCCGAATCGGGACCAGACGCGTGCCGGCGCGCTGTTCAGCTCCTCGGCGAGCGCGAGCGCCCGGGAGTAGCTCGCCCGGGCGTCGGCCAGCGCCCCCTTCTTCCGCTCGAGATCGCCGACGGCGATCAGGGCGAAGGGAACCAGCCGGACGAAGCCGATCTCCTCCCGGAGCGCGAGGCTCCGTCGCTGCAGGGCAAGGGCCTGGTCGAGGTCGCCCCGGGACTCCGCAAGCCCGCCGAGGTGACGGAGGGCGTAGGACAGGGTGGAGCGATCGCCGATCTGCTCGGCGAGCGTCC
>RPRB01000210.1 GCA_003818285.1 Myxococcaceae bacterium
CGGCGAACCGGTCACTCCCACTCGATGGTCGCCGGCGGCTTGCTGGAGATGTCGTAGACCACGCGGTTGATTCCGCGGACCTCGTTGGTGATGCGCGCCGAGGCGCGGGCCAGCAGCTCGTGCGGCAGCCGCGCCCAGTCGGCCGTCATCCCATCCACGCTGGTCACTGCCCGCACCACCGCGGTCGACTCGTACGTCCGCTCGTCCCCCATCACGCCGACGCTGGACACCGGGAGAAGGACCGCGAAGGCCTGCCACACCTCTCCGTAGAGGCCCGCCTTGCGGACCTCGTCCTGGACGATGAGGTCCGCCTTGCGGACCAGGTCCAGGCGCTCCTCGGTCACCTCGCCGAGCACCCGGATGGCAAGCCCCGGGCCGGGGAACGGGTGCCGCATCAGCATCGCCTCGGGCAGCCCCAGCTCGCGGCCGAGCGCGCGGACCTCGTCCTTGAACAGCTCCCGGAGCGGCTCGACCAGCTTGAGCTTCATCACCTCGGGCAGCCCGCCCACGTTGTGGTGGCTCTTGATGGTGGCCGACGGGCCCTTGGTGGACACCGACTCGATGACGTCCGGGTACAGCGTGCCCTGGGCGAGGAAGTCCGCGCCCTGGATGTCGCGCGCCGCCTCCTCGAAGACGGCGATGAACTCGCGGCCGATGATCTTCCGCTTCCTCTCCGGGTCGGTCACCCCGGCCAGCCGGTCCAGGAAGCGCTTCCGGGCGTCGACCGTCCGGAGCGGCACGTGGAAGCGGCCCTCGAAGAGCGACTGTACTTGAAGCCGTTCGCCTTCGCGCAGCACTCCGTTGTCGACGAAGATGCAGGTCAGCCGGTCCCCGATGGCGCGGTGGATGAGGAGCGCGGCCACCGAGCTGTCCACCCCGCCGGACAGCGCGCAGATGACCTTCCCCTGCCCCACCTGCTTCCGGATGGCCTCGACCGCCTCCTCGGCGAAGCCCTTCATCGTCCAGGCTCCGGAGAGCTTGCAGACGTCGAAGAGGAACGCCCGGTACATGTCCTTGCCCCGCGGGGTGTGGACCACCTCGGGATGGAACTGCAGGCCGTAGATGGGCCGCTCGCGATGCGCCGCGGCGGCCAGGGGGGCATTGGAGGTGCGGGCGATGGGCTCAAACCCGGGGGGAAGCGCGTCCACCCGGTCTCCGTGGCTCATCCACACCTCGCACGATTCGCCCTTCGCGAACGGAGCGAGGGGGCCCTTGGCGTCCAGCACCTCGATGATGGCGGGCCCGAATTCCCGGTGCGCGGTCCGGTCCAGCCGGCCGCCGAGCATCTTGGCGATGAGCTGGAGCCCGTAGCAGATGCCCAGCACCGGAACCCCGAGGTCGAACACGCCGGCGGCGGGCATCGGCGCGCCCTCGGCCTCGACCGACATCGGTCCTCCAGAGAGGATGATTCCCCTCGGCGCGAAGGCCTTGATGTCGGCCAGCGGCAGATCCGGCCGGTGGATCTCGCAGTAGACGCCCAGCTCGCGAACCCGCCGGGCGATGAGCTGGGTGTACTGACTCCCGAAGTCGAGGATGAGGACCTTCTCGTCGTGGATGTGCACGTTGGTTCTTCCGTCTCGCCGGCTGACTACTGTGTTGCGGCCGCCGCGACCTCGACGACTATTGCCACTCGAGGACACCTTGCGGTGGACCTCGACTACGGCCGCCCTGACCGTTACTCCACGCGGTAGTTCGGCGCCTCCTCGGTGATGATGACGTCGTGGACGTGGCTCTCGCGGAGCCCGCTGGGGGTGATGCGGACGAAGCGCGCGTTCTTCCGCAGTTCCTCCACGGTGAGGCAGCCGGCGTAGCCCATGCCGCTGCGGATGCCTCCGAGCATCTGGTACACGTTCATCGCCAGGCTGCCCTTGTAGGGGACGCGGCCCTCGATGCCCTCGGGGACCAGCTTCTGCTCCTCCTCGACGTCACTCTGGAAGTAGCGGTCCTTGCCCCCTCGCTTCATCGCCCCCAGCGAGCCCATGCCCCGGTAGCTCTTGTAGCTGCGGCCCTGGTAGAGGATGACCTCGCTCGGCGCCTCCTCGGTGCCGGCGAAGAGCGAGCCGATCATCACCGTGCTCGCCCCGGCGGCCAGCGCCTTGACGATGTCGCCGGAGTACTTGATGCCGCCGTCGGAGATGATCGGCACGTCGTGGCGCTCCGCCTCGCGGGCGCAGTCGTCGACCGCGGTCAGCTGAGGCACCCCCACCCCGGCCACCACCCGGGTGGTGCAGATGCTGCCCGGGCCGATGCCCACCTTCACCGCGTCCACCCCGGCCTCGATCAGCGCACGGGTGCCCTCGGCGGTGGCCACATTGCCGGCCACCAGCTCGAAGCCGGAGAAGTTCCGGCGGGTGTCCCGCACCGAGTCCACCACGCCGCGGGAGTGGCCGTGGGCGGTATCCACCGCCAGCACGTCGCACCCCGCCTTGAGCAGCGCGGCGATCCGCTCCTCGCGGTCCGGTCCGACGCCGACGGCGGCGGCGACCAGGAGCCGGCCCTTGCTGTCCTTCGCCGCGTTGGGGTGGGTCCGGGACTTCTCGATGTCCTTGATGGTCATCAGCCCGCGCAGCTCGCCGTTCTCGTCCACCAGGAGCAGCTTCTCGATCCGGTTGGAGTGCAGGAGCTCCAGCGCTGCCTTCTTGCTCACCCCTTCGCGGGCGGTGATCAGCTTCCGGGTCATCACCTCCTCGACCTTCTTGTCGAGGTTGGTCTCGAACCGGACGTCGCGGCTGGTGAGGATGCCCATCAGCTTCCGGCCCCGGGTCACCGGGATGCCGGAGATGCCGTTGCGCTTCATCAGGTCCAGGGCTAGGTGGAGCGGCGCCTGGGGCTCCACCACCACCGGCTCGCTCACCATGCCGCTGGAGTACTTCTTCACCCGGGCGACCTCGGCCGCCTGGCGTTCCACGGAGAGGTTCTTGTGGATCACCCCGATGCCGCCCTGCTGGGCCATGGCGATCGCGGTGGCGGACTCGGTGACCGTGTCCATCGCCGCCGAGAGAAGCGGGATGTTCAGGCTGAGGTTGCGGGTGAGGCGGGTGCCGAGCTGGACGTCCTTCGGGAGGACCTCGCTCTCGGCCGGCTGGAGCAGCACGTCGTCGAACGTGAGCGCCAGGCGGAGGGGGTCGGTCAGCATGACGTTCTATACGCCGCCCCCCGGACAAACGCCATCCCCGGCGCCCGTGACCCCGGGTTTTCGCGAGGACTGTCGGGGACTTGGCCGCTTCCTACTTGTTGAGCTCGCCCGCGGGCTCCCGGAGGACCGCGCCTGGCGGGGGCGGCCGGTCCCCGTCGCCCAGCTGCTCGCGCATCTTCCGGGCCAGCGCAATCTCGCGCCACCGGCGGACGCCCGCCCAGAGAAGCACCGTGGCCAGGAGCACCCCCACCGCGATGAGCTGGTAGCGCTTCATCAGCTCGATGACCTCCTGCAGGTGGCGCCCGAAGCGGTACCCCAGGAGCACGAACAGCGGCGCGGAGGCCAGGGCGGCCAGCCCGTCGAAGCAGATGAAGCGGGCGTACGGCATCCCCGCCGAGCCGGCGGTGAAGTAGGTCACCGCGCGGACACCGGGCATGAAGCGGGCGGCGATGACGATCTTCTCGCCGTGCCGGGCGAAGAGCCCCTCCACCTGGATGCGCCGGGCGGGGGTCACCACCCGGGCGAGCCACCCGTGCCCGGTGCGGACCCGCCGGCCGACCCGTCTCCCGGCCAGGTAGATGAGCGAGTCACCGACCAGGATGCCGAGGAACCCGGTGGCGACCATCGCCCAGAGGTGCGCAACGCCCTTGTAGACCAGGAACCCGCCGAGGATGAGGGAGATGTCCTCCGGCAGGGGCACCCCGAGGCCGCAGGCCACCAGCACGGCGAAGATGGACAGGTACGCCATCGCGCCATGGGAGCCGAGGAGGAGTGTCTTGAGGATCGCTTCCAAGCGGGTTCGCCCCGGGCGCCCCCGGGTCGAGGGACCTTAGCACCGGGGGTCGCGGTTCCGGCAGCTCAGGGACGTGGGAGCAGGGCCTTGAACGCCTCCCGGTTCGCCTGGAGCCTGGCACCGAACTGGGACACGATCGCCATCAGGAGCTTGAGGCAAGCCTGGGGCTTCTGGGTCATGAGCCGCTGGAAGTCCACACTCCTCAGCTCCACCGCGGTGACCGGCGTGAGTGCCATCGCGCTGCAGAGACGCTGGCCCTGCTGCACCAGCGCCAGCTCCCCGAGAGAGTCACCCCGCTGGAGCTCACCGAGCGGGAGCTCGTCGGCCCCGTTGCGAACGGTGATGCCCACACGCCCGTCGGCGATGATGAACAGGCTCTCGGCGAGCATGTTTTCCACGAAGAGCGGCGTCCCTCGAGGGTACGTCCGCTCCACCGCGATGCCCGCGAGGATCTGCAGTCCCGTCTCCGTGAATCCCTTGAAGAGGGCGCAGCTCCGGAGAGCGTCCTGTGGCGGCATTGAACGGATGTTCTACCACGGGAGTCCCCCGGACCCAGGGGGACGCCTCAGGAAGCGCGCAGGGGCGCGCCGGCGGCCAGGCTCAGCCCCCCGCACCCAGGGGGACGCCTGAGGAAGCGCGCAGGGGCGCGCCGGCGGCCAGGCTCAGCCCCCCGCACCCAGGGGAACACCTGAGGAAGCAGGGAAAGCCCCACCCGATGGCACCCTTGCCTCGGCCCCGGGCCGGGCGGACACGTGAGCACGCCCCGGGGGGGAACTACTCCCCCGCGTCAGGGGGGACGCCGCGGACCGCGCTCCGCGCGGGCACCCTCTCAGCCACCCCGGTGGAGCTTTGCGTTCAGGACGTATCCGGCCGCGGAGGTGAGCAGACCTGCTCGCTCGGCGTCGGTGAGGGGCCGCTTCACCTTGCCCGGGCTGCCCATGACCATGGAGCCCGAGGGCACGCGCGTCCCCGGAATCAGCAGTGTCCCGGCGGCGATGAAGGAGTCGTCCTCGATGATCACCCCGTTGAGGACGACGGCCCCGATGCCGACCAGGACGCGGTTGCCGATGGTGCAGCCGTGGATCACCACGTGGTGGCCGATGGTGACGTCGTCCCCGATGCGGGTGGGATGCGTGCCCTTCTCGACGTGGACCACCGTGAGGTCCTGGAGGTTGGTCCGGGCACCGATGCGGATGGTGTTCACGTCCCCGCGGAGGACGGTGTTGTACCAGACCGAGGATTCCTCCCCGATCTCCACGTTCCCGATGACCTGCGCTCCGTCGGCGACGAAGACCGAGGGGTGGAGCCGCGGCCCCGTACCCTGGAAGGGGCGGATTCCCATCAGGCGGCCTCGTTCCTGGGCCGCAGCGGAGGGACAGGCGGGAGGTCCACCAGGCCGGCCTCCACGCCGAGCAGCGCGCTTGGCGAACCGTGGGTGATCCCGACCCGGGCCCGGGCGCCCGCGGGCGCGGTGCCGTCGAAGTTCACGGTGCGGTTCTCCGGTGTCCGCCCGAAGCGCCGTGAGGGGTGGGACCTGCTCGGGCCCTCCACCAGCACTTCCACCTCGTGACCGACGAGCGCCGCGCCGATCTCTCCGCTGATCCGCCGCTGGATGGCCTGAAGGCGCTCCAGCCGCTCGACCTTCACCTCGTGCGGCACCGGCCCCCACTCCGTCTCTTTGACCGCCGCCACGGTGCGCGGGCGGGCGGAGAAGACGAAGGAGAACTGGTTCTCGTACCGGACCTGCTCGGTGAGGGTCAGCGTCCGCTGGAAGTCCTCCTCGGTCTCTCCGGGGAAGCCGACGATGATGTCGGTGGTGACGGCGATGCCCGGGCGCGCGGCACGCAGCGCGGCAAGGCGCTCCAGGTACTGGGCCACCGTGTAGTCCCGCTTCATCCGGCGCAGGACGTCGTCGCTGCCGCTCTGGACCGGCAGGTGGAAATGGGGGGCGATGCGGGGCTCCTGCCGGAAGGCGTCGATCAGCGCGTCGGAGAGGTCGTGCGGATGGCTGGTGGTGAAGCGCACCCGCTCGATGCCCGGGACCTGGGCGAGGCGGAGCAGCAGCTCGGCGAAGGAGATCCCGCCCCGGTACGAGTTGACGTTCTGGCCGATGAGCGTCACCTCGCGGACGCCCACGGTGGTGAGCGACGCGACCTCCTGCAGGACCTCGACGAAGGGCCGGCTGACCTCGCGGCCGCGGGTGTGAGGGACGACGCAGAAGCTGCAGACGTTGTCGCAGCCCTTCATCACCGTGACGAACTCGCTCACCTTCCCCGCGGAGCTGCCCGGATCGGCGCGGGGAAAGACGTACTCCTCGGAGTCCACCCAGGCGGTCTCGGCGACCCGGACCCGGTCCTCGACCACGCGGGTGACCAGTTCGGGGAGCTTCCCGATCGCGTCCGGCCCGAAGACGAAGTCCAGGTAGGGGACGCGGGCGAGGAGCTTTCCCTTCTCCTGCTGCGCGACGCAGCCGCCCACGGCGAGCAGCGCCCCGCGCTGGGTCTTGATCGCCCGGTAGCGCCCCAGGGCCGAGAGCATCTTGTCCTCGGCCTTCTCCCGGATGGCGCAGGTGTTGAGGATGATCAGGTCCGCCTGCTCCGCCGTTGGCGTGGGGCGGTAGCCGATGGTGGCCAGCGCCTCGCCCATGCGGAGCGATTCGTTGACGTTCATCTGGCAGCCGAAGGTGTGGACGAAGTAGCGCTTCATGGCAGGAGTCCGGGAACCGGTCCAGATACCCGGGACGCCCGGGCGGAATCAATGGCCGCCCCCCTGGTGGCTCGTCGGCCCACGCCGTCGACATGCGCCTCTTCCTGTCAGTAGGTCGACCCGAATCAGCCGTAGGCGCGCCGGGGGGTGGTCTGCACCCGCGCTCATCCAGAGGCTTCTGTCGGGCGCCCAGCCACGCGGCACGGCATCGGCGTGCCCGGCCACCTCCCCGCCCCAGCTCGGTCTCTGGTGAGTGCCGTCCGACGTTCGAGATTCGCCCCGGCCCGACCACCCGGTCGGCGGTGGAGCGTCAGCGTCTCTGGAGGGCCGGTGGAGGCACGGTTCCGCCGCGGAGCCAGCGGAAGACCACCTCCACCACCAGGGCCAGGGCGACGACCGCCGCCACGGCCCAGGCGGAGCCCCGCGTGGCCGGGTCCTGAGCGAACTGCAACACCATGATCGCCAGCGCAGCGATGCACAGGAGGGCCGCGAGAATCGAGATCCACCGCTGGCTTCCCGTCTCCCGCGCCAGCTTGACGTTGGCGAGATTCACGATGGCGTAGACCACCAGGAACCCCCCGCTGGTCGCCGCGGAGAGGGCGGGGAGGTCGACCAGGTTCACCGCCAGCAGTGCCAGCACGGCGATCACCGCCAGGCTGGGGACGGCCCGGCCCCAGATCTCGCGGGTGAAGACCCGGGGAAGCTCCCCATGGGCACCGAGCATCACCGGGAGCTGCTCGGCCCCGAAGTAGTCGGCATTGATCGCCGAGGCCGAGGCAAACACCGCCCCGAAGGTCATCAGCCCGAAACCGAAGCTCCCCAGGAACTTGGCCGCGGTGGCTGAGAGCGCAAAGTCCCTGGCGGCCTCCATCTCCGCGAAGGGCATGTGCCCCACCGCGACCACCACGGCCAGGACGTAGATGACCAGCGCTGCCAGCACGCTCCCGTAGAAGGCGATGGGCAGCGTCCGGCCGGGGTCGACGATGCGGTCCGAGGCGTTGGAGATCAGCTCGAAGCCCTCGTAGGCGAGGAAGACCACCATCCCGCTGGAGACGATGGTGGTCCAGGGGACCCAGTATGCCGGCCCCAGCCGCTCCCAGTCGGGGTGCCCGAGGAAGAGCCCGCCGAGGATGAAGACGGCGAGCACCCCCAGTTTTCCCACGTTGAAGACGTTCTCCAAGCGGGCCATCAACGCCGCGCCGGCCAAGTTCACCAGCCCCAGCGCCACCAGCGCCCCCGAGGCCACCAGATGGCTTGCCAGCCCGCGCTGCTCGGGCGGCAAGTACGACACGGAGTACGCCGCCAGCGCTCTGGCGTAGATGGCCATGATCGCCACGTAGCTGAGGATGAGGAGGACGTTCACCGACGAGGGTAGCCGCCCGTCGCCGAAACCGGTCCGGACGAAGGACACCGTGCCGCCCGTCCCGGGGTAGCGCAGGGTGAGCCGCACGTAGGAGTAGGCGGTGAAGAGCGCCACCACGCCGCCGACGAGGAAGGAGAGCGAGGTCGCGCCGCGCGCCCCCACCACCGCGAGCCCGAAGGTGGCGAAGAACCCTCCGCCGACGATTCCGCCGATGCCGATGGAGAGCGCGCCCGAGACG
>RPRB01000211.1 GCA_003818285.1 Myxococcaceae bacterium
CGGCGTTCCCTACCTGGTCGCGGCGGGCCCGCGCGATGAGGCGAAGGGGTCCGTCCGCCTCCGGGAGCCGGGCGGAGCGCAGCGCGACGTTCCGCTCGGCTCCGTCGCGGGGGTGCTGTCGGGTCTCTGCGCGCCACCCCTCCTCGACGGAGCGTAGATGTCCTCGCGAGGTCCATCGGAGCAGCCGATCGCACCACCGGGCTGCCGTGCCCCGGGAGACGAGCGTCGTCTTGGCGATGCGCTCCCTTCCCGGGAGCTCGCCCGTTCGTCAGAGGGCGGCGAGGAACGCCAGCAGGTCCGCCTTCTCCTGCTCGGTCAGCCCAATCTCGAACCGCGTGTCGTAGAAGCTGATGACGTCCTCGAGCTGTGCCGCCGAGCCGTTGTGGAAGTACGGCGCGCGCGCGGCGAGCCCCCGGAGCGTCGGTCCCTTGAAGCGGCCGATGTCCTTCCACCGGCCGGTGACGAGGGCGCGGCCGGGATCGGTCGTCCGCTCGATCTCCCCGGTCGTCAGGTTGCGCAACGTGTACACCGGCAGCCCCGCGACGTTCAGGCCTCCCGCGGGCTCGACTGCGTCCACGCCGATCCGCAGCGGCGCAGGCACGGAGTGGTTCCCCGCATTCGGGCTGTCGTGGCACGTGGTGCAGGTGCCGGGGATGGAGGCGACCCCGAGGTCGTCGTTCAGTCCGGAGACCCCGACGATGGCGAGCGGCTTGTGGTTGAACACCTCCTGTCCGCGGGCAATCGCCGCCCGGGCGGCCGCGAGCCCCTGGCGCGGATGTCCCGCGGACTGCCAGGCGTCATAGAGAGTGAAGACCGTCGGGTCGAAGGGGCGTCCCGTGGGATCGGCGCCCAGAGGATCGTTGATGCCCCAGTAGAACTCCTGCGTGGACAGGGCCTCCGGCCCCCCTTGCGCGCCCGCCGCGGCGAGCGATCCGACCCGGAAGTCCGCGACTTGCGCCGTGTGGACCTCCATCTCGAAGGAGACGATCGCCTCTCGCTCCGCCTGGGTGAGCTCGCGCGCCGCCTGCGCATGACCGGTGGTGGCGCTGTTGGACTGGTGGACGAGATCGAAGTGCAGCGTGGCGAACCCGTTGCTCGATGCGGCGTCCTTGAACGTCTCCCTTCCATCCCACATCACAGTGCTGAGGAAGCGCAGGTTGGTCTTGGCGAGGGGCCGGCGGAAGAGCGAGAGCTCCTGCGCGCTGGCGAAGCCGTAGGGGTCCTCGACGCCGATCAGCTCGAACTCGGCGTTCGCCGGCACGCCGAGGCCGACGCGGATGAGCCCTCGGTCGAGCAGGAGCGCGTAGGCGCTGCGGCGCGACTCGATTGTGGACACGTCCGCCAGGGGAGAGCTGGCCCCGTCGACCGTCCGGAAGAGCGGGTCCATCCCGTCGGTCCGCTCGAACCGCTTCCGGACGAACTCCGGAGTGATGCTCATCCCGGCCTCGGGAACGTGGCAGCTGCTGCACGAGCGGCCGTTCTGTCCGAGCGACTGGAAGAAGGGATTCTTCGGATCGTTCAGCGCCGTTCCGCTCGAGGTCATGGTCCTGGAGAATCCGAAGCGGTTCGGGACCAGCTTCGAGCTCCTGGGTAGACCTCTCGTGGCGGAGGCCTCCGGCTTGCCTTCGGAGGCGGACAGCCCCGTGGAGCTGACGTCCGGAGACTCACAGGCCACTCCACCAAGGACCACGGCAACCACCACGCCCCGGAACCATCCACTCGCTGTCTGCATCGGGTACCCCCGGCAACGGCGCGCGCATTCGCGCCACGCGAGGGGGTGCTGCATCCGTCGGTCCCGGAGCCGGCGTCAGCAGCGATGCCCGCTTGCGCGCGCCGAAGGTCACTTCTCCGTCAACGAACTCCGGCCGGAGTTGCACAGCGGGCAGCACCTGTCAGGAAGTCCTGCTTTGCCCGGTGTGACAGGGGCAGGCCGGAGCGCGCGGCGCACATCCGGGAACCGAGCGAGCTCGTTCCATGGCGCCGCCTCCGGCGTCTCGCGGCTGCGTCAGGCCGGCGCGGACAGCAACGAGGCCGCGGCCCGGCTCACGTCCTCGGGCTCGACCGGCTTGGAGAGGAAGGCGCTGGCCCCGGCGCCCATCGCGCGCGCTCGCTCTGCCTCGGTCCGGTCGGTCGTCACCACCAGGATCGGCACCTGGGCGCGCCGGGCCCCGGCGCGGATGTGGTGGATGAGCTTCAGGCCATCGAGCCGCGGCATGTGCACGTCGGTGACCACGAGGTCGTACTCGCCCGAGGCGAAGCGCTTGAGCGCCTCGGCGCCGTCCGCCGCCTCGTCACAGGTGGCCGAGCCGAGCGAGGTCATCGCCGCGACCAGGACCTGGCGCGCGGCGCGCGAGTCGTCGACCACCAGAACGCGGAAACCTCTCATGGGGAGAACGCGACTCCAGTTTACAGGTCCGGGCGCCGGTGCGCAGGGCGATCCGCCAGCAGCTCGCGGAGATCCAGCAGCCGGCACTCGTCCCCGGTGATCGCCAGCACTCCCGGAACCGTGCCCGCGGGCCGGATCTCCGCCACGGTGTAGCGCCTCACGCCCGCCATGCCATCGACACGCAGCCCCACCCGGCGCCGCCCGAGACGGGCGAGGATCACCTTCGGCTTGGCCGTCCGAGGCGGAGACCCGGCCGGGAGCAGCCGGCGGAGGTCCACGATCGGCACCGCCGTCCCCTGCACGTGCACCACCCCCTCCACGTGCTCTGGAGCGTCCACGACCGGGAGCGGGACGACCCGGGGGAGGATCTCCTCCACCCGTGCGACGTCGATGCCGTAGACGGCGTCACCGACCCAGAACGCGCAGACGTCCACCGCCTGCGAATCGCCGCTCACCGGAGGAGCCACTCCGGATCCACCACGGTGCAGCTTCCCTCGGCCATGGGAAGGACGCCGACGACCCCACCGGTCGGGCCGCCCCGCGGACGCTCGAGCGCGCTCGGCCGGACGCGCTGCACGCCCCGGACCCGGTCCACCCACAATCCGGCCGGACCGAGCGCGGTGCGGACCACCAGGATCCGCGCCGCTCGCGGCGGACGCGCAGAGTCGGGCCCGGCGCAGGGCGGGGCCGAGACCGCCAGCCCCAGCCGCAGGGACGGGTCGTACACCGGGGTGATGGTCCCCCGGAGGTTCAGCACCCCCAGCAACGGCGGCCGTGCCCGCGGAATCTCGGTGAGCGTGCGCGCGCGGAGGATCTCGGTCACCGTGCCCAGGGCCACCGCATACCAGCCGCCGCCAAGACCGAAAGTGAGCAGCCGAAACTCGTCGGTGCCTGGCGGCCGGTCGGGCTCGACGCTCGCGGCCGGAAGCTCGGTGAGCCCCCCGGACTCCTCGTCCGGCCGATAGCGGAACCGCGCCAGGAGCGCCTCGACGCCCGACGGTTCCCGGCTCATGCCTGCGCCACCAGGAGCGGCGGGCCACGGAGCACCTCGTCCAGCAGCGCGCCCACGTCGAGCACCAGCACGGTGTGGTGGTGTCCGACCTCCGCCGCCCCGGACACGCCGGGCACCTGGCCCAGCCGCTGCCCGAGCGCCTGGGTGACGAGGTCCCGCTGACCGTGGAGCGCGTCCACCACCAGCCCCAGCCGGCGCTCGGCCACGCCTACCACCACCAGGTACACCCCGCCGTCTGCGCGGCGCGGCAGCCCGAAGGTCTCCGCCAGCGAGACCACCGGGATGCTCCGGCCCCGGACCGGCACCATGCGCCGTCCGTCCTCCGTCGCCCCGTGCCGGCCGTCGTGAGACAGGACGTCGAGCACGCTGCTCAGGGGGACTGCGTAGACCCGGCCGCTCACGCCCACAAGCAGCCCGCGCACCGTCGCCAGGGTGACGGGAAGCGTGACCCGGAACGCGGTCCCCTCCCCCGCCCGGCTCTCGACGTCGATGACTCCCGAGAGCCCGGCGATGTTGGTCTTCACCACGTCCAGCCCCACTCCGCGGCCTGACATCGCGCTCACCGCCGAGGCGGTGGAGAAGCCAGGGCTGAAGAGCACCGACTGGAGCTCGCGGTCGCTCGCCGCCCGGGCGCGCTCCTCGTCCAGCAGGCCCCGCTGGATCGCGACCTCGCGCACGCGGGCCCAGTCCACCCCGGCGCCATCGTCGGCCAGCGCCAGCACCACCCGCGCGCCCAGCTGCTCCGCGGAGAGGAGGATGCGCCCGGTCCGTGCCTTGCCCCGGCCCTCGCGAAGCCCCGCCGGCTCGATGCCGTGGTCGATGGCGTTGCGGACGAGGTGCACCAGCGGGTCGCTCAGCTCCTCCACGAGCCGCTTGTCGATCTGCACCTCGGAACCGGAGGTCTCGAGCACCACCTCCTTGCCCGCCTCCCGGGCCATCCGCCGGACCAGGCGCTGCATCCGATCGAACAACGGACGCAGGGGCACCATCCGCGCCTGGAGCAGCCGGTCCTGAAGGACGTCCAGCCGCCGGACCAGGCGCCGGTGCTCGCGGAGGAGCTCCACCGTCCAGGCCCGCGGGGACAGCTCGCGCCCGTCGGAGAGGCCGCGGATCGCCTCGCCGATGAGGCGCAGCTCGCCCACATCGTCCATCAGGGCATCGAGCCGTGCGATGTCCACCCGCAGCGTCCGCGTCGCGCCGCCACGCTCGGGCCCCTCCACCGCGGGCCGGGCCCCTTCCGCCTCGGGACCGGGCGGTCGCTCCTTCCGCACCGGCACGGGGCGGAGCTCGACCGGCACACCGGAGAACGCGGCCCGCAGCGCCGCCTCACCCGCGCCGGACCCCAGCAGCAGGACGAAGGCGAGCACGTCGAGGCGATCCGCGGCCGGTCCGGGGAGGGTCGATACCAGCTCGCCCACCCCCCGCAGCCGCGCCTTGAGCTGCTCCAGCTCGCGGTCGAAGGTCTCCAGCGGGTATTCCACGCGCGCGGACCAGACCAGCTCACCGCGCCGGAGCGTCTCGCGGAGCCGGTGCTCCTCGAACTCGGTGAGGACCCGGCGCGTCTCCGGAGCCAGCTCCAGACGCTCCAGAGGGTCCTCGCCCATCCGCTCCGGCCCCTCGTCGATCGAGGACAGCTGGCCGGCCAGTAGCCGCGCCTCGTCCACGACGCTCGCCGGGTCCTCGGCGAGCCGCTGGAAGAGCTCCACCGCCTCGAGCAGGAGGTCCAGCCGGGCCGAGGTCAGCCGCGCCTTCCCGAGCCGGAACCGATCGAGCAGGTCCTCGGCGGCATGGGCCAGCTCCGCCATCCGCTTCTGACCGAAGGTGGCGGCGAGGCCCTTCAGCGAGTGCGCCTGGCGGAAGACGGAGTTCAGAACGTCCGGGTCCGGGTCGGCGGCGGTCCGTTCGAGGAGCAGGAGGTTGCGACCCAGCGCCTCCGCGGTCTCCACGGCCTCGGAGGAGAACTCGGGCGGAGGCCGGTCGCGCTCGGGGCTCACGTGAGGTTCAGGTAACGCCGGACCAGCTCGGTCAGGTGGTCGGGCTGCAGCGGCTTGATCAGGAACTCGGAGGCGCCGAGCTGGATGCCGCGCTCGCGATCGTGCTGCCGGCCCTCGCCGGTGACGATGAGCAGCGGTGTCTCACGATAGTTCGGGTTCATCTTCACGAAGTTGATGAGCTCGAGCCCGTTGATGTCCGGCATGTTGATGTCGGTGATGATCAGATCGAAGCGGTAGCGGGGCAGCAGCTTCAGGGCGTCGAAGCCGCTGCTCGCGCAGACGACCTCGGTGCCCTCGATCTGCGAGAGGGTCGAGGCGATGAACTCCCGCGACGCGGTCGAGTCCTCGACGATGAGAACCTTGTACCCCATTCCCCGGCCGGATTCCCGAGCCTAGCAGGTCCGGCTCGCGCGGGAACTCACCGCGAGGGCCGCGTGGGCCCATCCGCCAGCAGCGTGACCCGAGCCCCCCGGAACGCCGGGACGAACGCCTCGTCGAACGCCGAGGTCCTCTCCGGTGCCGGCATCGCGCCGCGACCGGGGAGCTCCAGGGCGACGCTGTCCACCCGTGCACGGTTGAGCACGTCCGCAGCCTGGGAGAGGGCCGTCCGGAGCACGCCGGGGTGCAGCGCCTCGCCCCCGGGCCCGAGCCCCAGGACCACCAGCCGGGGTGCGCCGATCCGGCCGTTTGAGGGAAGAAGGAGAGATTCCCCGCGCGTCCCCCGGAAGAAGCCGTCCGCCAGCAAGCGCGACAGCTGCCCGCACAGACGCCAGTCGGCGAAACCCGCGGCCCCTCCGAGTGGCCGCTCGTCCTCGGAGACGAAGAGACAGAGCGTGTCGACCGGCAGCGGATCCAGCGCGTCCAGCGTGAGCGGTACGGTGCTGACCGCGGCGCTCACCGCTGCTGCTCCACGTCCAGCGCGATCCGATCGAGGAGGCCGTTGACGAAGGCGCTGGAGGCCTCGGTACCGAACGCCTTTCCCAGCTCCACCGCCTCATTGAGGGTGACCTTCTTGGGGATGTCCGGGCACCACTTCAGCTCGAACACCGCGAGGCGGAGCACGTTGCGATCCACGCGGGCCATCCGGTCCAGTCGCCAGTTGTGGCTGTGTTGCTCGATGAGCCCGTCGATCTCCTCGCGGTGCTCGACCACCCCCCGGACCAGCTCCAGCGCGAACCGCTGTGCCTCGGGATCGGGCGGACCTTCGGGTTCGGCGTTCCAGGCGGTCTCCAGCGCGTCCTCGGGACGGAGCGCGCTCATCTCCATCTGGTAGAGCGCCTGGAGCGCACGCTCCCGTCCGGTGCGGCGAGCCCCCATCAGCGCTTCTTCCCCACCTCCGCGATGCGGGCGTAGAGGTTCACCATCTCCAGGCAGGCCATCGCCGCGTCCGCGCCCTTGTTGCCGGCCTTCACCCCGGCCCGGTCAACCGCCTGTTCCACCGTGTCGCAGGTGAGCACGCCGAAGCTCACCGCGCACGGCGCGGTGAGCGCGATCTGTCCGATGCCCTTGCTCACCTCGCCGGCGACGTACTCGAAGTGCGGCGTCCCGCCCCGGATGACGCACCCCAGGGCCACCACGCCGGCATACTGCCCGCCTTCCGCCACCCGGCGAACCAGCCCGGGCAGCTCGAAGGTGCCCGGGACCCGGAACACGTCGATGTCGCCATCGGCCACGCCGTGGCGCAGGAGCGCGTCCTGGGCTCCGCGGAGCAGCTGTTCGGTGATGAAGCCGTTGAACCGCGACACGCAGAGCGCGAAGCGCCCCTGCGGCGGCGTGAGGAAGCCTTCGATCACCCGTGCCATGTCCGCCCTTCTACGTCCCCTGCCGGCGCTGCAGCCGCGGCCTGCTGAGGGGAATCTGCTCCACGACCTCGAGAGAATAGCTCTCCAGGCCCACGATCTTCTTGGGATTGTTGGTCAGGAGGCGCAGCCGCCGCAGGCCGAGGTCCTTGAGGATCTGCGCCCCCACCCCGAACTCCCGGAGCCGGCTGCGGTCCGCGCCCGGGCCGGCCTCCTCGGCCTCGGCGCGAGTGCAGGTGAGCGCCGACGAGGGGCGCACCGCCTTGTGCAGGTACACCAGAACCCCTCGGCCGGCGTCGGCGATGGCCCTGAACGCCTGCTCCAGCTGGCTGCCGCAGTCGCACCCGGCGGTGCCGCGGAGATCACCGACCGGACAGGCGCGGTGCACGCGGGTGAGCACCGGCTCGGGCCCGGTGATGTCGCCCTTCACCATCGCCACGTGCACGTCGGAGTCGACGTCGCTCTGGTAGGCGTGCGCGATCCACGTGCCCTGCTGCGGACGGCGGAGCTCCGACGTGGCCACCCGCTTCACCAGCCGGTCGTTCTGCAGGCGGTGGCGGATGAGGTCGGCCACGCTCAGGAGCGTGAGCCCGTGCTTTCGCGCGAAGCGCTGGAGCTCCGGACGGCGGGCCATGGTCCCGTCCGGATTCATCACCTCGCAGATGACTCCGGCGGGGAACAGCCCCGCGAGCCGCGCCAGGTCGACCGAGCCCTCGGTCTGCCCGGTACGGACCAGCACCCCACCCTCCCGGGCGCGCAGGGGGAAGACGTGCCCGGGGCGCACCAGGTCGCCCGGCTTCGCCTTCGGGGCGACCGCGGCGAGGATGGTGCGGGCGCGATCCGCGGCGGAGATGCCGGTGGTGACCCCGCGAGCAGCCTCGATGGACACGGTGAAGGCGGTGCCGAACGGCGAGGTGTTGTCCTGCACCATGAGCGGCAGCGCGAGCTGACGGATGCGGTCCTCGGTCAGAGAGAGGCAGATGAGCCCGCGGCCGTGGGTGGCCATGAAGTTGATGGCCGTCGGGGTGA
>RPRB01000212.1 GCA_003818285.1 Myxococcaceae bacterium
GCTCGTTCGCCCGGACGCCCGGACTAGAGCTTCACTCCGTGGGTGGCGGCTCCGCGATGTCTCGCCGTGCCTTCCTCGCGTTCGGGGCGAGCTCCCTCGTGACAGCGCGCGGAGGACCCGAGCGCCGGACCCTCGGGCCCGGGGTCAGGAACGGGCACGTGCTGGTCCATGACTCGGTTCGCGGAGTGCTCGTGCTCGTCGGTGGGGCGGATGCACAGGCAGTCCGGGCCGACACCTGGATCCGGAGGGGCGAGGTGTGGAGGCCCTCCGGTCCGGGCAGTCCTGGTCCACGAACCTTCCCCGCCGCGGCCTTCGACCGACGGAGAGGACGGCTGGTGCTCTTCGGAGGGAACAGGGTGCTCTTCGGCCCCGAGGGCGCGCGGGACACCTTGCTCGACGATACCTGGGAGTGGGACGGAGCTGCCTGGAGGCGGCTGCCGGTGAGCGGGCCGCCGGCGCGGAGCGAGTCCAGCGCCTGCTTCGACGACCGACGCGGTCGGGTGGTGCTGTTCGGTGGCTGGCACTGGACGGAGGAACGGCGGCAGCGACTCGGGGACACCTGGGAGTTCGACGGAGCCCGATGGGAGCAGGTGAGCGCGTCCGGTCCTGATGCCCGGAGCGGGATGGCGCTGGCATTCGATTCAGCGCGCGGCAGCTCGGTCCTCGTCGGCGGCAGCGCGGGACGGGGCCCGTTCGCCGACACCTGGGAATGGCGGGGATCCGGCTGGGAGGGGCCGTTCCCGGGTCCCGGAGCTCGATTCAATCCCGCGCTGGCGGCCGATGCTCGAGGGGAGCTGGTCTGCTTCGGTGGGTGGGATGGGTCTCGCCGGCTCGGGGACACCCAGGTCCGCCGCTCGGGCCGCTGGCAGCCGGCGGGTGGGGAAGGCGGACCCTCGCCGCGGAACCACACGGCAATGGCGTTCGACGCGACACGACGGCGCGTGCTCCTGTTCGGCGGACACGACGGGGAGCGCGTGTTCGGCGATCTGTGGAGCTGGGACGGCAAAGCGTGGACGCGCCTGGAGGACGCCGAGCCCCGTCCACGGGTCGACAACGGCCACTGACGGAGGACGGTCAGAAGCTCGCGCCCACCGGAGTGTCGACGCGGAGCACCGAATCCTGCCCGTACTCCCGCACGTACGCCCGGCGGATCTCCTCGAGCGCGCCCTCGTTCGACCCCGGCGGGTGGAGGAGGAGCAGCACCGACGTCGGCTCGTCCACCACGCCGCCGTCCGGGCCCGTCCACCGGCCCCGCGCCTCGAGCAATGTCCAGCCCTGCAATCGCGGTCCGGCCTCCCGGGCGAGGAAGGCGTCCACCTCGGCCGGGGTGAGGGTGCCGCCGTCCGGGAGCCCCCGGCCCAGGAAGAGCTCCGTCCGGACCCAGCCGGTGGCGGGGGCGGCACAGGCGAGGGCGAGCGCGAGGCCCACGACGCCGAGTCGCTCCGGCGGAAAGAGTCGAGGGGGCGTTGAGGGAGGCATCTCGGGCCGGGCAGGCCTACGACCGTAGGGAGCCCGGGTCAATCCGTCGTCTGGAGGGCAGCACCGATGAGTTCGGTCTGCCCCCGCCGTCCAAGTGGAGTACCGGACGCGTGGCGTCCATCGAGAACGGAGGCTCCACATGCCAGTCACACCGACGATCAGGCCGATGCTGTGGTTCGACGGACAGGCGGAGGAGGCGGCGAGGTTCTACGTCTCCATCTTCCCCGACTCGAAGGTCCTGGACATCGCCAGATATGGAGACACCGGTCCCGGCCCGAAGGGTTCGGTGATGACGGTCGCCTTCCGCCTCGGCGACCAGGAGCTGGTGGCGCTCAACGGAGGGCCGCAGTTCAAGTTCACCGAGGCCATCTCGCTGGCGATCGAGGTCGAGACACAGGAGGAGGTGGACCGGTACTGGAAGGCGCTCACCTCCAGCGGCGGCCAGGAGGGCCCCTGCGGCTGGCTCAAGGACCGGTACGGGCTGTCCTGGCAGGTGGTGCCCTCGGCGGTCATCCGCGCGGTGAGCGGGTCCGATGAGAAGAAGGCGGATCGGGTGATGGCCGCGGTGATGGAGATGAAGAAGATCGAGCTGCCGAAGATCGAGGCCGCCGCCCGCGGCGGCTGAGTCGACAGAGATCACCTCTCTCGGTGCTCGTCCTTGCCAGGACTGGCGGGATCGGCGGGGACCGGGGTTGCGGGCGTGCTCAGGTTCGAGGCGTGAACGTGGACGATCTTCCACCCCGCCTCGAGCTTCTCGAGGATGACCGTCCGCCGGCCCGTCGTGTCGCCCTGGGGCAGGTGGAAAGTGACCAGGGCGCTCCGCTCGGAGAGGAGCTGGATCCGCACGTTCTTCGGGGCCAGCGTGAAGTAGGGCGGCGCGGTCCGGCCCGAGTTCCGGCGGATCCGTTCGAAGACCGCAGCCCAGGCGCGCTCGAAGCTCTCCGGCGAGTCGGTGCGCAGCACGTGTGGCGGGGTCGGGTGGAACACCGTCGCGCCCTCGGCGAAGCACGCCCGGAAGGCCGGCCAGTCGAGCGCCTCGAAGGCGCGGAGGAAAGTGTCCACCGCGGCGCGCACCTCGGACGTCGCAGCAGTGGGCGTGGGCGCCGGTTGGGCGTCGGCCGGTGCCGCCACGGTCGAGAGCAGGAGGAGCACCGCGAGCGAGATCCTCATCCGTGCCTCCGGTGGTGAATCGGCGCAGGACGCTCGCAGGCCACACGGGGCGAGGCAACGACGACCTGCCCCTGCGACCGACTAGCCCGGCAGGCCGAGCTCCTTCCGCAGCCGGGCGGTGATCTCGAAGTACTCCTTCCGGGGGAAGCTCACGTTGAGGATGTGGAAGTCCTTCTTGCTGAGCCCCACGCACCCGAAGCAGTAGTTGCACTCGGAGAGGTTGCGGCACATCACCAGGTAGGCCGAGTGAGTGCAGGCCTCGCTCTGGAGGAGGTAGGCCGAGGACTGGCACGACTTGCTCTCGGTGCAGTGGCTGCAGTTGCTACAGCCCTCGCAGCCCAC
Source organism: Myxococcaceae bacterium (assembly GCA_003818285.1). Lineage (GTDB taxonomy): Bacteria > Myxococcota > Myxococcia > Myxococcales > Myxococcaceae > RPRB01. Next base: position 2,992 of record RPRB01000212.1, read on the forward strand.
GCAGTGAGTGCACTGGTAGCAGCCCGCGCAGTCGCGACAGAACATGCAGTTCGCGCAGCGCTCGCAGTCCTTGCAGGCGTAGCTCCCGGGGTTCCCCGGGTCGGCGGCGAAGGCACGGCCCAGCGAGGCGAGCTGGTCGAGAAACTCGCGCCGGCCGAGTCGCGCCACGGCGGCGCGTGCCTCCTTCGCCTGGGCATCGATCTCGGCAGTGGACGGGGGGCGGACGGGAACGCGCGCGGGGGAGGCGGCCATCGGTCAGCCCTTCATCCTATACGCGTCCGTCCCGACGTGGACCTCTCCGGACTGAACCCGCCGCAGCATCGTGCCGTCACCACCACCGAAGGTCCCCTGCTGGTGCTCGCCGGGGCAGGGAGCGGGAAGACGCGGGTCATCACCCACCGCATCGCCTGGCTCCTCGCCGAGCGGGTGCCGGCCCGCGCCATCCTCGCCGTCACCTTCACCAACAAGGCCGCCGCGGAGATGAAGGAGCGGGTGGTGCGGCTGGTAGGGCAGCACGCACAGGCGCTCACCGTCTGCACCTTCCACGCCTTCGGGGCCGAGGTGCTCCGGGAGCACGTCCACCGGCTCGGCTGGCCGAGGAAGTTCGCCATCGCCGACACGTCGGATCAGATCTCGCTGATCCAGCGCGCCCTGCGCGAGCGCTCCATCGACGGGAGGGCCGACTTCGATCCGCGGCGCATCCTCGGCGCCATCAGCCGGGCGAAGAACGCCGGACGAGCGCCCCTGCCCGCCGGCGACACGCCCGCCGACTGGGAGATCGCCGCGGCCGAGGTGTTCCCCCTCTACCAGCGCGCGCTCAGGGCGCAGGGCGCGGTGGACTTCGACGATCTGCTCCTCCTGCCCCTCCGGCTCTTCCGTGAGCACCCGGAGGTTCTCGGGAGCTACGTGCGCCGGTTCCGCTACCTCCTGGTGGACGAGTTCCAGGACACCAACGGCGCCCAGCTGGAGCTGGTCCGTCAGCTCGCCGGGGAGCGGCGGAACGTCTGCGCGGTGGGTGACGACGACCAGTGCATCTACGGCTGGCGGGGTGCGGAGGTGCGCAACATCCTCCGCTTCGAGGAGGCGTTCCCGGGGGCCACCGAGGTCCGGCTGGAGCAGAACTACCGGAGCGTCCCGGCGGTGCTCGAGGCGGCGCACGGCGTGGTCTCGCAGCTGCCGGAGCGGCGGCCGAAGAAGCTGTGGAGCGCCACGGTGGGCGGCCCGAAGGTCCAGCTGGTGGTCCTCCCCGGCGAGGACGAGGAGGCGGCCCACGTGGCCAGAGCCATCGAGCAGCGGCTCGCCCGCGGTGCCCGGCCGGATGACCTCGCGGTGCTGTACCGCACCAACGGCCAGTCCCGTCCGTTCGAGGAAGCGCTGCGAGCGCGCGGCATCGCCTACGAGGTGGTGGGCGGAACCGAGTTCTTCGACCGGCGCGAGGTGCGAGACGTCCTGGCCTACCTCAAGGTGCTGGCCAACCCCGCAGACGAGGTCTCGCTCCTTCGCATCGTGAACGTGCCCGCTCGCGGCATCGGCGACGTCACGGTCGAGCACCTCGTCGCGCAAGCCCGGAGCCGCGGGGCCCCGCTCGCGGACGTGCTCGACGCTCCGGCGTCGGTCCCCGGGCTCACCCCGGGGGCGGCACGCGCGGTCCAGGAGTTCTCGGACCTGATCCGGCGGACCCGGGCCCGGCTCCGCACCGAGCCGCTCTCCGGCGTGACGCGGGCGCTCCTGCGCGAGGTCGGGTTCGAGGCCGCCGCCCGGGCCAGCACGGCCTCGGCCAGCGCCGCCGAGCGCAGGCTCCAGGGGGTGGAGGGCATCCTCGCCTCGCTCGAGCAGTTCGAGCGGCGTGAGGACCGGGGGTCGGATCTGCGGAGCTACCTGAACCGGCTGTCGCTCGACACCCGCGAGGAGGAGGACGGGCCCAGCCCGGCCCGGGTCACTCTCCTGACCCTCCACGGGGCCAAGGGGCTGGAATTCCGGACAGTTTTCCTCGTCGGACTGGAGGAGGGCTTCCTGCCCCACGGGGGGATGCAGGGAGAGCTTCAGAACCTCGAGGAGGAGCGGCGTCTCTGCTACGTGGGCATCACCCGGGCCCGGGAAGAGCTGATCCTGACCCGGGCCGCCACACGGGTCCGGCGGGGGCGGGAGGTGCCCCGGACGCCGTCCCGCTTCCTGGCCGACATCCCGGCCGAGGTCCTCGAGGTGTCCGACACCACCGCTCCGCCTCCCGGCCCCCCCACGGAGGCCGAGCAGGGCTTCTTCCGGAACCTCAAGGCGCGGCTCCAGGGAACGCCCTCTCCCTCTGCTTGACTTGGGGCGGCAAGACCTCTACATCGCCCGTCTTTTCCGGGGGGCACGCCTCCGGTGCCGGAGTGTCCCCAGATGTCGAACAGGACGTACAGCGCGAAGCCCGCCGACGTGAAGCGGGCGTGGTTCGTCGTCGACGTGAGCGACAAGGTGCTCGGTCGGGCGGCGAGCCAGATCGCCTCGATTCTCAAGGGCAAGACCAAGCCCATCTACACCCCTTCGCTGGACACCGGTGACCACGTCATCGTCATCAACGCGGCGAAGGTGAAGGTCACCGGCTCGAAGGAGACGAAGAAGCTGTACCACCGGCACCCGCGCGCGGGGTTCCCCGGCGCCCTGAAGACGACGAATCTAGCGGCCCTGCGCGCCCGGCACCCCGAGGACATCGTCATCGAGGCCGTCCGGCGGATGCTGCCGCGCAATGCGCTGGGCCGGAAGATGATGACCAAGCTCAAGGTGTACGCAGGCGATCAGCACCCCCACGCCGCGCAGAAGCCCGAGCCGCGCCAGGTGGAGGCCTGACGAGCATGCCGATCCAGACCGAGAACGGTTTCTACGCCACCGGCCGCCGCAAGGAGTCCACGGCCCGGGTGTGGGTGAAGGAAGGAAACGGGACGATCGTCGTCAACGGCCGTCCGCTCGACGAGTACTTCGGGCGGGAGACCTCGAAGATGATCCTCAACCAGCCGCTACAGATCCTCGAGCAGGTCGGCAAGGTGGACGTGACGGTGAACGTGGTCGGCGGCGGGCTCTCCGGCCAGGCCGGGGCCATCCGCCACGGCCTGAGCCGCGCGCTGTGCCTGCTGAACCCCGAGTTCCGGACCCCGCTGAAGAAGGCTGGCTTCCTCACCCGCGACGCCCGCGTGGTGGAGCGGAAGAAGTACGGCCAGCCCGGCGCCCGCCGTCGGTTCCAGTTCAGCAAGCGCTAGAGTCGCCGCGTCCCGGCAGCGCATCGAGCTCGCGGTGCAGCGGTCGTCCACGAGATCGTGGAGTACGTCCAGACCCGGGCGCGCGCGTGAGCCGCTGAGCGCGGGGGGCGGCGGGTGTAGGCCCCTGGGACAGTCGATGTCCTGCACCGGTGCTAGGCTACACGTGGCGTGGAACTCAACGAGATCCTCCAGGTCGCGCTCCGTGGCGGCGCGAGCGACATCCACCTCAAGGCCGGTCTGCCCCCGATGTTCCGGGTGGACGGCTCGCTGGTCCCGCTGAAGGACGGCAAGCGCCTCCCTCCCGAGGAGGTCGCGCGCATGGCCTTCGGGATCATGAACGAGTACCAGCGGGACAAGTTCAAGAACTCGAACGAGGTGGACCTCGCCTACGGCGTTCCCGGCCTTGGGCGCTTCCGCGTGAACGTCTTCCAGCAGCGCGGCACGCTGGGTGCCGTGCTCCGCGTCATCCCCTTCAAGGTGATGACCATCCGGGATCTGCTGCTCCCACCCGTCCTGGAGTCGATCGCGCTCGAGGAGCGCGGGCTGATCCTGGTCACGGGGACCACCGGCTCGGGCAAGAGCACCTCGCTCGCGGCGATGATCGATCACATCAACGCCCACGAGACCGACCACATCATGACCATCGAGGATCCGATCGAGTTCCTCATCCGCGACAAGCGGTCGATCGTGAACCAGCGAGAGGTCGGCGTCGATACCGTCTCCTTCAGCCAGGCGCTGAAGAGCGCGCTGCGCCAGGATCCGGACGTCATCCTGGTGGGCGAAATGCGAGACCTCGAGACCATCGAGACCGCGCTCACCGCGGCGGAGACCGGTCACCTGGTCATGTCCACCCTCCACACCCTGGACGCGACCGAGACCATCAACCGCATCGTCTCGGTGTTCCCCCCGTACCAGCAGAAGCAGGTCCGTCTGCAGCTGGCGAGCGTTCTCAAGGCGGTCATCTCCCAGCGCCTGGTGCCCCGCGCCGACGGGAAGGGCCGCGTGGCCGCGGTGGAGGTGCTGAAGAACACCGCCCGGGTTCGCGAGCTCATCGAGGACAAGGACCGGACCAAGGAGATCCCCGACGCGATCGCCCAGGGACACCAGAGCTACGGCACGCAGACCTTCGACCAGTCCCTGATGAGCCTGGTGCGCCAGAACATCATCTCCTACGAGGAGGCGCACCGGCAGGCGACGAACCCGGACGACTTCGCGCTGCGCTTCAGCGGCATCAGCGCCACGAGCGACGCCCGGTGGGACGACTTCGAGGGCGCCCAGGACGGGAACTCGGCTCCCGGGAGTGTGGCCTTCACCCAGCGCGGGGCCCCGGGCGTTCCCGGCGCTCCGGCTTCGGGAGCGGCGCCGCGCCCGGCCGTTCCCCCCGGAGGGCAGCCGCTCGGGCGCGTCAACCCCACCGCGGGCCGACCGCCGGGCGCGCCCGCGTCGAAGCCGGCCGCCGGCTCGAGCGGGCTGCCCGCGGCCGACGACGACTTCCACATCGAGCGCTTCTGAAGAACGCTGTGCCGCGGCCGCCCTGGTCACGCCGGCAGCGGGCCTGAGTGTCTTCGACCAGGATCTCGGTCGCGGCCGCCCTGAACACCGTGTTGCGGCCGCCCTGGTCACGCCGACAGCGGGCCTGAGTGTCTTCGACCAGGATCTCGGCCTGCGGCCGCCCTGAACACTGTGTCGCGGCCGCCCTGGTCACGCCGACAGCGGGCCTGAGCGTCTTCGACCAGGATCTCGGCCTGCGGCCGCCCTGAACGCTGTGCCGCGGCAGCCCTGGTCACGCCGACAGCGGGCCTGAGTGTCTTCGACCAGGATCTCGGCCTGCGGCCGCCCTGAACACTGTGTTGCGGCCGCCCTGGTCACGCCGACAGCGGGCCTGAGTGTCTTCGACCAGGATCTCGGCCTGCGGCCGCCGTGACTTATAAGAGCACGGACAGCCCACGCCGCAGACGCGCCCGGCGCCGCGGGCCGATGAGCCGCATAA
>RPRB01000213.1 GCA_003818285.1 Myxococcaceae bacterium
AGGAGCAGTTTCCCGTGAGCTGGTAAAGCGTCCAGCCGTCGGCGCGCTCTGGAGCCCGGAGCCGGTGGAGATGGCCAGCCTCGGGTGCGCTCCCGTCCCGCTGGTCTCGAGCCGGAGCGCCGTCCGGTCCGCGAAGAAGACCGAGCTGGGGAAGGTGACCAGCGCGCTCCAGGCCCCGCCGCTCTTCTCGACGAGCACCGAACCACGAACATCGCTCCAATCCCCTACCACCATCATTGCGACCCAGACGCACCCATGGAAGAACCCGTGGTTTCGAGGTGACCTCCTGATGGAAGCGCGGGTCCGGGAACCAGAGGCAACGACGCCTGCGTCGACCGACGTCCTCGGCCACCCCCGCGGCCTCGCGTACCTCGTCTTCGCCGAAGCGTGGGAGCGCTTCTCGTACTACGGGATGCAGGCGCTTCTGGTCCTCTACATGGGCCAGCAGCTCCTGCTCCCGGGACACGTGGAGCACGTCGCTGGCTTTGCCACGTTCCGAACCTGGATCGAGCAGGTTTACGGGCCGCTCTCCTCGGCGGCGCTGGCCTCGGTCATCTTCGGTCTGTACGCCGGGGGGGTGTACCTCACGCCGCTCGCGGGCGGATTCATCGCCGATCGCTTCCTCGGGCGCACGGTGACGGTGACCATCGGTGCGGTGCTGATGGTGGCGGGCCACCTGCTGATGGCGTTCGAGATCTCCTTCCTCGTCGCGCTCACCTGTCTCCTGCTCGGGGTCGGCTGCTTCAAGGGGAACATCGCCACTCAAGTCGGTGAGCTGTACGGGCCGGGCGATCTGCGCCGGGCGGACGCATTCCAGATCTATTTCCTGGGCATCAACGTCGCGGTGATCGTCTCGCCGCTCGTCTGCGGCACGCTGGGGCAGAAGGTGGCGTGGCACTGGGGCTTCGGGGCTGCCGGCGTCGGAATGCTGGTGGGCCTCGCGGTCTATCTCTCAGGCCGGAGGTGGTTGCCGGCGAGTGCGCCCCGCGGTCGGGACGGGCCTCGGAAGCGTCCCCGGCTCTCCCGCGGCGACTGGTCCAAGGTCTTCCTCCTCCTCGCGCTCCTGCCCGTGTTGGCGCTCTCGGAGCTGGGCAACCAGCAGGTCTTCAACGCCTACCTCGTCTGGGGTGACGCCCGGTTCGCCAGGACGTTCTTCGGGTTCGAGGCGCCGGTGACCTGGCTCCTCTCGGTCGACGCGATCATGGCGATGGCGATGATCGTGCTGTGGGTGGCGTTCTGGCGAGTGTGGAGCCGCAGGCGCCGCGAACCCGACGAGATCGTCAAGCTCGCGATCGGCGGAGCGATCTCGGCGCTTGCTCCGCTGCTGCTCGCGCTCGGCAGCATGCGGGCGGCGGCCACCGGCGAGAAGGTGTCGCTGGCGTGGGGACTGGGGTTCCAGCTGGTCAACGATCTGGGGTACGCGCTCCTGTTCCCGATCGGGCTGGCGCTCTATTCCCGCGCCAGTCCGCGCGCGATCGGCGGGCTGATGATCGGCGTCTACTACCTCCACCTGTTCCTGGCGAACATGGCGGTCGGCCGTCTCGGCGGACTGCTGGAGACTCTGGGCGGTGCACCGTTCTGGCTCCTGCACTCGGGCCTGATGGCCGTTGGCTGCGCCATCCTCGTGGCCTTCGCGGTGGCGTTCCGCCCCGTCCTCGCGCCGACCGGATCCCAGGAAGAACAACCCGCGGCCGACTGAGACGGCGACCTCGACCGTCCGGCCAAGGCAGCGGGTCCGGAGTGCACCGAAGAACGTCCGGGGAGGTCATTGCTCGGGCTCGACCCGGAATCTGACTCGGACTGGCCCCGCAACTGTTAGAGTGGAGCCATGCGTGACTCGATGGTGGCCGCGATGGAGTGGTTCCGAGACGAGTTTGGCCGGTCGCTGCAGGCGAGCACGCTGACGGGAAGTGCCCCCGTTCCCATCCCGCCCGGCACGGCGGAGGTCTACCGCGAGCTGGATGCGCTGCTTCAGGCGCTGGCACTGTTCCCGGTACGCCGCGTGTTCATGCTGCGCGACCTCGACTCTCCTTACCTGCTGACCGACGTGCTGCGCGCGTTCAGCCTCAAGGCGCTGGCGTACAAGGTGGACGGGAACGTCTCCTCGACGGAGAGAGCGGCGAACGGGGCGGCCGTCGACCGGATGGTCGCGCGCGCCAGGAGCCTCACCGGGCGGCTGGAGGCGATGCCCGTGCCAGAAGGGAAGCAGCAGCCGATGCACGCGAGGTTGCCACCGGGCGCGGTGCTGCGGAGGTTGGTCGGGCGGGGCTGAGACGCTTCGCCGCTCCGTCACCGCGTTTGCCGCGATCCGTCGGAGGTGGTAGGGGGAGAGAGTCCTCTCGACCCCGGATGCCGGGCAACCCGAGGTCCGGGAGTCCTCATGTCCGTTTCGGATGTTTCGTCGTCCCTTTGGGGGCGCGACGCGACACGCTGCAACCACCTGCGGCAGAGGCACCCGTTGCACGAGCAAGCGATCCTGATGTGCGCCTGGCCGGGCTGCCCCGAGGGGACCCGCAACCCCGTCATCCAGGTGGCCGTCTCCGACGACTTCGGCGGTGCGCCCGTGCTGGTGCGGCTCGAGCGCGAGTCTCTCCCGCAGCAGGGCTCACGGCTGTCCTTCCGATGGAAGAGCTCCCCGTGATGGAGCCGGCACGTCCCACCAGCGCGTGCAGCGCGCTCACTCCCGGAGATCTGGGGCTCAAGGCGCTTCTCTGCGAGAGCGCGGACGGAAGCGATGGGGCGGTCTCGTTCATGCCCATCGTTGCGTGGGTCACGCTCACCGAACTGGTCGACGGAGCAGCGCCCGAAAGCGCCACCTGGAGCTGGGAGCCGGTGGTCGTCTTCGAGCACGCGCTGCGCCTCGCCCGAACCGTCCCCCACTACCGGGGCACGGTGGCCAAGGACGTCATCGGCAAGGTCGCTCTCGGCCTGGTGAAGTCCCGGTTCATTACCGCTCGGGACGAGCGTCGCTCACACAGCCCGATCTGGAGCAGCAACGTCAGCGGGTACTGACGCGCGTCGCGGCGAGGCGAGCGCGAATGCCGCCAGGCGCGACAGCGGCCGCTGGTACTGCCGTACATGGCCATGCTGGGCGCGTGGCGCGCCGCAGTTAAGGCAGGGCAGCGCGCCATCAATGGCCCAGGTACGGGACTTGGACGTTATTCGACCCTCGGTCGACCCGGTGTGGTAGTCCCTCGTCCGGCACCTCGGGCGCGTAAGCCGCTCTCCGATTCAGGTCATCCTGTCCGGGTTGCTCTCACCAGACCCAGGAGACGCCCTTGCTCAAGCGCATTGCCGCAGCTGCAGTCGTTTTCACCTTCTTGCTGGCCCTTCCCGCTCTCGCCGCCGACCGAGCCGGCGAGCTGGCCATCATCAACACCCACACCCCGAAGCCCGGAGCGACGGCGAAGTACGAGGCCGCGCGAAAGAATCACATGGCCTGGCACAAGGCCCAGAAGGACCCATGGAGCTGGCTCACCTGGGAGATCGTCTCCGGCGAGGCCAGCGGCAGCTACTACACCGGGTCGTTCGGCCACGCCTGGAAGGAGCTGGACGGGCAGGAGAAGCTCGAGAAGGCGGACAACGCCGACTTCGACAAGAACATCGGTCCCACGCTCGGGCGCTCCTACACCAGCTACTACGTCCAGCGCCCGGACATCAGCATCACCCAGCCCTCGGGGGATCCGCCGTTGGCTTACAGCGTCCTGACCTTCTTCCTGCTCAATCCGGACGGGGCGAACGACTTCCTCGACACGGTGAAGAAGATCAACGAGGGCATCAAGAAGACCAGCTATCCACAGGCCGGTCCCAGCTCCTGGTACCAGCTCGTGAACGGCGGCGAGGGCCCGATGTACATTCTCGCCAGCGGCCGGGCGAACTGGGCGGCATTCGCCCCGCCCGGGAAGACCCTCGACCAGATGATGGAGGAGGCCTTCGGCAAGGACCAGGGGGCCGCGATCCTCGCCAAGGGCCGGAAGGCGATCCGCTCCCAGCGCACCGAGACGATCAAGTACCGGCCCGACCTGAGCTACGTCGCGCCCAAGGAATCGGCGAGCCGCTGATCCGCAGCACGTCCGAGGAGGGGCCCGTGTCCGCAGCAGCTTCCAGCGCCGGCTTCCAAACGGCGATGTCGATTCTTTCTCACGTGTCCTTCGCCCCGATCCTGGGCAGGCTGATCCGGGCGAGGGTGCCGGAGCTCCTCGACGGAGGACCGGTCCCCTCCGCGGAACTGGCAACACGGGTGGGCCTTCATCCGCTTTCCACGGTTCGGGCACTGCGCGCGCTCACGGCGTTCGGTGTCTTCCGCGAGGAGTCGCCGGGCACGTTCGTGAACAGCGAAGCGTCGAGCCTGTTCAGGGATGCACCCGGCGGCCTCCGCAACTACGCGCTGTTCGCGACCTCGGAGCAGTTCCTCAAGTCGACTGCGGCGCTCGGGCGCAGCCTGGAGACGGGACGGGCGGCACACGACCACGCCCTCGGGCAGAGCATCTGGGAGTGGATGCGCGACCATCCCGAGGACAACGCGGCCTTCAACCGGGGGCTGGCGGAGATCCGCAAGGACGAACAGGCCGCGATTGCGGCAGCGTACGACTGGACCGGGGTGACGTCGGTCGTGGACATCGGAGCCGGAGCGGGCTCCCTGGTCGCTTCCATCGTTGCCGGGAATCCCGGCGTCCGGGGGATCCTGTTCGACCGGCCGGACGTGCTGCCCGACGCGGACCACCTGCTCACGGGACGAGGCGTGCGCGCACGGTGCGATCTGGTCGGAGGTAACTTCTTCGAGCCGATCCAGGTCGAGGGAGACGTCTGGATCCTCATGCAGATCCTGCACGACTGGCCCGATGCGGAGTGCCGGACGCTCCTGAAGCGGTGTCGCGAACGGATGCTATCCGGGGACCGGCTGCTGGTGGTCGAGATGGTTCCCGTCCCCGGCCAGCCGGACATCGGGATCGCCATCCTCGACATCGCCATGATGACCTTCGGCGGCGAGGCCCGGCAACGGACCGAGGAGGAGTACAACGAGCTGTTTGCGGCGACCGGATTCAGCTCGGCACGTGTGCTGGGAACAGGGACTGCCTTCAGCATCCTGGAGGTGAGGCCCCGTTAGCGCATCACCACCTGTCTGGTCAGCGGCGTCGGGGCCGGAGCGGTCATGGCGCGGCTCGGTCGGCGGGTCACGCCGGGGACGGCGGACCTTCCTCCTCGCGGGGGGTGGCCCCGGCACCCTGGTCGTTCTCGCGCTCGGCTAGGCTGCGAGCGTCGTTGCTGGGGTCGCAGGCGAGATCGCCTCGGAGTCCTCGTGAATCGTTCCTGTCGCACGCTCCTCGTCCTCGGTCTTGCCCTCCTCGCCTCGGGTCCGGGGAGGGCCCTGGCCGGCGCCTGAGCAGGGTGAAGCAACCCCACGCTCCCGGTCGGGGGCGCACAGACCACCACGGTCGACCCGAACCATCTTCGGCTCGATTTCGCGCTGGGGGTGAGCAGGGCGGTCGCCGTCCACGACGAGGAGTGCCCGGACATCGGGCCCATCTGCCAGGTCCGTCCCGAACCTCCCCAGCAACATCACATCACGCTGTGGCTCGCCGAACTCTGGATCCTCGCCGAGTACGGCATCGCCCCCCACTTCGCCCTGCAGGCCAGCCTGCCGCTCCGACTCGTCGACACCCGCACCCAGTTCACGGATCTCGGCGGCAACCCCATCACCCTGGACTACGAGAACATCCATCACCGCAACGCCACCCTCGTCGGGTTCGGCGACGTGCAGCTCTGGGTACACCACGGCTGGAGACTCGGAGAGTTGCTGGTCTCCGAGAAGCTCGGCGTCAGCATCCCCACCGGCGGCGTCGAGCCGAATCCTTATCGCCTGGGCGAGGAAGGGCTGCCTCATCAGCACATCCTCTTCGGCACCGGAACGTTCGACCCTCTGCTCGGACTCTCCCTGGCGAACGACTTCGGCTCCTGGCAGCTCTCGGCGTGGGCGCAGGCCCAGATTCCCCTTTACCGCAACAAGTACGGGTATCAGGCCGGCACCCGCATCCTCGCGGGTCTGCTCGGAAGCAGCGGGCTCGGGACGGTGGCGACCTCCTTCCGCCTGGCGCTCACCGTCGTGCAGGAGTTCGCCGAGCGATGGGATGGAGTCGTTCCCACCACCGATGGCAACCAGGGGAGGACGGACCTCTTCCTGGGACCGGGAATCACCATTCCCCTCGGCGCGGACTGGGGCCTGAGCATCGACCTGCGAGGACGAGTCTGGGGGCAGACCGTCAACGCCCAGCTCTCGCTCCCAGTGCTGCTGGAGATCAGCATCGGCCGGCTCTTCCACCTCGAGCAGGACGTTGACGAGGCACACCCCGTCACCCGCCCCGAGGCCGACGTCCAGGACGTGGTCGACCAGGGCGAGGCGGCGAAGCTGGTGCCGGTTCCGGGCAAGGTGACGGTGTTCGACTTCTGGGCGTCCTGGTGCGAGGCGTGCAAGCCGCTCGATGCCGAGCTCCGTGCGCGGGCCGCGAAGAACCCCCGGATGGCGCTGCGCCGAGTGAACGTCGTGGACTTCGACTCACCGATCAGCCGGCAAGAGTTGCCCGGCGTCTCGGTTCTCCCGCACCTCCGGATCATCGGGGAGGACGGGCGGGCGCTCTTCGAGGCGAGCGGCACGCCCGGCCAGCTCCTCGAGGCCGTCGACCGTTTTCTCCCGCCGGTCCCATGACCGCTCCGGAGCCGAGCGTGGGGGCGGAGCGAGCTGACCGGCGCCTGTCAGGATCTTCACGCCCCTGACGGCCGATGGACGCCACACGGAACTTCGCAATTCCGAGGCGGCCGGCGTGCGGGGATCGTGTTACCCCGCGAGCGTCCAGTGCTGGACCCAGGAGGACGTCATGGCCAAGCCCATTCCCGAAGGTCTTCATTCGATCACCCCCAACCTGGTGGTGGACGGTGCGTCGGAGGCGATCGAGTTCTACAAGCGCGCGTTCGGAGCGGAGGAGCTCATGCGCGCTCCGGATCCGACAGGGAAGAAGGTCTGGCACGCCAACCTTCGCATCGGAGACTCCTGCTTCTTCGTCAACGACACCGCACCGGAGATGGGTGCGTCGGCGACCCCGTCCTCGCTGTGGGTCTACGCGCCGGACGTCGACGCCGCCTTCGCCCGGGCGACCAAGGCCGGGGGCAAGCCGGCGATGCCGCCCCAGGACATGTTCTGGGGTGACCGGATGGCCACGGTGATCGACAAGTGGGGGAACCGCTGGAACCTGGCGACCCACATCAAGGACCTCACGCCGGACGAGCTGAAGAAGGCGCAGGATGCGTTCCTGGCCGAGACGGCGAAGCAGAAGAAGTGACCGCGCGGACTTCCGAGACGTGAGCGTGAGCGGGTCGCGTCGGCTAGCGCCCGGACATCTCGATGTAAACAGGTGAGCGCTGGGAGGCAGGCTACTTCACGTGACCTCCCGCTGACCCCGGGGCCGCCGTCCGTCCGGTACCACGTCCACCCGGACGACGTACGGCGAGCTCCGGAGCAGCGCGTCCTCGATCTCGCCGATCAGCGACTTCACGGCCGCTCCCCCCAGCCCGTCATCGATGTCCACCCGGGCCAGGACCCGCACCTGGCGAGGTCCGAGGAAGGTCACCAGCAGCTCGGCGATCCCCGTGACCCCGCGCAGACCCGTGATGACTCGCCGGAGGTCAGCCTCGATGTTCGCCGGGGCCCGCCGGCCAATCAGGAAGTCGCCGTTCGTGCGCGCGAGCTCCAGCGCCACCCAGCCCAGGATGAGCCCGATCAGCAGGGCGGCCACCCCGTCCGGAAGATGGGAACCCGTGAGCTGCCGCAGCCCGATCCCGGCCCCGGCGATGAGATTGCCGGCGACCGCGGCCGCGTCCTCGGCGAGCACCGCCCGGGCGATGGGATCCGAGCTGAGCCGGAAGTGCTCCGTGAACTGACGCCCGAACTCCGCTGCTTCTCCACGGAGCTGCCGGTACGCACGCCAGAGCGAGGCGCTCTCCAGCACCAGCGAGACCGCCAGGACCACGTAGGCGACCAGGAACGACGTCGACTCGCCCGGATCCAGCAGCTCGTGCACACCCTGCCGGATCGACAGAAGTGCCCCGGTGACGAACACCCCGAGCGCGGCGATCAGCGCCCAGAAGTACGCTGCACGTCCATGCCCGAGCGGGTGGTTCTCATCCGGCGGCCGCTCGCTCTTCCGCTG
>RPRB01000214.1 GCA_003818285.1 Myxococcaceae bacterium
ACGGCGCTCAGGGCCCGGTTCGCCGCGACGAACTTGCGCAGGAGCTCCCAGCTCCCGTACCGGTAGGCCCGCACCCGCCCACCCGTGAGGTAAGCCGAGAGCTCCCTGGCCAGCTCCTCGGCATCGCGATAGCGGTCCGGCGGCCGGTGCTGAAGCGCTCGCTCGGCGATGGCGGCGAGCTCGGGGGGTGCGCCAGGCGCGAGTGCGCGCACCGGGTGGAAGTCCCCTGCGCGCACCTTCTCCAGGATCTGGTCCGACGTGGCGCCCTCGAAGGGCGGACGGCCGGTGAGCACCTGGTAGAGGATTGCTCCGAGGCTGAAGACGTCGCTCCGGGCATCGATGGCTGCGAGGTCTCCCCGGGCCTGCTCGGGGCTCATGTACGCCGGAGTCCCGATGGCCACCCCGGCCACGGTCAGCCCCGGCTCCGGTGAGGAGGCGATGAGGGGGACGACCTCCTCGGGCTCCTCTCGATGCTTCGCCAGGCCCCAGTCGACCACCACCGTCTCCCCGTGCTCGCCGACCATCACGTTCGATGGTTTGAGGTCTCGGTGGATGACGTGCTTCGAGTGCGCGAAGCCCATCGCCTGGCAGGCGTCGAGCACGTGGCGCAGCAGTGCGAGGCGTTCCCCCGGAGAGCGGCACCTCAGGAGCCGCGCCTGGAGCGTCGCGCCACGGATGAGCTTCTGCGCGCAGAAGAGCGTCCCGTCCTCGCGCCGGGCGAGCTCGAGGATGGCGACGATGCCGGGGTGGTCGAGGCCCGCCACCAGCCGCACCTCGCGGAGGAACCGTGCCCTGGCTGCACGCGAGGAGTCATCCTCGGCGGGGACCACCAGCGCCGCGAGCTCCTTGAGCGCGACCTCTCGGCCGACGATCTCGTCGCGGGCGGCCCGGACGATGCTCTGGCTCCCTCGGCCCAATTCTTGGAGTCTCGTGTACTGCCCTGGCCGCTCCAGCGGGATGTCGGTCGCCGCCGTGGGGGGCTGCCCGTCCGTCGGCGGCGAGGCGACGCCCGAGGCCAGCGTCTGGAGGACCTCCGGGGTGGCGCCCAGCGACTCGAGGACCGCGCGCGTGTCGCCTTTCCGCGCCGCCAGCGCTTGTTCGACCAGCGCCTCGAGGATCTTTCTTCGCTCGACGCTGAGCGTCCCCGTACGCTCCAGCCGGGTCAGGAGAGAGTCCGGCGCGGAGTCGACCAGCCCGGCGGCCGCAGCGGTCAGCACCTGGGACGGAGTCGCGAACCCCGCCTGTGCCGCCAGCACTCCGACGATGAGATCCCGGTCCTGCACCGCCGCCCTCCATCAGTCGAGTCCCAGTCTTGCCCGGTCCACGCCGTCGCCGAACCCGCGAATGCCTCTCCGTACGGCTGGCACCCGGTCCTACCATGGCAGGAGGAGCTCCCTGCCGCTGTGTGACGTCACAGCCGGGAGTGACGCTCTCGAGGTGCCATGAGCGGCCCGGAATCCTGGGCAAGCCCACGGATTCCGCAGGTTTTCGTCCCCGCCGGTCGCGGCATGACCTCTGCTCAGGAGGGCGTCATGACGACGCCGACCATCACCACTCGCGCTCCGGGGCCATCGTCGAGCGGGAGTCCCCTGCATCAGGAGAGTGCCCTACCGGAACAGGGACCGATCCTTCTGAAGGACGCGGCCTCGGTCAGCCGCCCGGGGTCGTGGGCAGGTCGTTTCCGGCGGCCGCTCTTCGCGGTCCTGGGTCTCGTCGTTGCCCTCGTCGCGGCCCGCTACCTGGGGCAGTGGTGGACCGTCGGTCGATTCATCGAGAAGACCGACGACGCCTATGTCGGCGGCGACGTGACGGTGATCGCCCCGAAGGTCGCCGGCCTCATCACCGACATCCGGGTTCACGACAATCAACGGGTCCGTGCCGGCGAGCTTCTCGTCAAGCTCGACGACCGTGAGTACCGGGCGGCCCTGGCGAGGGCCGAGGCGGCGGTTGCAGGCCAGCGGGCACGCCTCGAGAACCTCGAGGCGGCTCGCCTTCTGCAGCTGGCGGTCATCGCGCAGGCCCGCCCCGGGATCGCCGCCGCCAACGCGGAGATCGCTCGCACCCGCGACGATCAGACACGCTACCGGCGGCTCTGGGCCACCGAGGCAGTCTCGGCCCAGAACCTCCAGCAGGCCGAGACCGATTACCTGAAGGGCCTCGCTGCAGGAGAGAGCGCGCGTGCCACCCTTCTGTCTGCAGAGCGGCAGCTGGTGGTCATCGACACGCAAAGACGCCAGACCGAGGCCGCCCTGGCCGGTGCCCTCGCAGAGCAGGAGACCGCCGAGCTCAATCTCGGGTTCACCGAGCTGCGTGCTCCGATCGATGGCACGGTCGGAAATCGGAGCGCCCGGCTCGGCTCCTTCGCGAACGTCGGCGCGCAGCTGATCTCTCTGGTTCCCGATCAGGGCCTCTGGGTGGACGCCAACTTCAAGGAAAGCCAGCTCGCCGGGATCCGGCCCGGATTTCCGGCAACCATCCGGGCGGACGTGGCACCCGGGCGAACCTTCCGGGGCCGCGTCGTCAGCCTGGCTCCGGCGACCGGAGCCCAGTTCAGCGTGCTTCCGCCGGAGAATGCGACCGGCAACTTCACCAGGATCGTCCAGCGCGTTCCCGTCCGCGTCGAGCTCGATGCCGAGGCATCGGTCCTGGGCGTGCTCCGACCAGGCCTTTCGGTGACGGTCCGCGTCAGCCCCGAGGGCGTTCGGTGAGCACCGGGAGCGCCGGGCACGAGCTCTCTGCGGGTGCCAAGGCCTTCGCCTTCGGCTCCATGTGCATCGGGCTCTTCATCGCGCTCCTGGACATCCAGATCGTCTCTGCCTCCTTGAAGGACATCGGGGGAGGCCTGGCCGCGGGACCAGACGAGGTCCCCTGGGTGCAGACGAGCTACCTCATTGCCGAGATCGTCGTCATCCCTCTGAGCGGCTGGCTATCCCGTGTCATGTCGACGCGGTGGCTGTTCTGCTTCTCCGCCATCGGATTCACCGTCAGCAGCGTCCTTTGCGGATTCGCCTGGGACATCCAGAGCATGATCGTCTTCCGGGCGCTGCAGGGATTTCTCGGAGGCTCGATGATCCCGACGGTCTTCACCACGGGTTTCGTCTATTTCCACGGAAAGCAACGGGTGATCATCGCGGCCATCATCGGCACCCTCTCTTCGCTCGCGCCGACGCTGGGCCCCACCATCGGGGGGTGGATCACCGACCACTACTCTTGGCACTGGTTGTTCTTCATCAACATCGTCCCCGGCATCTTCGTCGCGGTCGTCGTGCCGATGCTCGTTCGGATCGATCGTCCCGATCTTTCGCTTCTGAAGGGCGCCGACTATCTGGGCATTGCTCTGATGGCGATCTTCCTCGGTTGCCTGGAATACGTCCTCGAGGAAGGTCCGCGCTGGGAGTGGCTGGACGATGAAGGCATCCGTGTGGCCGCCGTTATCTCCGCGCTGGCCGGCATCGGTTTCGTCTGGCGCGCACTGACCCACCGGAGCCCGGTCGTCGATCTGCGGGCGTTCAAGGACCGAAATTTCGCCCTGGGATGCCTCTTCTCGTTCGTCACCGGCATCGGCATCTTTTCGACCATCTATCTGACACCGCTTTTCCTCAGCCGGGTGCGCGGATTCAGCGCCCTCGACATCGGGCTGGCCGTGTTCTCCACGGGTGTGTTCCAGGTGGCGGGAATTCCGCTCTACTCGGTGGTCGGAAAGCGTTTCGACCTGCGCTGGCTTCTGATGTTCGGCCTGGCCTGCTTCGGTGTGGGCATGTGGAGCTTCACCTTCATCACCCATGACTGGGGATGGCGAGAGCTGCTGCTTCCCCAGGCGTTCCGGGGCTTCTCTCAGCTCTTCGCGGTCGCTCCGGTGGTCACCTTGACCCTGGGGAGCCTGAGTCCCGAGCGCCTGAAGCTCGGCTCTGGCCTGTTCAATCTGATGAGGAATCTGGGGGGAGCGATCGGCATCGCGGCGAGCGGGACGCTCCTCAACGGCCGCGTCAACTTCCATTTTCTGCGACTGGCCGAGCATCTGAACTCCGCCAATGCTTCGATGGTTGGCATGCTCCAGCGCATCGAGGCGCACGATGCGGCGGTAGCCGGCGGCGTGATCAACGGGCACACCGCGGCGTTGAAGACGTTGTGGGCTCTGACGTTGCGGGAAGCGCAGACGCAGACCTTCGCGGACATCTTCCTGGTCATTGCGCTCTGCTTCGTGGCGGCCACGCTGCTGGTGCCGGCGATGCGCAAGGTTCAGTCTCAGGTCGCTGCGGTGAGTGCCGAGTCGCACTGAGGGCCCATCCTCACTCCCCCCCGCGAGTCCACATGCTGGCCATTCGTGGGGCCGAACTCGTTGTGGACGAGAGAGGGCGCCCGAAACGCGCCCTTCACACCTTTCTCATTTCCAGAGCTGCTTGTGTACTGCCCTCGCCGCTCCAGCGGGATGTCGGTCGCCGCCGTGGGGGGCGGCCCGTCCGTCGGCGGCGAGGCGACGCCCGAGGCCAGCGTCTGGAGGACCTCCGGGGTGGCGCCCACCAGCACAGCCCGATCACGTCACCTCACGACTCCGTTCCCAGGAGAGTGGCGATCCGCACCGACCTCGCGAGGGTGCGGCTGACCGGGCATTTCCCGGCGACGTCAAGAAGGCGGTCACGCTGCGCCGCGGAGAGATCTCCGATCAGCACCACCACCCGCCTGATTTCATCCACGGCCTCTCCCCCGCCTGCACGCGTCTCGGCCTCGACCTTCCAGTGCTCGAGCTGCACCGTGACCCGGTCCAGCGGCCAGCCCTTGTGGTTGGCATAGAGGCGCACCGTCGTGCTCGTGGAGGCTCCAAGCGAGGCGAGGAGCAACTCGTAGGGGTTGAAGCCCGCGTCCACCCCGCCGGACCCGACCGGTTCATCTGTCAGAAGCAGATGGGGTCCGGCGACGATGGTCTGGGCGAGGCCCGACCCCGAATCGACCACGACTTCTCGGGTTGGCATTTCTTCAGCGTCCACGGCGGAGATTCGCCTCGGCCCCGGGGGCGAGATCGGTCGCCACCACGTCCAGGCCGCGAGCGAGGAAATTGGCCGCGCAGCTCCCTCCCATTGTTACGGTCCCGATGATGGCGATGCGGGTGATGCGGTTCTCGGACATGTCTTCCCTTTTCTGCGCCGTGCTCGCGCCGGACCGGTGGGGCCGAGAGAGCACGAATCGGGCCAGGGATTTCCGAGGTGGTGGCGCTCCGGCTCTAGAGGGATAGGCTCCCGATCCAGACGCGGACGGACGGACCCGAACGCTGTGACGGTACAGCCGGATGTGACGGATGGGAGGTGACGCGGGCCCGCGCCAGGGGAGTCAGAAGCGCTCGGCGAGCGGGCTCCGAACGCCAGATGCAGCGCCGGGGGGCACGCCGAGGTCTTCGTCATCGGAGATGGCGGGTGCGGGCTCCGGTCTGCCTGCCACACCCTGAGGACACTCGGAACGCCCGTCCGCCGACCGGCAAGCGAGGCGGATGCAGTCGCGAACCCGCCCGGACCGCCAGCACCTCGACGATGAGATCGCCGTCCTTCGCGGCTGCCCCCGGTCTTTCGTCGAGGGGCCGTTCACGCCGGCGCCAGAACTCGAGAATCACCAGATGTCCGGCGACACTCAGGATTAGGCAAGCGGGTTGCATCTACACGCGGAGTGGGTCCCTCACAGGTTTCGACGAGTGATACATCCGCTGCAGGCGTGCCTCTGCGGCTGGCCGTGACTTCTCGAGGCCACCGCTGGTGAAGAGGAGCGGTCATGGATCTTTCGGAGTACGCCCTCGACCGGGTTCGTGCCGACACGGACTTCGTCCTCTCGCGAGGGACGGGAAAGAACCCGACCGCATCGAGGGCGCCCTCCATTCTGGCGCTGGCATCGGTGGCGGAGCATCCCGAACAGGAGCTCGTTCGCAGGCTCGAGCACGAGTACGCGCTGAGCGCCGAGCTGGACCGGGCCTGGGCAGTCCGGCCAATTCTGCTCACCCGGAAGGAAGACCGGACCACGCTCGTGCTCGAGGACCCGGGCGGGCAGCCGCTGGATCTGCTCGCGAAGCCGGCGGACCTTGGACAGTTCCTCCGGACCGCGGTGGGCGTGTGGGCCGCGCTGCGCCAGCTCCATGGCCGGGGCCCTCGTCCACAAGGACATCAAGCCGGCAACATTCTCGTGAATGCCGAGGAGCGCAGCGAGCAGAGAGCATCGAGGCGGGCCTGGCGGAGTGCAGAGGGCGGGTCTCGCGGCCTTCAGGAGCGGCGGCCAAGCTTCAGATTGCCTGCTTCGACGCTCGAGTACCGGATCAAGGCTCTGAAGAGCCGCAAGAGCGACTTCGGGTTCGGCTGAAAGGCGCCGGATCCTTCCACGGCGACACTGGCACCCGCCGGCCTCACCCTGGAAGGGCGGGGGAAGTAGGATGCGTGTGCTCAGGAGGCTGCCATGAGCATCGAGGGAACACTCGGGCGAATCAGCTTGCGGATGGCGAGCAAGCTCGACCTCACCGAGTTGCTCTCGGAGATCACGAAGGGCCTGGTTCAAGACCTGGACGCCGCACTGGCGCGCATCTGGCTCATTCGCCCGGGGGACCTCTGCACGACCTGCAGCATGGCCTCTCAGTGCCGGGACCGGACGCTGTGCCTCCACCTCGTCGCCAGCGCAGGCCTCGCCGAGCGCCTCGACGGCACTCATCGGCGTGTTCCTCTCGGCACTCTCAAGATTGGCTGGATCGCCAAGTCGCGTCAGCCAGTCATGACCAACGACCTTCTCGGCGATCCGCGCATCACGGAGAAGGAATGGGTCCGGCAAGAGCACCTGCGCGCCTTTGCAGGGTATCCTCTGGATTTCGGTGGTGAGCTCCTCGGAGTGCTCGCGATGTTCGCTCGGAGGGAACTGCTCAGTGAAGAATTCGATCGACTGGGCATGTTCGCCACTCATGCGGCGGTCGCGATCAAGAACGCCCATCTCTTCGAGGAAGTCTCGCACCTCTCGCGCCGCCTCGAGGCCGAGAATGTCTATCTCAGAGAGGAGCTGCGTGCGGAGCTGCGCCCGGGCATCGTGGGGAAGAGCGAGACCATTCGCGAGGTGCTCGCCAGCGTCGAGCGCGTCGCCCCCACCCAGTCGACCGTGCTCCTGCTCGGCGAGACCGGAACCGGGAAGGAGCTCTTCGCGAATGCCTTGCATGAGCTGAGCCCTCGGCGAGGCGCTGCGTTCGTCAAGGTCAACTGCGCGGCGATCGCTCCGGCGCTGATCGAGAGCGAGCTGTTCGGCCACGAGAAGGGAGCGTTCACCGGTGCGTTGCAGCGCCGCCTCGGACGATTCGAGCTGGCGCACGGTGGAACACTCTTCCTCGACGAGGTTGCCGAGCTTCCCGTCGAAGCGCAGGCGAAGCTGCTCCGTGTGCTGCAGGAAAAGGAGTTCGAGAGGGTCGGAAGCAGCAAGACCCTGCCGGTCGACGTTCGCGTCATCTGTGCCACGAACCGGAACCTGGAGGTAGAGGTCGCGGAGAGGCGCTTTCGGCAAGACCTGTTCTACCGCCTGAACGTCTTCCCGATCCGGGTTCCATCCCTGCGAGAACGGGGCCAAGACATCCGCCTTCTGGTCGAGCATTTCGTCGATCGATTCGCGACGAGAGCCGGACGGAGGTTCGCTCGAATTGGAGAGAAGACGGTCGAGCGGCTCGAGGCGTATTCCTGGCCCGGAAACGTTCGGGAGCTGCAGAACGTCATCGAGCGCTCCGTGATCCTGTGCGACGGGAACGAGTTCTCCGTCGACGAGAAGTGGCTCGGTGCCCGACCCGTCCCGACCGATACGACGACAGGGACCCTGCCCGAGCAACTGGGCGCCCGGGAGAGGCAGGTGATCGAGGCGACGCTCGCGGAGACGAGCGGGAAGGTTTTCGGACCGCTCGGTGCCGCGGTGAAGCTGGGCATGCCGCCGACCACGCTGTCGTCGAAGATCAAGGCCCTCAAGATCGACGTTCGCCGCTTCAAGCCGCACTGACTCGAGCCGGTCGAGCGTCCCGTCCGTTCGACCACGAGCTTTCGCGGTCCTGCGACGAGAGTTCGTTGTTTCCAGGCCAAAACTCTGTGGAGTTTCCGGGGCTTGTGCGTGGCCCCGCGTATGCGTTGGGGGGCCGCCATGCACGAGCGAGATCTCATCGTGGGAGTGCTC
>RPRB01000215.1 GCA_003818285.1 Myxococcaceae bacterium
GATCGGAGCACAGCTCTACACGCAGTGGCTCGCCCCATTCGAGGCGGTGTCACTGCTCCTCCTGGTGGCCATGGTCGGTGCGGTCGTGGTCGCCAAGTCCCGCGTCTGAAACGAGGGCATCGGTGGACGGCATCAGCATCACCCTGCAGCACTACCTCTTCCTCGCCGCCCTGCTCTTCAGCCTGGGCGTGTTCGGCGTGCTGGTCCGCCGCAACGCGCTGGTGGTCTTCATGAGCGTCGAGCTGATGCTCAACGCCTCCAACCTCACCTTCCTCGCCTTCGCCCGCGACGCGGGCATGGACGTGGGTCACCTCCCGGCGCTCTTCGTCATCGCCGTGGCCGCGGCCGAGGCCGCCATCGGGCTGGCGATCATCATCGCCGTGTTCCGGAGCCGTGGAACCGTGAACGTGGACGACATCCGGACGATGAGGCTCTGACCGACCGATGCTCGCGCTCGTCAATCCCTTCACCGATGCCTTCCCCGGCGCGCCGGAGAACCTGGCCAACCTCCTCTGGGTGATCGTCGCGCTTCCGCTCGCCGGCGCGTTCCTCTGTGGCGTGCTCGGGAAGTTCATGGGCCGGGCGAACACCAACTTCCTTGCCTGCTTCACCGTGTTCGCCTCGTTCATCCTCTCCTGCCTGACCCTGTGGGCGGTGGGAGCTCAGTCCACCCAGTTCATCTCCCCGGCCAGCGGCGTGCCGGTGCGATGGGCGCTGTGGCTGGACCTGGGGCGCTGGTTCTCGGCCGGTGACTTCAGCGCGCACTACGGCTTCCTGGTGGACCGGCTGACCGCGGCGATGCTGATGGTCATCACCGGCATCGGCTTCCTCATCCACCTGTACTCCACCGAGTACATGGAGCACGACGACGGGTACTGGCGGTACTTCGCCTACCTCAACCTGTTCGTGGCCATGATGCTGACCCTGGTCATGGCCGACAACCTCGTCCTCCTCTTCGTGGGCTGGGAGGGCGTGGGCCTCTGCAGCTACCTGCTGATCGGCTTCTGGTACCGGGACACGGAGAAGGCCTGGGCCGGGCGCAAGGCGTTCATCACCAACCGCATCGGCGACTTCGGCTTCCTCATCGGGATGTTCCTCCTCGTGCTCCTGGTCGGGGCCACCGAGCAGATGGGCCGCGAGACGGCGCTCGGCCGCAGCAACTTCAGTGACATCGGCCGGGCGCGGGCCTGGGTGACCGCGGTGCACGACCAGGGGCCGCTGAACCTGGAGGTGCTCCGCGAGTGGGCCCTGCGGATGCCGGCCGAGACCGCCAAGGACCGACCCGGGATGACCCTCGGGACCACCATCACCACCGAGGGGCCGCTGAAGGGGAAGACCTTCGGGCAGGTGCTGACCGCGGCGTTGCTCCTCCTGCTGCTCGGCGCGGCGGGCAAGAGCGCGCAGATTCCTCTGTACGTGTGGCTGCCGGACGCGATGGCCGGACCCACGCCGGTCTCGGCGCTCATCCACGCCGCGACCATGGTCACCGCCGGCGTCTACCTCTTCTGCCGGCTCAGCTTCCTCCTCGTGCTCTCGCCGACGGCGATGGCCTGGGTGGCGATGATTGGCGCGCTCACGGCGATCTGGGCGGCGCTCATCGCCTTCGCCCAGGACGACATCAAGAAGGTGCTCGCCTACTCCACCGTCTCCCAGCTCGGGTTCATGTTCATGGGAGTGGGAGTGGGCGTGTTCTGGGCCGCGGCCCTGCACCTCGTCACCCACGCCTGCTTCAAGGCCTGCCTCTTCCTCGGCGCGGGCTCGGTGATGCACGGCAACGCCGACGAGACCGACATCCGCCGCCTCGGCGGGCTGCGCAAGGAGATGCCCTGGACCTGGGCGACCTTCGCGATCGCCACTCTGGCCATCACCGGAATCGTCCCCCTGAGCGGCTTCTTCTCCAAGGACGCCATCCTGCACGGGGCGCACACCACCGAGGTCGCCGGGTATCCCTGGGTGGGCCACACCGTCTACTGGATGGGGCTGTTCGGCGCGCTCTGTACCGCGTTCTACATGACCCGCCTGTACGTCCTGACCTTCGAAGGGAAGCGGGCCCCCGACGCTCGGGTGCCGCACGCGCACGAGAGCGGCTTCCGGATGGTGTTCGTGCTCGTGTTTCTCGCCTTCCTCTCGGTGGTCGGCGTGGTGTGGGGCATTCCGGAGCTCGTCCCCGGTCCAGGTGGACGGAAGGTGGCCCTGATGGAGGGCTACCTCGCGCCGGCGATGAATCTCGCCGACCGCCTCGCCTCGATCTACGACACGGTGACGCACACCGAGTCCTCGCCGTGGCTGGGCTTCGCGATTGCCTGGGCGGTGGCTCTCGTCGGCGGCGCGACGGCGTGGCTGGTGTTCCGCTCGTGGTTGCCAGCGCGGGCCGGGAAGCCGCTCCCCAATTACATCGCGCTCTTCTGGAGCTGGGCGAGGGCCAAGTTCTACGTGGATGAGCTGTACGATCTCTTGATCATCCGGCCCTTCACCGTCCTCTCCAAGGGGCTGTACAAGATCGTGGACGCGGGGCTCATCGACGGGGTGGCGGTCGGTGGGACGGCGGGGGTGCTGCGCAGGGTGGGCGGCTGGCTCCGCTACACGCAGACCGGCAACGCCCAGAACTACGCGACGGTGATGGCGGTGGGGCTGCTGATCTCGATCGGCGTGGTGCTGACCTGGGTGCTCCGATGACGACGCTCACCACCTGGATCGTCACCCTCACCGTCTTCCAGCCGCTGATCTCGGCGGCGATCATCGCCCTGCTGCCCCAGGCGGAGAAGCGGCTGGTCCGCGGCTGGACCTTCCTCTCGATGTTCATGAACTTCGGGCTCACGGTGCTGCTCTACGGTCTGTTCGACCCGAAGGGGCCGGAGTTCCAGCTGGAGCAGCGCCTCCAGTGGATCTCCGACCTGGGCATCAGCTACCACGTGGGCGTCGACGGGCTCGCGGTGTCGCTGATGCTGCTCACCGGGTTCCTCGGCCCGCTGGTGGTGCTGGCCAGCTGGACCTCCATCGAGAACCGGGTGAAGAGCTTCCACCTCGCGCTGCTGCTCATCCAGAGCGCGATGCTCGGGACGCTGGCCTCGCTGGACGTCATCCTCTTCTACGTCTTCTTCGAGGCGATGCTGGTCCCGATGTACCTGATCATCGGGATGTGGGGCTCGGAGAAGCGCATCCAGGCGGCGATGAAGTTCTTCCTCTACACGCTCGCCGGGTCGCTGGTGATGCTGGTGGCGATCCTCGCGGTGTACTTCCTCGCCCAGCCGTCCGGCACCCGCAGCTTCGACTACGCGGCGTTCTACAACTCGCTCGCCCCAGCCAACCGCGAGCTGGCGGCCTGCCTCGCTGGCAAGGCTGCGAGCTGCGCCTCGATGTCCCCGCTGGCGAAGGCCCTGGGCGTCTACGGCCCATGGATGTTCCTGGCCTTCGCGGTGGCCTTCGCGATCAAGGTGCCGATGTTCCCGGTGCACACCTGGCTGCCGGACGCGCACACCGAAGCGCCCGTTGCCGGGTCGATCATCCTCGCCGGGGTGATGCTGAAGATGGGGACCTTCGGGTTCTGGCGCTACGCCATCCCGCTGTTCCCCGTCGCGGCGCAACAGATGCGCGTGGCGTTCGCCGTGCTCGCCGTGGTGGGCATCGTCTACGGGGCGATGATGTGCCTCGCCCAGACCGACGTGAAACGGCTGATCGCCTACAGCTCGGTGAGCCACCTCGGGTTCTGCATGCTGGGCATCTTCGCCCTCACCGCCGAGGGGGCCGCAGGCAGCGCCTACCAGATGCTGAACCACGGGGTCTCCACCGGAGCGCTGTTCTTGCTCTTCGGCTTCCTCTACGAGCGGCGGCACACCCGGAACATCATCGACTTCGGCGGAGTTGCCCGGACCATGCCGGTCTTCGCCGCGCTCTTCCTGATCATCACCTTCTCCAGCATCGCCGTGCCCGGAACCAACGGATTCATCGGCGAGTTCCTGGTGCTGCTCGGGACCTTCAAGTCCACGAAGGTACCGATGTGGCTGGCCGTCCTGGCCACCAGCGGCGTCATCCTCAGCGCGGCGTACATGCTGTGGATAGTGCAGCGGGTGTTCTTCGGCCCGGTGGTGCAGGTGGAGAACGCACGGCTCCGCGACGTGAACGGCCGGGAGCTGGCCACCAGCCTGCCCTTCGTGGTGATGGTGCTGGTGATGGGCGTGCTCCCCGGCTTCTTCCTCGACCGCCTCGAGACATCGACCCGACGGTACGTGGCGCGGGCACAGGTGGGCCTCGACGTGCAGCAGCGCGACGAGGACACCCGGGTGACCGTGCTCCCGCTTTCCTCCCCCACGCCGGTGGCGGCCCTGCCCGCCGGCACGTCCGACCAGCGCTAGGCCTCCATGCTCACCCTGCCCACGCTGACCTCGACCGACTTCCTGCCGCTCTGGCCGGCGCTGATCCTCTCCGCCGGGGCGTGCCTGGTCCTGCTCTCCGAGGTGTTCCTCTCCTCGGCGTCGCGGAGCTTCCAGCCCCTGCTGACGGTGATCGCCACCGTGTTGGGCGCGCTGGTGGCCGCAGCCACCGTCTTCTCGGTGCCGACGGGCGTGTTCGGCGGCTTCGTGGTGCTGGACCCCTTCGGCAGCCTGGTCTCGCTGGTGATCTGCATCGGGGTCGGGCTCTCGGCCCTGCTCGCCCCCGCGTTCCTCCGCGGGCGCCAGGCCGAGCGCGGTGAGTTCTACGCGCTCCTGCTCTTCGGCGGCGCTGGGATGAGCCTCCTCGTGCTGTCCAACGAGCTCATCTTCCTCTTCATCAATCTGGAGATCCTCAGCATCGCGACCTACGCGCTGGCGGCCTACCTGCGCCGGGGCCCCCGGCCCGCCGAGGCTGGGTTCAAGTACTTCATCCTCGGGGCCTTCAGCTCGGCGGTGCTGCTCTACGGGGCCGCGCTCCTCTTCGGCGCGACCCGGAGCACGCTCCTGCCGCAGATGGGAGCGGAGCTGGCCCGAATCTTCACCGACCCGACCCTCTCCGACCGGCAGCCGCTGGCCTACTGCGGCCTGGCGCTCATCGGGGCCGGCTTCGGCTTCAAGATCGCCGCGGTGCCGTTCCACATGTGGACCCCGGACGTCTACGAGGGCGCGCCCACGCCGGTGACCGCGATGATGAGCGCAGCGGTGAAGGCGGCGGCGTTCGCGGCCATGGTGAGGGTCTTCCTGGTGCTGGGGCGCGGCATCCCCGGCGACGCGCTGCTCACCGGGTTCTCCACCCTGGCGTTCCTCACCATGATCGGCGGCAACCTGCTCGCGCTCCCCCAGCGGAACGTGAAGCGGATGCTGGCCTACTCCTCCATCTCCCACGCCGGCTACCTCCTGGTGGGAGTCGCCTCGCTGTTCGTGAAGAGCGGGACGACCAAGGGCGGAGTGCTCGGGGTGACCGCGCTGGCGGCGGGCGCGACGCCGGATACCGCGGGGGCGCTGCGGGGCATCCTCTTCTACCTGCTGGCTTACACCGTGACGACGGTGGGCGCCTTCGGGGTGCTTGGCGCGCTCGAGCGCCGGGACGACGAGGTGCGGGGCTTCGCCTGGGACCTGGATCGGCTGGCGGGGCTGGCGCAGCGGAAGCCGGCCTGGGCGGTGGCGATGGCGGTGTTCATGCTCTCCCTCGGCGGCATCCCTCCGATGGCCGGGTTCATGGGGAAGCTGCTCATCTTCCGGTCCGCGGTGGATGCCGGGCTGGTGGGCCTGGTCATCGTGGGCGTGCTCACCAGCGCGGTGGGCGCGTACTACTACCTGCGCGTGGTGGTCTACATGTACATGCGCCCGGCGCCCGAGGCGGGGGGGCTGCCGGAGCGGAACCTGTCCACCGAGCTGGCGCTGGTGCTCAGCACCGTGGCGGTCGTGGTGCTCGGGGTGCTCCCGGGCATCACCGGGACCTGGCTCTCGCGCGGCGGGAGCGTCTTCCTCGGGCGGTGAGCGTGGGGTGAGCGGCGCCGGCGAACCAGAGCGCGGAAGGAGCGTCCTCCGGAGCGTCGCGCCGATGCTGCCGGTCCGGGACGTGGAACGCGCGGCGCGGTGGTACTCGGAGGTCCTCGGCTTCCGCGCACATCTGTTCCCCGCGGCTCCCCGGTACGTCTTCGCCGTGCTGGTGCGCGACGAGGTGGAGCTGATGCTCGAGGCAGCCCCGGCGGACGCAGCGACCGTCCAGGCCGAGGCCGGCGCGTACCTCCGGATGAACGGAGTCGTCGCCCTGCACCGGCAGCTCGTCGATGCCGGACGGGTTGCGATCGCCGAGCCGCTCTCCCGAAAGCCCTACGGCGACACCGAATTCGCCATCCGCGACCCCGACGGGCATCTGCTCGTCTTCTCGGAGCTCATCCCGGAGCGTCGGTAGCGACCTGGTCCGCCTCGCAGTCGGCGCGAGCGAAGCTGCGGAGGCGCTGCCCTGGCTCGAACGGGCGCTCGCCGTCCGTTCAGACTCTGGTAGGTGAAGCGCATCGGCCTTCCCCAGGCGCCGCCTTTCGTGGTCGCCTCCGCGAGCACGGGCGGTCAGCTCACGGGGAGGACCGGGATGGACGAGGCGATGCGCGGCATCGAGACGCTCCGCCGCCGCGACGAGACGGCGAGCAAGGCGTACGACGTGAAAGCGCTGGCGGAGCTCTGGACTCCCGACGCGGTCGCCCTGCCGCCAGGGAGCCCGGTGCGGCGCGGCCGCGATCTGCGGCGCGACCTCGAGAGGATGGCCGAGGCCGCCCGCGAGACCGAGGTGCTCGACTACCGCGAGGTGTTCGAGGAGACGCTGGTGTTCGGCGACACCGCGATCGAGTGGGGCCACATCGAGGGCAGCGAGCGGGACCGCGGCACCGGAAAGGTCACCTCAAGCCGCTTCCACGTCATGCGGATCCTCAAGCGGATCGAGGACGGGAGCTGGCGCGTCCACCGGAGCATCTTCGCGCCGGCCGGCTGAGCGGTCCGCCCGGCCGATTCGACGGAAACGAGGTGTCCCCGGAAACGACGTGTCCGGAAACGAGGTGTCGGAAACGAGGTGTCTGGCACCTCGTCCGGCTCCCCCGGGCTCCTCCGAACCG
This sequence comes from Myxococcaceae bacterium, assembly GCA_003818285.1. GTDB lineage: Bacteria > Myxococcota > Myxococcia > Myxococcales > Myxococcaceae > RPRB01. The sequence continues at coordinate 7,043 of RPRB01000215.1, forward strand.
AAACGAGGTGCCCGAAACGAGGTGTCTGGCACCTCGTTCGGGGCACCTCGTTCCGCCTCGCTCGGGCACCCCATTCGCCGTCCGCAACGACCTGAACTCACACGCGGATCGGGCGTTCACCTGATTCCAGCATTGATGCAACTGAGCTACGAGAGCCCAGCGTGGCATCGGTGCGGGTCCCTGCGCGGCTGGGCCGTCGACCCTGGGTCTCGACCGTCCTGCTGGTGTTCCTGGGGCCGGCCGAGCTGGCAGCCCAGGAGCTGGAGACCGTCGTCCGGGGCTCCAGCATCGGAGACTCCGAGGACCAGCTGCCCGCGGGCCGCGCGACGGGCACCGTCACCCAGGCGGACCTCGAGCGCCGTCTGCCCCGCTCCACCCCCGACGCGCTCCGGTACGTCCCGGGCGTCTCGGTCCAGCAGACCGCACACGGCCAGGCCTCCGCCTACATCCGCGGCCTGACCGGGCAGCAGACGCTGCTCCTCGTCGACGGCATCCGGCTCAACACCAGCACCTGGCGGCAGGGGCCGAACCAGTACGCCTTCACCCTCGACAGCCAGAGCCTGGCCACGCTGGAGGTGCTCCGGGGCGGGGCCTCCACCCGCTATGGCTCGGATGCCATCGGGGGAGTCATCTCCGCGCAGCCCCTTGAGCCGCGCATCGGTCAGTCCGGGTTCGAGCTGCATCCGCTGGCCCGCGGCCGCTTCGCCACCGCGGACGACGAGCGGGGCGGACGCCTGCAGCTCGAGGCCATCGCCGGACCGACCTTCGGCATCATCGGTGGTGGGGGATTCCGGCGGGTCGGGCTCCTCGAGTCGTCGGGACCGGTGCTCAACCCGGCGGACGGGCAGGTGCCGCCCGTGCCGCGCTTCCTCCCCGACGGGCGGACCCAGCGCGGCACCGGCTTCGACGAGTGGACCGCCGACGTCCGCGCGGTGCTGCGGCCGGCTCCCGACCAGTCCTTCACCATCGCCAGCTACCTCTACCGGGAGCTGAACGCGCCACGGACGGATCAGTGCCCGCCGCCCTCGGCGCGGGACGACGAGTGCCTGGTCTACCTCGAGCAGTTCC
>RPRB01000216.1 GCA_003818285.1 Myxococcaceae bacterium
CAAGACACCGGTCGAGGGCGCCAATCTCAGCTCCGAGGACAGCGCCTCAGCGGGCTCACGGCGACCCTCTCCCGGATTCCGTCCTCGCCTGCCTACTCCGGGCGGACCGGAGGAGATACAAGCGAGCTCACCTCGCCTCGGCGACGACCGAAGCGCCTACCCGAGCTCCGTGAGCCGCAGCTCGAGGAACCGGCGCTCGGTGGGGTGACGCACCAGCGCCAGCGCACGCTCGTAGGCGGCGCGGGCCTCGTCGGTCCGGCCGAGCCGCCGGAGGAGGTCCGCCTGCGCCGCCGGAAGCAGGTGGTACCCGGCGAGCGCACCCGACCGCTCGAGCCGCTCCATCCAGGCCAGCCCCTCCTCCGGACCTTGCGCCATCGCCACCGCCGCCGCGGCGTTGAGCTCCACGATGGGGCCGGGGGTGGTGCGGAGCAGCGCTCCGTACAGCGCGGCGATCTGCGGCCAGTCGGTGTCCTCCGGGCGCGCGGCCCGGACGTGGAGCGCGGCGGCCGGCGCACCCGCCGCGGCCCGCATCCGCGCCGGTCGCAGGCCCGTAGCTCAGGGCCGATGGATCGGAGCCCCTCATTCCTCCATGCGAGCGCGGCCTCTGCGCTAACCTCCGCCGCCCATGCGTGAGCAAAGCCGGCTGCTGCTCGGGCTCGTCATCGGCGCTGGGCTGGGGCTCCTGGCGAGGGCCGTGGCCGGCGACGCGGCGTGGCTCCAGTGGACCCTGACCAACATCACCGGACCCATCGGGCAGATCTTCCTCCGCCTGCTCTTCATGCTGGTGGCACCGATGATCTTCGCGGCCCTGGTGATGGGGGTGGCGGACCTCGATCTCCGGCACCTCGGCCGGCTCGGCGCGCGGGCGCTGGGCTACACGGTGGTCGTCTCGAGCATCGCGGTCCTCATCGGGCTGCTGCTGGTCAACGCCTTCCGGCCCGGGGAGGGCATGAGCGACCAGGTCCGCGCGCTCGCCCGGTCCAGCGTGGTGCCGAAGGCGGCCAGCGCGCCCGCCGATACCTCGCCCGCGGCGCTCCTGGTCTCCATCGTGCCCGACAATCCGGTGAAGGCGGCGGCCACCGGCGACTACCTCGGGCTGATCTTCTTCGCCCTCGTGTTCGGCATCGCGCTGGGGTTGACCCGCACTCCGGCCACCGAGCGGCTCAAGGAGGTCATCGCCGGCCTCTACGAGGTCACGCTGGTGCTCATCGGCGGAGTGTTGAAGGTGGCGCCGATCGGCGTCGCGGCGCTGCTCTTCGGCATGACCGCGCGGCTCGGCTTCGACGTGCTGCGCCAGCTCGCCGCCTACGTCGGCGTGGTGCTGCTCGGGCTCGGGCTGCACATGTTCGTCGTCTACTCGATCTCGGTCCGCTTCTTCGGCGGGCGCAACCCGGTGCAGTTCTTCCGCGACGTGCGGCTGGCGGCGATCACCGCGTTCTCCACCGCGTCGTCCAATGCCACGCTGCCCACCTCGCTCAAGGTGGCCGAGGAGCAGCTGCGGCTTCCCCCCAACGTCGCCCGCTTCGTGCTCACCGCCGGCGCCTCGATGAATCAGAACGGCACCGCGCTCTTCGAGGGTGTGACGGTGCTCTTCATCGCCCAGCTCTTCGGGGTGCACCTCAGCTTGGAACAACAGATCTTGATCATGTTCATCTGCGTCCTGGGCGGGATCGGCACCGCCGGAGTGCCCGCGGGCTCGCTCCCGGTCATCGCGATGATCCTCGGGATGTTCCGCATCCCTCCCGAGGGCCTGGGCCTCATCCTCGGCGTGGACCGGCTACTGGACATGTGCCGGACGACACTGAACGTCGTGGGGGACCTCGCCGCCGCGGTTTACGTCGCGCGGGGAGAGCAGGCCGACGAGGTTCCGGCGAGCTCGTCCTCCTAGACGGTGGATATTGGCTCAGCTCTGCCGGCGTCGCGGTGAGCCTGGAGCACGGCCACCGCGCACCCCGCCATCCAGGCCACGGCGGCGAGCAGCGCCAGCCGCTGCACCGCCGGAACGGCGAGCGGAACGGTCGTCGCGCCGAAGCGCTCGTGAAAGCCGAGGAAGAGCGCGAGCTCCAGGCCGGACAGACCGAGGGCGAGCGCTCCGAGCCGCGAAAGCACCGGCCGGTGACGCAACCCGCGGAGCACCAGCAACGTGGCGGCGAATCCGGGGCCCGCGCCCGCGATCAGCGCCAGCGCGTGCGGCACGCCGTAGGTGACGGGGACCAGCGCCAGCCCGAGCGTCGCCACCGCACCCAGCAGCCGGATGGTCCAGCGGCGGCGGCGGGGCTCGACCAGCGCCGGGGCGACCCAGAAGAAGAGGCCCAGGGCCAGCACCAGCACCCACTCCGCGGCCCGGCCCCACGGCGCGCCGGGGTGAGGGCGACCGTCGAGCGCCTGATCCCGCGCGATGTCGCAGAGGAAGTTCCCCCAGAACGAGTGGCCCGGGGTGCTTCGATCCATCCAGGTGCCGCCGGGGTACTGGGCCGCGGCCGCGGCGGTGGCGACCGCGCCGGCGCCCAGGAGCGCGAGCAGCACGACGGCGATTGCGCGGGACCCACCGCGATCATGTGGAGAGGGCTCCCACATCGCGCAGCATCCCAGCACGCTTCCAGCCCCCGAGGTGCCTTTCGACCGTGGGAGACTCTTTCCCCCGGCTGGGGTGGTTGTTCCCCTCGTCACGCTGCTGGGAAGGAGGAGGGCTCCTCCGCGGGGGAGCTCCGATGCGCGCGCATCTTCGACGACTGCCTTGCGTGCTCGCGGTGGTCCTCGCGGCCACCGGCTGCGAGGGAACGCTCACCGGCAAGCCCGGCGATGGCGACACGCCTGGTGGCGGCACGCCGGAAACCCCGGAGGTCCCGCTCACGCCCTGGGAGGCGGTCGCTCCGCCGGTCTATCTGGCGAAGGTGAAGAGCCTCCTCACCGGCCTTCCGCCCACGCCCGCCGAGCTCGCGGCCGTGACCGCGGACCCGGCCGCGCTGGAGGGCCTGGTGGACGGGTGGCTCGCCTCCCCGGAGGGCCAGGCCAAGCTGCGTCTCTTCTTCGTGCAGGCCTTCCAGCAGACGCAGATCACCAAGGCCGAGCTGGTGGACCAGATCGGCAACGGGGACAGCCTCGACGGCAACGGCACCGCCCAGGCGGCTCTGGTGGCGAACATCAAGGAGAGCGTCGCCCGCACCGCGCTGGTCTGGACTGCCTCGGGACGCCCGTTCAACGAGCTCGCCCGGACCCGGAAGCTTCAGCTCACCACCGCGCTCATGAGCTACCTGGCCTTCATCGACGCCCGCGGGGTGACCGATCGCGGCTCGGTCAACGACCGCTACTACCTGTCGCTGCCCGCCGCGGAGCGACCCGACGCGGGCTTCACCGTGCGGCTCGGGGTCCCCACGGGCACGGTGGACCCCACCAACCTCGAGACCCAGGCCTGGGGCGTGCAGCCGGCCACGGCGGACGCCGGCACGTTCCCCAGCTGCCCCACCGCCCCGAACAGCACCACCCGCGCCCTCAAGCCGCGGGGCCAGTTCTCGCGCGACCTCTTCAACCTTCTCCTCGGCCGAGTGCCCGACGACCCGACCTATACCGGGAGCGGCACGTTGCCCTGCCGCGCGTTCAACACCGCGCCCCAGTTCCTGGACACCGACTTCACCGACTGGCGCGAGGTCACCATGCGCGCGCCGGGGACGGGCGAGTCGCCGACCGTCTTCTGGGACCTGGCGACGCTGCGGAACCGCAACGAGGTGGTGGTCACCCTTCCCCGGGCCGGCTTCTTCACCACCCCCGCGTTCTTCGCCAACTGGCAGACCAACGGAAGCAACCAGCACCGGGTCTCGATGAACCAGACCCTCATCGTGGCTCTGGGCAAGAGCTTCGACGGCAACGGAAGCACCGTGCCCATCAGCGAGAACGGGCTGGACGAGGAGCACGCCTCCGATCCCGCCTGCTATGCCTGCCACCGAACGCTGGATCCGATGCGGCAGTTCTTCCGGCAGTCGTTGACCATCCAGTACGGGCTGCAGACCGACGCCGGGGTCGTGGCCCAGAACGGCGAGTTCGCCTTCGAGGGGGTGACCGCGACCGGAGCGGGCCGCGGGGTGCTCGACCTCGCGGACCAGCTGGCGACCCATCCCCGCTTCGCCACCGCCTGGGCGCAGAAGCTCTGCACCTGGGCGGACTCGGCGCCGTGCAGCGAGGACGACCCCGAGTTCCTCCGGGTGGCGAAGGCCTTCCGCGACTCGGGCCACGACTTTCGGGTCCTGGCCCGCGAGATGCTCTCCTCACCCCTGGTGACCGGGACGGCGGCGACCAAGACCTTCACCGACCGCGGATACGTCGTCTCCATCGCCCGGGCGGACCACCTCTGCGCGGCGCTCGCGAACCGGCTCGGGCTCCAGAACGCCTGTCAGGTGAACGGCACCGCGCGGAGCCTCTCCAACACCCTGCCCGCGGACGCGTACAGCCGCGGAGCCGAAGCTCCCGTGCTGACTGCGGACACCAGCCTCTTCTTCCGGTCGATCACCGAGAACCTGTGCCGGACGCTGGCCGACCAGGTGGTGGACCTTGGCACCACGCCTCGCTTCTCCAGCAAGACCCCCGCCGGGGCGGTGGACGACATGGTCCGCTCGGTCATGGCGCTGGTCGACGGTGACGCCCGGCAGTCCGGCGCGACGACCATCCTCAACGAGCATTACGCGGCGGCGGTGAAGGCAGGAGCCACCGCGCGCGATGCGCTCAAGTCCACCTTCGTCCTCGCCTGCAGCTCGCCCACCGCGGTGAGCGTGGGCCTCTAGGTGAGCGCCATGGAGCTCAGCCGACGCGAGGCGCTTCTCGGAACGCTGTTCGGCGCGGGGTGGATCGGCCTGCGCTCGCTGGCCACCGGCCTGCCGGTCTCCTTCCTGCTGAACCCGCGGGCGGCGGTGGCGGCCGCGGCCAGCGCCGGTCCGGCCCAGTTCCTCATCCTCTCCACCTCGGGTGCGGGCGATCCGATGGGGTGCAACGCCCCCGGCACGTACCCGGACGCGTACAGCGCGACGAACAAGGTGGCCCACCCGCCGGCCGTGCCGGGCGACGACACGATGGACATGGCGCCCACCGCGATGACCGTGGGCGGCAAGACCTACCAGGCGGCGAAGCCGTGGAGCACGCTCGACACCGCGGCGCTGGCTCGCACCTGCTTCTTCCACCACACCACCCTCACCAACAACCACACCAACGAGGGGAAGGTCCTGAAGCTGATGGGAGCGGTGAAGCGCCAGGAGATGCTGGTCTCGCTCTGCGCCAAGTCGCTGGCTCCGACGCTCGGCACCATCCAGAAGGAGCCGGTGGCGGTCGGCAGCGAGACGCTGCAGTACGAGGGACGCTCGCTCCCGCGCCTCACTCCCACCGGGCTCAGGGCCGCGCTGGCCAACCCCGCGGGCCCCCTCACCAACCTCCAGGCGCTCCGCGACGCGGATCTCGACCGGCTGAACGCCCTGCTCAAGGCGAGCGGCACCACCGCCGAGAAGCAGTTCCTGGACCGGATGGCGCAGTCGCAGGTCGAGGCCCGCAACATCTCCCAGAGCCTGCTGGACAACCTGACCGGCATCGCCAACGACGGGCAGGACAGCCAGATCGTCACCGCGGCCACCCTCATCGCGATGAAGGTCTCACCGGTGGTCGCCATCCGGCTCGACTTCGGCGGCGACAACCACACCGACGCGGCCCTGGTGAACGAGGCGAAGAAGACCATCACCGCGGTCAAGTCCATCAACTACCTGTTCACCAAGCTGGACGAGCTGGGGCTGCGCGACCGCGTGACCTTCGCCGCGATGAACGTCTTCGGCCGCACGCTGTCCTTCAAGGGCACGTTGACCGAGAGCGCGGGGCGCGACCACCTGGCCAATCACCACTGCACGCTCCTCATCGGAAAGGGCGTGAAGGCCGGGGTCATCGGGGGCCTCGAGGCCAACGGGAACGACTTCAAGGCCATGGCCCTGAACTCCGCCACCGGGCAGGGCGTGCCCAAGGACCAGGCGTCGAGCGCGGACATTGCCTTCGGCGACACTCTGGGCGCGGTGGGGAAGACGCTCGGGGCGGCGCTCGGCGTCCCCGCCCAGGCGCTCGAGGACAACGTCACCCAGGGCAAGGTGGTCACTGCGGCGCTGGCCTGACCGCGGCGAGCCCACAGCGTTTCCGCTGTCAGGCCGCGGGCGCGGGCAGCCCGCCGCCCACCTCGAACTGCGCGCGGGGGAAGACCAGCCGGTCTCGCTCGAACCAGTCGAGCTGTTGCATCTCCACCCGCTCGCGGGTCGCCACGCAGCGCCAGGTCTCGAACTGCGCGCGTGGCGCCTTGCGGGCCAGGGCCCGAGGAGTGAAGAGCGCCACGTTGGGCGCTCCCGCGGTATCCCGTGCGCTGCAGTAGCGCACCAGCTCCACCCCGTCGGTGCGCATCTCGGCGCCGAGGCGCTGGGTGGCCTCGTAGCGGGTGCGCGAGGCCACCACGCGGTGGTGGGCGTCGAACGGCGGCCGGGTGAGATCCACCGCGGCGCGGGTGCGGACGTCGGCACGAAAGGCGCTGAGCTCGACCGTCAGCGGCGAGAGCGAGGCCTCCGTTCCCTCGAGGAACACCAGCCGGTAGTAGGCCGTCTCCGCCATGGCCGTCTCCAGCGCCTCGCTGGCGTAGAAGAGCGAGCGCTCGGCTCGCGTCGCGAAGCGGGAGCCGTGGGTGAGCGGCGGGTGGCGGAAGGGGGTGAGCAGCAGGTAGTGCAGCCCGTCAAACTCGGGGCCGGCAGGTACCGGGGGCTTCACCCGGTCGATGAGGGACTCGAGGAGCTCCTGCTCGGCGTCCGAGTCCACCAGGCGCCGGGTGGCGTTGCGATGCTGCGCCTCCACCACTCGCCAGACCTGACCCTCGTACGGGCGGAGGTTACGTTTTCCCCCGCACTGCATCCAGATACTCGTCGACACGGACCAGTCCCGCCACGCTCTGGATGCACTCTAGGGGCACGGCTGACAGGTGGACGTTCGGGGCGCGGAGCCAGGCTCGCGCCTTCTCTGCGTCCCCGCCCACCAGCGCGTCCAGGCTCCGGTAGAGACGCAGGAAGAGCAGCCCCAGCTCGCCCTCCTTGCTGGCCGGATCCACGGTGCGCTGTCCGCCGGCGAGGCGGGACCACGAGGCGCCGCTCACCCCCACCACCCGGGCCATCGTCTGCCCGTTGAGGCCCAGGGCCGCGGCGGCCCGGAGCAGCGCACGCGAGAGCACCAGCGGGGGCTCGGGGGCGCGAACGGAGGCTGGAGCACGCCGGGTCATGAATTTCACAGGAAAATCTAGCGACATTCTCATTCAGTTGCAAGCGTCGGGCCTTAGCGTGCTCCGAGCAGCCATCCGGCCCAGGTCGCGGCCAGCACCGCCACCTGCCCGGCGAGGACCCGGACGAGGTAGGGCCGTGGACCGGACGTCGCGGCCAGCACCACCTTGGTCACCGCGTTGGTGCTGACCGCGAGGAGCACGGCGAGCCCGGCGTCCTGCACGGGGACGGTCGAGCGGGCAGCGAGCGCGCCGGCGGAACCGGCGAAGGCATGGGCATCGGCAAACCCGCTGATCGCGCCGGTGACCAGGAACCCGATGCTGCCGAACCGCTTCTGCACCACCGCGGCCACGAGGCCGATGAGGGTGACGGCCACCGCGAAGGTCACCGCGTCGAGGAGGCGAAACGCGCCCCCCGAGCGGACCGCAGGCGCCTCTGCCTTCGCCGCCCGGCGAGCGAAGAGGGCAGCCACCGCCAGGGCGGCGATGCCGCCGGCGAGCAACGGCACCGCGAGCTTCCCGAGCAGCACCGGACCGGTGGCGGCGAGGAGCAGCGCGAGCTGGACGAAGGTGGCGACCGACGAGGCGGTTGCCCCGGACACGGCGGCGGGAAGGACCTTGCCGTCCGTCGAGGCCAGCCGGCCCATGCTGGCGATGGTCGCGGCGCTGGAGACGAAGCCGGAGGCGAGCCCGGCGACGGTCAGCCCCACCCGCGGCCGGACGATGCGCTGGGCGAGCGCGCCGAGGGCGCCCACGCCCATGACCACCACCACCAGCTTCCACACGTCGAAGGGGCTGACGGCCCCGAACGGGTCCACCGGGCGATCGGGCAGGAGCGG
>RPRB01000217.1 GCA_003818285.1 Myxococcaceae bacterium
CGGAACACGGTCGCCATCACGACAGTCCGCCGAGTCGCGAGACACCGCGCAATGAAGTCCAGCGGATGCGCCTCACCCGACGTCGGTAGACGCTCCAGGAGCACCTCCACCCGCCCGTTGCACCCCAGACCGAAGGTCCACGTCTCCTCGTCGTCCGCCGACGTCGAGTCGTAGGTGACGACCACCGGACCTTCCCTCGTCCGCCACCACGCCTTGCCCAGCACGTCCCGCTCCAGGCAGCCACCGCTGATCCCCCCGGCGATCCACCGCTCGGTGGACAGCAACAGGCGCGCGCCGGGCCGTCGATACGTCGACCCGCTCGCCGCGACCACCGTGGCCAGCACCACTTCCTGCCCTCGCGTCCGCAGCTCGGACCAGCCCCGGACGATGTCCCGCATCTCTCTCAAGGCACCACCGCGCTCACCGACGACCAGGCCGCCCAACCCAGGAGGCCGACCCCCGTCAGCCGGCTGAGTAACGGCGAGACCGCCGCCGGTGCCACGCGCTCCCCCACCAGCAGACCGGTGAGCAGCAGCATCGCGGCCCAGTTCATCGCCCCCACCACCAGCAGCACGAGCATCAGGACCCCGCACGACGAGACCGACGCCAGCCCGTGCCGGAGCCCAGATTCCAGCGGACCCGTCGACCCGTCCCGCAGCTTCTGCGGGATCGAGCGACATCGCTCCAGGCACGCCGACTTCCACGGCGAGAGCTGCACCAGCCCCGCCGCCACGAGGATGGCCACGTTCAGCGCCACGCTCCGCGAGGCCATCTCGTGGGTCATGAGCCCCCAGGCCGTCAGCCTCGCATCGAGCAGCGCCAGCCCCGCGCTCGCCACTGCCCAGACCGCGAGGTACCCGCCGAGAAGCGCCGCCACCCTCCCCACCGCCCACCACCGGCCGAAGCTCTCGACCCGAGCCAGCCGGACCAGGGTCGGAACCTCGGGGGGAATCATCATCCCCACCATCATCGTGGTCCACATCAGCACCCGGCCCCAGAGCCCAAGCCCGTGGTGTCCGGCCTCCGCGATCTGCAGCGACCACCCCCAGCCCAGCGCGGCGAGCGAAGCGACGGCCGCCCCGAAGGCCCAGGTCTGCCACCGCGCCGTCGCAGCGACGTGGAAGGCGGTGGTCATCGCTACTCCGCGACTCCCTTCTCCTTGAGGATCCGCCACACCTTCTCCGGCGTGATCGGGATGTCGACATGCTTCACCCCCAGGTGCGCCAGCGCATCCACCACCGCGTTGGCGATCGCCGGTGGAGCCCCGACCGTGGCCGACTCACCCACCCCCTTCGCCCCGAGCGGATGGTGCGGCGACGGAGTCACCGTCTTGTACGTCTCCCACGAGGGACTCTCCACGGCCGTCGGGAGCAAGTAGTCCATGAAGCTCCCGCCCTGGATGTTCCCGTTCTCGTCGTAGCTGATCTCTTCCAGGAGCGCCGGGGCCATCCCCATCGTCAGCCCGCCGTGGATCTGCCCGTCGACGATCATCGGATTGATGATGTTCCCGCAGTCGTCCACCGCGACGAACCGCCGGATCTTCACCATCCCCGTCCCCCGGTCGATGTCCACCACGCAGATGTAGCTGCCGAAGGGGAAGGTGAGGTTCGGCGGGTCGTAGTAGTTCACCGCCTCCAGCCCCGCCTCCATCCCCGGCGGATGGTTGGTGTATGCCGCGAAGGCGATCTCCTGGATCGTCTTCGACCGCGACGGCGCCCCCTTCACCGAGAACTTCCCCGTCTCCCAGACCAGGTCCTCCTCCGAGGCCTCGAGGAGGTGAGCGGCGATCTTCTTCGCCTTCTCCCGGATCTTCCGCGCTGCCAGGGCCCCCGCCGCGCCGGCGACCGGCGTCGACCGGCTGGCGTAGGTGCCCAGCCCGTACGGCGCCGTGTCCGTGTCCCCCTCCTCCACCTGAACCGCCGAGGCTGGGATGCCCAGCTCCTCGGCGATGATCTGCGCATAGGTCGTCTCGTGACCCTGGCCCTGCGACTTGGTCCCGAACCGGGCGATCGCCTTCCCGGTGGGGTGGATGCGCAGCTCGCAGCTGTCGAACATCTTGATGCCCAGGATGTCGAACTGCTTGGAGGGCCCGGCCCCGAGGATCTCGGTGAAGCTGGAGATGCCGATGCCCATCAGCTCTCCGCGGGCGCGCTTCTCGGCCTGCTCCTTCCGCAGGGCGTGGTACCCGATCTTGTCCATCGCCAGGCGGAGAGCGGCGGGGTAGTCCCCGCTGTCGTACTCCCAGCCCAGCGCCGACTTGTACGGGAACTTCTCCTTGGGGATGAAGTTCTTCATCCGCAGCTCTGCGGGGTCCATCTTCAGCTGCTGGGCGAGCACGTCGGTGACCCGCTCGATCGCGTGCACCGCCTCGGTGACCCGGAACGAGCACCGGTAGGCGATGCCCCCCGGCGGCTTGTTGGTGTACACGCCGTCGACTTCGACGAAGGCCTTCTTCACGTCGTACGAGCCGGTGCAGATCGAGAACAGCCCGGCCGGGAACTTCGACGGGTTCGCCGCTGCATCCGTGTACCCGTGATCGGCCAGGGTCTTCATCCGCAGCGCGGTGATGGTCCCGTCCTTCTTCGCCGCCAGCTCGGCAGTGATGTGGTAGTCGCGGGCGAATGAGTCGGCCTGGAGATTCTCCATCCGGTCCTCGATCCACTTCACCGGCTTCCCGATCACCACCGACGCCGCCACCGCGATGACGTACCCCGGATAGACCGGCACCTTCCCGCCGAACCCGCCGCCGATGTCCGGGGAGACGATGCGGATCCGCTCCTCGGACAGGCCCACGTGCCCCGCCACCAGCGCGAACACCGTCCGGATCGCGTGTGGCGCCTGCGTCGTCATGTAGACGGTGAGCTTCCCGTTCACCCGGTCGAAATCGGCGATGCAGCCGCAGGTCTCGATGGACGCGACGTGGATGCGCGGGATGTACAGGTCCTGCTTGACGGTCACCTCAGCCTCGGCGAACGCCTTCTCCGTCCCCGCGCGGTCGCCCGCCTCCCAGTGGAAGATGCGGTTGTCCTTCTTGTCCTTCTTGTCGGTCCGGAGGACCGGCGCGTTCGGCTCCAGCGCCTTGAACGGGTCCACCACCACCGGGAGCGGCTCGTAGTCCACCTCGACCGCGTCCACCCCGTCCGCGGCGGCGTAGCGGCTGGTGGCGATCACCGCCGCCACCTCCTGCGCCTGGTACATCACCTTCTCGGTCGGCAGCACCATCTGGGTGTCCGACATGAGGGTCGGCATCCAGTGGAGGTTGTACTTGGCCAGCGTCTCGCCGGTGATCACCGCGAGCACGCCGGGAACCTTGAGGGCCTTCTCGGTGTTGATCGACTTGATCTTCGCGTGCGCGAAAGGGCTGCGGACGATGTCCATCCACAGCATCCCCGGCAGCACGATGTCGTCGACGTAGTTGCCCTTGCCCCGGATGAAGCGCGGGTCCTCCTTGCGCTTCATCGAGTGCCCCATGCCCCCCACCTCCGGAGTGGTCCTGGGCTGCATGGTCACGCCTCCTTCCCGAGCCGCTCGGCCGCGAACTGAACGGCCTTGACGATGTTGTTGTAGCCGGTACAGCGGCACAGGTTTCCGGAGATGGCTTCCCGGATCTCCGCTTCGCTCGGATTCTTGCTCCTCGTCAGCAGCGCGCAGGTGGTCATCAGCATCCCCGGCGTGCAGTAGCCGCACTGCAGTCCGTGCTTCTCCCAGAAGCCTTCCTGCAGCGGATGGAGCTTCCCGTCCTTCTCCAGCCCCTCCACGGTGGAGATCTGCCGCCCGTCCGCCTGGACCGCGAGCACCGTGCAGGACTTCACCGGTTGCCCGTCCAGCAGCACCGTGCAGGCTCCGCAGTGGGTGGTGTCGCACCCGATGTGCGTGCCGGTCAGCCGGAGCTGATCCCGCAGCAAGTGGACTAGCAGGAGGCGGGATTCCACCTGCGCGTCGTACGCCGTCCCGTTCACCGTGACCCGGATGTCGTGCGTCGCCATGGTTATCGCCCTCCCGCCCGCTCGACGGCGAGCCTCAAGGCGCGCGTTGCCAGCACCCGCGCCATCTCCCGCTTGTACTCGACGGACCCACGCCGGTCGGCGCTCGGGGACGCCGCCTTCGCAGCACGCTGCCCGGCCTCGCCCAGAGTCGCGGCGTCGGGCCGCTTCCCCGCCAGGAACTTCTCGGCGTCGGCTGCCTTGATCGGTGTCGGACCGACGTTGGTCAGCGCGAGCCCGGCACGCTCGACCGTCCCCCCGCTCCCGAGCGTCACCTGCGCCGCCGCCGCCGCCGTGGCGTAGTCCCCCACCTTGCGTTCCAGCTTGAGGTAGGCGCCACCCGAGCGCGCCGGCGGCACCGGGATCTGGATCTCGGTGAGGACCTCGTCGGGACGGAGCGCGGTCCGGAAAAGCCCGAGGAAGAATTGCTCGATGGGGATGACCCGTTCGCCCTTGGGGCCGGTGGCCACCACCTGGGCTCCGAGCGCGAGCATCGTCGCCGGATGATCGTTGCCGGGATCGCCGTGGGCCAGGTTCCCGCCGACCGTGGCCATGTTTCGGACCAGCGGATCGGCGATCACCTTCGCCGTGTCATGGAGGATGGGGTAGCGGGTCCGGACCAGGTCGGAGGACTCGAGTGCCGACTCGCGGGTGCGCCCTCCGATCCGCAGGAAGTCGCCTTCCTCGCGGATGTACTCCAGCCCGGGGATGCGCCCGATGTCGATCAGGTGGCCCGTCTGGCCCAGCCGGAGCTTGAGGAGCGGCAGCAGGCTCTGCCCGCCGGAGAGCACCTTGGCGTCGTCCCCATACTTCGAGAGCAGCGCGAGCGCCTCCGGCAGCGTACCGGGTGCGTGGTAGTCGAACGACGCAGGAATCATAGGTCCTCCTACGGGCCTGACGACGACCGGCGCAGCAACAGGTAGGCGAGGCCTGCCGCCACCAGCAAGAGCACTGCCCAGAACGCGGGCTGGCGAGCCAGACGCGCCGCGGATCGCCGCGCGACCCGCACGCCGAGCGCCGCAGCATCGAGCGCCTCGGGCTGGTCCGGCGTGCGCCTCACGGGCGTCGCGGAGCTGACGGGCACGGCGGCAGGACTGGGCCCGGCCGCAATCGACGCCGCGCCGGCTTCGCCCCTCACCGGCCCCGCGCCCCCGACGGACGGTTCCGCTCCGCCCGGCGCCGACCCTGTCCCGGCCGCCCCGACGTAAGATCCCCCACCGCCTGTCGCCGACCCCGCCCCCGCCGCGCTGACGGACGGTCCCGCTCCGCCCGTCGCCGACCCCGCCCCCGCCGCGCCGGCGGACGGTCCCGCTCCGCCTGTCGCCGACCCCACCCCGGCCGCCCCGACCGCGGGCCCCGCTCCGTCCGTGCCGCGTCCGGAACCGGCCGCCCCTCCGGCCGACTCCAGCTCCGCACGCATCCGCTCGGAGAAGATCTGGAACATCTCGTCGCTGACGTCCTGGATCATCCCCCGCCCCATCTGGGCGAGGATTCCGGTCACCTTGACCACCGAGACGGCGGTGACCTCGGTCTGCCCGCCGGGGAGCGCCTTCAGGCTGCTGGTGAGCCGGAGGTCGGCTCCGCCCTTGCCGCGGACGTCCTGGCCGGACGCGCTCAGCTCCGCCGTGCGGCCAGCCGGATCGAGCCGCTCGAAGACCACCTTGCCCCGATAGGTCGACGAGACCGGGCCGACCTTGATGGTCATGGTGCCCGTCGACGTCTTCTCGTCCAGCTTCTCTCCGATCGCCGCCCCCGGCAGGCAGCGCGCGACCCGGGGCAGGTCGACGAGGAAGCTCCACACCGTCTCGGGCGCGGCGTTGACGACGAAGGTCTTGGCGATCTCCAGGGCCATCGGTTCGGTCTCAGGGCTGGGCGGGGGCTGCGGAAAGGTAGCGTTCGGGAGCCAGGAGGAACTTCTCGCGGCAGCGCGGGTTGCAGAAGAAGTAGCTCCGCCCGTCGTGCTCGGCGCGGTGCCGCGCGGTGGCCAGCACCACCGTCATGCCGCAGACCGGATCGAGCGCCTCCTCGCGCTCGGGCCGGGGGACCGGAGCCGGCTCCGCGGCCGAGGCGGACCTGGTGAGCTGCACGATCTCCGCGAGGATGCTGAGCGCGACCTCCTCGGGCTGCCGTGCCCCGATGTCCAGCCCGGCCGGGTTCCGGATGCGATCCAGCGGCTCGGCGGAGATGCCCCGCCCGAGCAGCGACTCGCGCAGCTCGCCGAACCGCGTCCGGCTGGCGACCACCCCGAGGTACGCCGGCCGGAGCCCGAGCGCCGTGGTGACCGCCTCCTCGTCGTGCTCGCCCATGGTCGCGACGACCGCGTAGGTCCTCGCCGTCCCGCCGGCCTCCCGCAGCTCGGGGCTCGCCCAGTCCACGAAGGTCCTATCCGCCGACGGGAGCAACGCCGGTGCGGCCTCGGGATCCACCACGTCCACCGCGTACCCGAGCCCCTTGCCCAGCTGGGTCAGCGCCCGGATCACCGGCGACAGCCCGAACAGCACGAGCCGGGGCGGCGGAAGGACAGGCTCCAGATAGACGTCCACGGTTCCCCCGCTGTGGCACACCATCGGAAGCACGGTGACTCCGGGCCGCTCCGCCGTCCCGGCCTCGGGGGAGAGCGAGAGCAGCCGCGGGCGTCCGTCGGCGAGCGCGCGCAGGGCCTCCCGCCTCACCACCGGCTGGGTGCAGTTCCCGCCGAGCCAGCCGTGATAGCCGCCGTCGCCGGTGATGATCGCCATGTCCCCCTGCTGCGACGAGGTGTAGGGCTGCCGGCGGACCACCATCGCCAGGACGAAGGGCTGGCGCCGCGAGGCGAGATCGGCCGCGAGCCGGAGGAGCTCCGCCTTCATCGCGCCGCCCCCAGCTCCGCCCGCACACGCTCGATGTCCTCCGGGCGATCGAGGTCGGTCAGCGCACGCGCCGGCCAGCGGATCCGCACCGCCTCCGCGCTGTGGCGTTTCACCACCCGCTTCCCACAGCCCTCGCCCTCGAGCGTGCGCAGCTCGCCGAAGAGCCGCCGGTCGTAGAGGATGGGCGGTGCGTCGACGCCCTCGTAGTCCGAGACCACCAGCGGCGGCCGCTCCGCCCCGTGCCGCTGCACCAGGGTCCGGATCATCCGCGCCTCGACCAGCGGCATGTCGGCCAGGAGGACCACCGCCGCCTCGCAACGCTCGGGCACCGCCGCGATTCCCGTCCGCAGCGAGCTATGGATGCCCTCCTGATATCCGGTGTTGAGCACCACCTCGCAGCGAAGGCCGTCGAGCTCGGCGCGCGCCCGCTCGCTCTCGTGCCCGAGGACCACCACCACCGGATCGAGCCCCGCCTCCACCGCGGTGACCACTGCTCGCCGGAGCACACTCTGCCCCGCCACCTCGACGAGCAGCTTGTTCCGACCCATCCGGCTCGAGGTCCCCGCGGCGAGGACCACGCCGGCGACGCTGTCACGCCGATCCACCGCGACCTCCACGGATTCCCGAGCTAATCGCGGGAATGAAGGCGCGGCCCGATTGGAGTGTCAACGACGCTCGGCTCGATGCCACGCTGCGTCGGGCGCCTCTGTCGACTGGTCGCGTGCTTGACCGACGCCGACGGGGCTCGGCAATGTCCGGGGCCGCCTCGTGCTGTGCTGGGGCGCCGCTCGCGGAGGTGACCCGATGGCGCGCATCTCGGTGAAGGTGAACGGGACGCAGCAGTCGCACGAGGTCGAGCCCCGGCAGCTCCTCGTGCATTACCTCCGCGACGTGCTCGGCCTCACCGGCACTCACGTCGGCTGCGACACCAGCCAGTGCGGAAGTTGCACCGTCATGCTCGACGGCCGGACCGTGAAGTCGTGCACGATGTTCACGGTGCAGGCCGATGGGAGCGAGGTGCTCACCATCGAGGGGCTGGCCTCGGGCGGAAAGCTTCACGCCGTGCAGGAAAGCTTCTGGGAGGAGCACGGCCTGCAGTGCGGCTTCTGCACCCCGGGGCTCATCCTCTCTGCCGTGGGGCTGCTCCGCGACGATCCGCATCCGGACGAGCACGCCATCCGGGCCGGCATCGAGGGGAACCTCTGCCGCTGCACGGGCTACCACAA
>RPRB01000218.1 GCA_003818285.1 Myxococcaceae bacterium
GACCGCCAGAAGGCGACGGAGGAAGCGTGAGAATGGCCGCTGACTACTGTCGAAAGTGTAAACGAATCCTACTGTGGGTCGATGGCAATAAGGTGTGCGTCATCAAGACCTGTTCCGAGTACGGGAAGGTGGTGAGATGACAGAGTCCCATCCCTACGTGGTTCACGTTCGTCGTGGGGAAGGACGACTGAACTACCGCATGAACACGTGGGAGTTGATCGCCAACCGGGTGACGGACTTAGCCTGGAAATCGGCGACCGACTTCCCAAACACCTTCCGCTCCCTGGTGTAGCGGACCGCGGCGGCCAGCGCCGCGCGTGCGACCCCGCACGCCTGCGAGGCGATCCCGATCCGCCCGCCATCGAGCGCCATCATCGCCAGCCTGAAGCCCTGCCCTTCCTGGCCGAGGAGCGCGTCGGCGGGCAGGCGGCAGTCCTCGAACTGCAGCGGAACGGTGGTGGAGGCCCGGAGGCCCATCTTGTCCTCGTGACGGCCGGGGACGAGGCCCCTGGTCCCGCCCTCGACGATGAACGCCGAGAGCCCACCGGCGCCCGGCCCTCCGGAGCGCGCCCAGACCACGATGACGCCGGCCTTGTCGCCGGAGGTGATCCACTGCTTGCTCCCGTTCAGCGCCCAGCCGTCGCGGGTACGTTCGGCACGGGTCTCGAGGGCGGAGGCATCGCTTCCGGCCTGGGGCTCGGAGAGGGCGAAGGCGCCGGCCACCGCCTGCCCCGAGGTGAGCCGCGTGACGTACTTCCGCTTCTGCTCCTCGGTGCCAAAGGCGGTGATCAGCTCGGCGCACATGTTGGTGACCGCCATGGCGACGGCGGTCGAGGCGCAGGCCTCGGCGATCTCCATCATCGCCAGGGCATAGGAGATGGCGCCGGCCTCCGCGCCACCGTACTCGGCAGGAACGTTGACTCCCAGGAGCCCCAGCTCCGCCATCTCGAGCAGCAGCTCGGCCGGGAAGTGTCCGCTGCGGTCCCGGTCGCGCGCCCCCGGCGCCACCCGCTCGCGGGCGAAGGTCCGGGCGGTGTTGCGGATCAGGGCCTGGGTCTCGGTGAGCTCGAGGCGCATCAGCGCACGGCCTTGAGGTTGAACGGGTACTCCACCGGGTGGTCCTTCCCGTCGGGGGGCCTGGGGAAGAGCATGGTGGAGAGCACCGTCTCCACGCACCGGTGGAGGGCGGGGTCCTTCAGGGTGGTTCCCTTCTTCACCACCTTGGCCTGCTTCACCGAGCCCACGGGGGTGATGACGAAGTGGGTCTGCAGCTTGCCGTCGACCGGCTTGTCCGTGCCGGCCAGGGTCTGCTCCCAGCAGCGCTCGATGTCCGGCTGCTTGGCGCGAACGATCTCGCGGATGGTGTCCGGGGTGAAGGGAAGCTTCTCCGGCCCCGAGCCACGGGCCGGCGTGGCGGGCCCCACCTCGGTGGCAGCGGGAGAGCCCGCATCGGGAGCGGCGGGTGCGGCGGCGAGGACGACCAGCAGAGGGACGAGCATGGTCACTCCTTCAGAAGGGAGCTGCTGATGACGATGCGCTGGATCTCGCTCGTCCCCTCGTAGATCTCGGTGATGCGCGCGTCGCGGACGTGGCGCTCGGCATCGAACTCCTTGCTGTACCCCTGGCCGCCGTGGATCTGCAGGCCCTTGTTCGCCACCCGGCTGGCCATCTCGCTGGCGTAGAGCTTGGCCATGGCCGACTCGGGGCTGTGCCGCACGCCCTGGTCCTTGAGGAGCGCGGCCTTCAAGGTGAGGAGCCGCGCGGCGTCGATCTCGGTGGCCATGTCGGCGAGCATGAACTGGATCGCCTGATGGTTGGCGATGGGCTGGCCGAAGGTCTTCCGGTCCTGCGCGTAGCGGAGGGCCTCCTCGAACGCGGCGCGGGCGATGCCGATGGCCTGGGCGGCGATGCCGATCCGCCCGCCGTCCAGGGTGGACATGGCGATCTTGAACCCGTCGCCCTCCTTGCCGAGGAGGTTCTTCGCCGGGACCACCATGTCCTCGAAGAAGATGGAGCAGGACAGGGCGGCGGAGATGCCCATCTTGCGGTCCGGGTGGGCGCGGTTGAACCCCGGGGTGCTGGTGGGGACGACGAACGCCGAGATGCCACGGTGCCCGGCCGCCCGATCGGTCATGGTGAAGAGCATGATGGCGTCGGCCACCGGGCCGTTGGTGATCCAGTTCTTGCTGCCGTTGATGAGGTAACCGTCGCCCTTGCGGACCGCGGTGGTCTTCTGGGCGGCGGCATCCGAACCGGCCTCGGGCTCGGTGAGCCCGAAGCACCCCAGCTTCTCGCCGCGGGCGAAGGGGACCAGCCACTCGCGCTTCTGGACCTCGTTGCCGAACTTGAGGATCGGGTCGCAGTACAGCGAGTTGTTGACGCTCGCGATGACGCCCACCGAGGCGTCGCCGCGGCTCAGCTCCTCGATGGCCAGGGCGTAGGCCACGTTGTCGAGCCCCGCCCCGCCCCACTCCTCGGGCACCGCCACCCCGAGCAGGGAGAGCTCGGCGAGCTTCTTCACCACCTCGTGGGGGAAGCTGTGCTCCTCGTCCAGCTTCCTGGCGTGGGGGATGAGCTCCCGGGCGGCGAACTCGCGCACCAGGCGCTGCGTCTCTCGCTGCAGATCGGTCAGTTCGAAGTCCATCGGAGTCCTAGCGGCCGGTGAAGACCGGGGGCCGTTTCTCGAGAAAGGCCTTCATGCCCTCGCGCCGGTCGGCGGAGTCGAAGAGGTCGGCGAACACCTTGCGCTCGATGGTGAGGCCGTCGGCGAGCTCGAGGTCCGCCCCGCGGTCGATGGCCTCCTTGGCCCGGCGGATGGCGAGGGGTCCCTTCTTGCCGATCCGCTCGAGCGCGGACCGGGCCTGCCCCAGCAGCTGCGGGAGCGGCACCACCTCCAGCACCAGGCCGATCTCCTTGGCCTTTGCGGCGTCGATGACGTCCCCGGTGAAGATGAGCTCCTTGGCCCGCGCCCGGCCCACGAGCCGGGTCAGCCGCTGGGTCCCGCCGAAGCCGGGGACGACGCCCAGGCTCACCTCGGGCAGACCGAACCTGGCGTTCTCGCTGGCGTAGATGAAGTCGCAAGCCAGGGCGAGCTCGCAGCCGCCGCCCAGAGCGAAGCCGTTCACCGCGGCCACCACCGGAACCGGGAGCGCGGCGATGACGTCCATGACCCGCTGGCCGAGCGCCCCGAAGTGGCGGGCCCGGTCGGCGTCCATTTCCATCATCTCCGCGATGTCCGCCCCGGCGACGAAGGCCTTCTCGCCGGCGCCGGTGACGATGACCCCCCGGAGATCCTCTCGCCCGGCGAGGCCCGCCGCGGCCTTCTCCAATTCTTGAAGCGTCCTGGAGTCGAGCGCGTTCAGAGACTTCGGGCGGTCCACCATCACCGTCGCGAACGGGCCCTCCACCTGAACGCGGACGTTCACCTCGGCCATGCTCCCCTCCTCACTTCTCGTACACGTGGAAGCCGCGGCCGGTCTTCTTGCCCAGCCAGCCGGCGTCCACGTACTGGCGCAGCAGCGGGCAGGGCCGGTACTTCGGGTCGCCCAGACCGCGGTGCATCACCTCGGCGATGAAGAGCACCGTGTCCAGGCCGATGAAGTCCGCGAGCTGCAGCGGCCCCATGGGCTGGTTGGTGCCCAGCTTCATCGCGGTGTCGATGTCCTCGGCGGTGCCCAGCCCCTCCATGAGTGCATAGGCCGCCTCGTTGAGCATGGGGATGAGGATCCGATTGACGATGAAGCCCGGGTAGTCCCGCGAGGTGACCACCGTCTTGCCCATGGCCTCGGCGAGACCTTTCGTCCGCTGGAAGGTGGCGTCGGAGGTGGCCGCGCCGCGGATGAGCTCGACGAGCTGCATCACCGGCACCGGGTTCATGAAGTGCATCCCGATGACCGCCTCGGGGCGCCGGGTCGCCGCGGCGATGCGGGTGATGGGAATGGAGGAGGTGTTGGTGGCCAGCACCCCGCCCGGCCGGACGACGGCGTCCAGGTCCTGGAAGATGCGCCGCTTCAGCTCCTCGTTCTCGGTGGCCGCCTCGATCGCCACGTCGACGTCCTTCGCCTCGCGTGCGGCGGTCGAGGTGGTGAGCCGGCCCAGCGCGGCGCGCTCGGCGCCCTCGTCCAGCTTCCCCTTCTCCCGGAGCTTGCCCAGGCCCGAGCGGATGCGCCCGGCGCCCTTCTCCACCGCGTCCTTCGCCACGTCGACCAGGGTGACACGGAGCCCGGCGGTCAGCGCGATCTGCGCGATCCCCGCTCCCATCTGCCCGGCACCGACGACCAGCACGTGCTCATTCGCCATGTTCGCCTCGGCCCGGCTCTCTACTGTTGCCTCGTCGGGCCGGTCAACGGCCGGCGGGGAGGAGAGGTGCGTGCACCACGTCCTCAGAGCCCAGGTTCAGATCCTGGGTCGCGCGGCGCTCGGTTCCGTTTCCGAGTCGGGCGAAGCTGAGCACCCGGATGGGCCCGGAACGGAGCGTGACCTGCTGGGTCAACGCGCCCTGGGAGGCGTCGGGCCACTCGGAGCGGGCGAGGAGCGTGTCCCCGCGCCAGAGCTGCACTTCTGCGGAGAGCACCGACAGACCGAACGGTCGGTCCCAGACGAAGGTCCGCGGCTGCGGCAGCAGCGGGCTCCTCCAGAGCAGGAAGCCCAGGGCGATGATGGCGAGGGGGACGAGGCGGCGCCGGAGCGGCGACGGTTCCCGCCGGCTCGCCGGGTCCTCGGCACTGCCGGCCATCACTCCGACTTCTTCCTCGATCCCTTCGTCCGGACGCCCGTGACCTCGACCCGCGGCCGCGGCGGCTCACCGGGCTTGCGCTCGGGGTCCGGGACCAGGCGCACGTGCGCGGTGACCTCCACCCGCATTCCGGAGAGCAGCTGGACGAACTCCTCGCGGAGCTTGTCCGAGCGGAGGAAGCGGCGGACCTCCTCGGACAGCACTCGCCCCACCTCGTCCTTGGTCCGCTCGGCCTGGGAGAGGACGAACCCCAGCGCCTCCTTGGGGAGCTTCAGCTGCCCGGCGAGCGAGCGGATCCCTTCCTCGGTCATGAAGAGGGCGCCGAGGCCGGCGAAGGCCACCTTGCGCATCAGCTCGACGATGGGGCCACGGGTGGCGTCGCCGGGCGCGTCCGGCACGTCCACGTCTAACGGGTCGGGGGCGTCCACCACGTCGGGAGAGCCTAGCTCGCCGCAGGGACGGGCGCCGCCGGGGCGCGGAGGCCGTTGGCCACCGACACCCGGCCGGCCACCGCGCGGGCCACCGCCATGAAGGCCTGGGCCTCGTCGGAGTCGGGATACGCGGCCACCACCGGCCGGCCCTCGTCGCCGCCCACCCGGACGCGCACCTCGAGGGGAATCTCCCCGAGGAACGGGACGCCGAACAGCTCTGCAGCCCGGCGCCCGCCGCCGTGATGGAAGATGGCCGTCGCGGCGTGGCAGTGCGGGCAGATGAACTGGCTCATGTTCTCCACGATGCCCAGCACCGGGACGTGCACCTTGTCGAACATCTGCTTGGCCCGCACCACGTCGGCCAGGGCCACGTCCTGGGGCGTGGTGACCAGCACCGCGCCCGAGGCCCGGATGCTCTGGGAGACGGTGAGCACAACATCACCGGTGCCCGGTGGGAGGTCCATCACCAGGTAGTCGAGCGCGCCCCAGTTCACGTCGCGCATGAGCTGCTGCAGCGCCCCGTGGAGCATCGGGCCGCGCCAGATCAGCGCCTGGTCGGGCTCGACCAGGAAGCCCAGGGACATCACCTTCATCCCCAGGGTCTCGAGCGGCTCCAGCCGCGTCCCGTCGGGGCTCACCGGCCGCTGGTCGGAGAGGCCGGTCATCATCGGGATCGACGGTCCGTAGAAGTCCGCGTCCAGCAGGCCCACCGTCGCCCCGTGCTTCGCCAGGGAAACGGCGAGGTTCACCGCCACGGTGCTCTTCCCCACCCCACCCTTCCCGGCGCCGACCAGGATGATGTTCTTCACCCCTGGGAGCATCCCGGTGCCCTGCGGCTGGCCGCGCACCTGGGCGCCCCAGGTGAGGTCGAGACCGGTGACCCCCGGAACGGACTTCAGCGCCGCCTCGGCGTCGGCCTGGATCTTCCCCTTGAGGGGACAGGCGGGCGTGGTGAGCTCGATGGTGGCCGAGACCCGGCCGCCGTCGACGCGGACCGACTTCACCATGCCGGCCTTCACCAGGCTCACGTTCAGCTCGGGGTCCATCACCGTGCTCAGCGCCGCGAGCACGTCCTTCTCGGTGGGCATCGTCGCTCCCAATGACTTCTCGGTCCTTTGACCAGGGCGGGCACCCTCGCGCGGGCAAGCGCGAGCTGTCAAACCCGGGGTCACTCCAGCGCGGCCACCCGGGGCTGCCCGTCCTCCAGAACGACCCGGACCGCGCCACCGGTCGGTAACGGCCAGCGGGTCTCGGTGCCCGTCGTCTCGCCGGGGTGCTCCACGGCCGCCAGGGCCCGCGAGAGGCGCTCGGCGGCGCCCGGGGCGACCTCGAAGTCGCGGGCGAGGCGCTCGGGGGTGTAGCGGGCGCGCTCGGGGGCGGCCAGCCAGCCCCAGGCCTCGGGGAAATTGCCCGCCCTTGCCGCCCGGACCAGCGCCTGGACCGCCCCGGCCGGCTGGCCGGTGGGAGGGGGCACGTCCAGCAGCTCGGGGGCGCCCTCGGCCAGGGCGGCGCGCACCCGGGCGACGTGGGCGGCGCGGGCCGCGGGGTCGGACAGCCGCGCCTCGAACGCTGCGCGGTCCGTCCCCTGCCGGAAGCGGGTGGAGGTCAGGGACCAGGCGGTGTCGAGATCGTCGCGCTCCAGCGCGGCGAGATAGGCCTCGGCGGGCGAGGGACGCGGCGCCGTCGAGCAGGCGGCGACCAGGAGGAGGATGGCGGGCAGCAGGCGCACCGGCGGGACCAGCCTAGCTCCGAACCACCTGGATCCCCTCAGTCCCCTTCGGCCCCGAAGTCCTCGGTGCCCCGGAGGCCGGGTGCGGTCCAGGCCGGCCACCAGAGCGCATACACCGCGGGGGCGAGCGCGTTGCGGAGGAGCGACAGCAGCGGGAGCCGCCGGCGGGGCAGCCCGAACGGACGCAGCTCGAAGCGCCGCGGGCTCCGTCCGGCGAGGGCGAACGCCCGGGCGCAGGCGGCCTCGAAGGAGCCGAGCGCGTCGACCAGGCCCGCCTCCTGCGCGCGGCCGGCGGTGTAGACCCGGCCCTCTGCGCGGGCGCGCACCGCCTCCGGGGTCAGCCGGCGGTGCTCGGAGACCAGCTCCACGAAGCGGCCGTAGACCTCCTCCACCTCGGCCTCGAGCGCGTCGTGCTCCGGGATCGACAGCGGGCGGGCGGAGGTCATGAGCCCGGCGTGCTCCCCGCGGGTGAGGACCTCCCGGTGCACGCCCAGACGGGTGAGCAGCTCGGAGAGGTCGAACTTCCCGGCGAAGACGCCGATGCTGCCGAGGATGCTTCCCGGGCTGGCCCAGATCTCCTTCGCCCCGAGCGCGATCATGTAGCCGCCCGAGGCCGCCACCCGGTCCACGTAAGCGATGACCGGCTTGCGCGCGGCGAGGCGACGGACCTCGGCCAGGACCAGCTCCGAGGCGAGCGCGCTCCCCCCGGGGCTGTTCACGTAGAGCACCGCCGCCGGGCTGGAGCGGTCACGGGCTGCGGCGCGCAGGCCGGCCACCAGCGTCTCCGACCCGGCGATGGTCGGGCCGACCGGCGGTGCTCCCGAGGGGGCCTGGGCGATCATCCCCGAGATCGGGACCACCGCTAGGCGCGTGGGCCGCCGCCACGCCATCCAGGCCACCCGGGGCGAGCGGCGCGCGTGCTCCCAGTCGCGGAAGGTCCCGAGCCCGGCGGCGCCGGCCAGCGCCCGGTCCTCGTCCGCGTCGAGCCCGAGCGCGGCGGGGAGCTCGACGTCGTCGGCGATGAGGTCCACCAGGCCCAGCGCCTGCGCCCGGGTGGCGCTGTAAGGCCCCTGGTCGACCCGGACCCGGGCCTCGGTGGTCGACAGCCGGC
>RPRB01000219.1 GCA_003818285.1 Myxococcaceae bacterium
GGCTCAGGACTCCCCGCCCTCGGTCGGGCCCGGGCCCTGCGGCTCGGTCGCGGGTGAGATGATCTCCTCGCCGTTCCCGGCGTCGCCGGTTTCCTCACTCGACTCGGGCAGCTTGGAGATGGTGCTCACCTTCTCTCCAGCGCTCTCCAGACTGATCAGCCGGACGCCCTGCGTGTTCCGCCCGATCACCGAGATGTCGTGCACCTTGATCCGGATAAGCATCCCGCCGTTGGTGACCAGCATCACCTCGTCGCGGTCCTTCGCCTGGGCCAGACCGACCACGTTGCCGTTCCGCTCGGTGGTCTTGATGTCGATGATGCCCTTCCCACCGCGGCCCTGGACCCGGTACTCGGCCTCCTCGGTGCGCTTGCCGTACCCGTTCTCGGTGACGGTGAGGATGGTGGTGCCCGGCTCGACCACGTCCGCGCCCACCACCTCGTCACCCGGGTCGAGGGTGATGCCCTTCACCCCGTAGGCCTGCCGGCCCATGGAGCGGACCTCGCCTTCGGAGAAGCGGATGCTCATCCCCTGCGCGGTGGAGAGGAGGACGTCCTTTCTGCCGTCGGTGATGAACACCGCCACCAGCGCGTCACCGTCGTCCACCCCGAGGGCGATGATGCCCGCCGAGCGCACGTTGGAGAACGCGTTCAGGTCGGTGCGCTTCACCACACCCTTCCGGGTGACGAAGAAGACGAACCGGCTGTCCTCGAAGCCCTTGGTGACCAGGATGGAGGCCAGCTTCTCGCCCTCCCCCATCTGGACCAGGTTGATGATCGGCTTGCCCCGTGCGGTCCGGCTCGCCGCCGGAACCTCGTGCACCTTCAGCCAGTACAGCTTGCCCCGTGTGGTGATGGGCATCAGGTAGGCGTGGGTGCTGGCGACGAAGAGGTCGGAGACGAAATCGTCCTCCTTCATCGACGCGCCGGTCTTCCCGCGCCCGCCGCGGCGCTGCGAGCGGTACTCGGAGAGCGGGCTTCGCTTCACGTACCCGGCGTGGGACACGGTGACCACCATGTCCTCCTCGGCGATGAGGTCCTCGCTGGTCAGCTCGGATGCCTCGCCGGTGATCTCGGTGCGCCGGTCGTCGCCGAACTTCTCCCGCACCTCGCGCAGCTCGGCCTTCACCACCTCGAGGAGCGACGACTCGTTCTCGAGGATGTCGCGGAGCCGGGCGATGTCTCGAGTGAGCGAGATGAGCTCGTTGAACAGCTCCTCACGCTGAATGCCGGTGAGGCGCTGCAGGCGCATCTCGAGGATCTGCTTGGACTGCTCCTCGCTGAAACCGCCGTCCTCGTACCGATGCTGGAGCCCGGCGTAGCTCGGCTCCTCGGCGCGGGCCCGGGCGACGAGCTGCTCCATCTGCGCCTTCGCGGCGTCCAGGTCGAGCCGGGGCAGGTCGGCGAAGCGCTCGTGCTCGTACAGCGACGGCGAGAGCACGTGGATGAGGCCCCATCTCGCCTCGTCGGGGTCCCGCGAGCGGCGGATGATGGTGATCACCAGGTCGATGATGTCCTGGGCGACCAGCAGGCCCTCCACCACGTGCATCCGGCGTTCGGCGTTGCGCAGCTCGAACCTGCTCCGGCGGGTGACCACCTCGCGCCGGTGGCTGACGAAGCGCTCGAGCAGCTCCCTCAGGTTGAGCGTGCGCGGCTGCCCACCGTCGATGGCAAGAAGCACGATGCCGAACGTGGTCTGCAGCGGGGTGTTGGCGAAGAGGTTGTTCAGCACCACGCCGGAGATGGCGTCCCGCTTCAGCTCGATGACCAGCCGCATTCCGCGCCGGTCCGACTCGTCGCGGATCTGACTGATGCCCTCGATCTTCTTGTCCCGCACCAGCTCGGCGATCTTCTCGGTGAGGCGGGCCTTGTTCACCTGGTAGGGAATCTCGGAGATGACGATGGACTCGCGCTCGCCCTTGGCCGAGGTCTCGATCTCGTGGCGGGCCCGGAGCGTGATCTGCCCGCGCCCGGTCTCGTAGGCCCGCTGGATGCCCTCGCGGCCGAGGATGAAGCCGTGGGTCGGGAAGTCCGGGCCCGGGACGTGCTGCATCAGCTCGCGGACGGTCGCCTTGGGGTGGTCGATGAGGTGGAGCGTGCCGTCGATGACCTCCCGCATGTTGTGCGGCGGGATGTTGGTGGTCATGCCGACCGCGATGCCTGTGCTTCCGTTGACCAGGAGATTCGGGAAGCGCGTGGGGAGGACCAGCGGCTCCTTGGTGGAGTCGTCGAAGTTCGGGCCGAAGTCGACGGTCTCCTTGTCGATGTCGGCGAGCATGGCCTCGGCCAGCTCGGACATCCGGCACTCGGTGTACCGGTAGGCGGCGGCCGAGTCGCCGTCGACGCTGCCGAAGTTCCCCTGCCCGTCGACGAGGAGGTACCGCATGTTCCACGGCTGGGCGAGGCGGACCAGAGCGTCGTAGACGCTCGCGTCGCCGTGCGGGTGGTACTTCTTGAGCACCTCGCCGACCACGCCCGCGCACTTGCTGTACTTCCGGTTGTGCAGCAGCCCCTCGTCCTGCATTGCGTAGAGGATGCGGCGGTGCACCGGCTTGAGGCCGTCGCGTACGTCGGGGAGCGCCCGACCCACGATGACGGACATCGAGTAGTCGAGGTAGCTGCGGCGCATCTCGTCCTCGATGTTGATCGGCACGAGATCGCCGGCGCCGCCACCCGGCGGAGTCGGGGGCGGTGGGGGGGTCGGAAGGTCGTCGGACATGAGGGGCTCCCCATGACCTAACCGCTTGTAACCCTTGGGTCAATCGCCGTTTCGAGGGTGTAACGAGGTGTTTGGCACCTCGAGAGTGGAGGGGCCTCCCGCAGCCCGGTCTTCGGGGTCCTTCGCTCGCCTGCTCGCCTGCCCTCGAGAGCGCCTCGGCTTCAACGAGGGGTGGCCCAGCAGCAAACGAAACCGGCCGCGTCTCGTGCGATTCGCTGCAGGTCACTGGGCTGGCCGGCGAATCGCCCCGGGCAGTAGAGACTGCACCGTGAGCTACGGCCACGACATCTACACCTTGCCGCCCGATCTGCCTCGCCCGGTGGACGATGGTCGCGCGCGTCACCTCGCCCGGACGATGCTTCCGTCCATTCCGCTCGAGGCCACCACCGGCGAGCGGATCGACCTCTCCACCATTCCGGGCCGCGCGGTGGTGTTCGCCTATCCCCGCACCGGGCAGCCCGGACAGCCGCCCCTCGTCCCCGACTGGGACCTCATCCCGGGTGCCCGGGGCTGCACCCCCGAGACCTGCGCCTTCCGCGACCTGGCGAAGGACTTCGGCGTCCTCGGCGTTCGCGTGTTCGGCCTGAGCACCCAGGAGTCCACGCACCAGCGCGAGCTGGCCGAGCGGCTCCACCTTCCGTTCCCCGTGCTGAGCGACGCCGACCGTGCGCTCACCGAGGCGCTCCGGTTGCCCACCCTCACCATCGGCGGCCACGTGCTGCTCGCACGCCTCAGCTGGCTCCAGAGCGACGGTCGAATCGAGCGGGTCTGGTACCCGGTGTTCCCGCCGGACCGGCACGCCTCGGAGGTCCTGGCCTCGCTCGCGGGCTGAGGCAGCGAAGGGCTACACTCCCTCGCGTGACCTCGGTCGTTCAGGCCGGAACGGGATCGGATCGGAGAGCCGCCGCGTACCTGGTGGCCCAAGCCGTGGCCGTCCTCGCCTGGTGGGTGGCGGTCTTCCTCACGCGTGCAGCCCGAGAGTGGTTCTTCCCCTACGGCGGCCTGGACCCTGCGTTCGTGGCGTTCGCCCTGCCCGACCTCGTGCTCATCGTGGGCGGCTCGCTGCTCGTCGCCCGCCATCGACTCCGCGGCACGCCCGCCCCGGTCGCCAGCGGGATCCTCCTCGGAGCGGTGGGCTACGGAACCCTGTACACGGCGGCCTGGACGGTCCTTCTCCACGCGCCGCCGGGAGGACTGATCGCCATGCTGGTGCTGGCGGCGGGAACCTGGCGCGCCTGCCGCTGAGGCTGAGCTCAGCGCTGCAGCCGTTTCCCGAAGGGAGCGAGCGCCAGCATCCCGAACTTCAGGTGCTGGAAGGCGAAGGGGATGCCGATGATGGTGAGCGCCAGCGCCACGCCCAGGACGAGGTGGCTGAGGAAGATCCAGATTCCCGCCACCACCAGCCAGAGGACGTTGAGCGCGAAGCTGCCCACGCCGGCGCCGGGCACCTCGTCGAAGTCGTGGCCGAAGGGGACCAGGCCCAGCTTCGCCAGCTTGAAGCACTGCAACCCGAACGGGATGCCTACCACGGTCAGGCAGAGGAGCACCCCGGCGGCGAGGTACTCGAGGCAGATCAGCCAGCCGCCGCCGAGGATGATCCACAGGACGTTGAGGAGGAAGTCCACAGAGCGATCTACGCCGGACCCGCCCCGCCCATTTCCGGCCCGCCGTTCAGGCCCTGCAGCAGGCGCTCCGCTTCCTTGCCCACCGGCCCGTCGGGGTCGAAGCCCCTGGCTTGCTCCAGCGCGGCACGCGCGCCGGCGCGATCGCCCTTGAGCTTGAGCGCGATCCCCAGGTTCAGGTGGGCGCGCGGGTTGTCGTGCTGCTTGGCGAGCGCGATGCGGAACTCGGAGAGGGCCCGGTCCACCTCGCCGCTGAGCAGCTCCTCCTTCCCCTTCTGCAGGTGCTGCTCGGAGTCGTTCACCAGCTCCACGTCGAGCACGCTCCGCCCGGCCACGTTGACCAGCAGCGCCCGGAGGATGCCCGTCCAGTAGAAGGTGAGCCCCTCGGCGGCCATGACCGCGGCGAGCGGCAGATCGGGGAGGAGCGGCTTGCCACGGAACTTGAACCGCACCTTCGTGTAGCGGCCGGTATTGGCCCAGTGCCGCAGAGTCTCGGTGACCTTCCGCAGCGCCTCGTCGATGGCCCCGGGCTGCACGTCGACCGGCAACGTGGTCGGGGCCTCGCCGGAAGGCCGGGTCTTCGCGGCAGGGGAAGATCCCCGCGCCGATCGCGGCTTCGCCGGCGCGCGTTTCGGCGAGGGAGCCGCGCGGCGGGCAGGAGCTTTGCGTCGCTTGGGAGGAGCCATGACCCGCGGACGCTAGCAAGTCCACGCCGGGGCCGGCATCTCCTGCACCACTCGCTGCCTCGCCGCGGCCGGGTGCCGGGTCAGTGGTCTCCTCGCCGGCGTCATGCCTCGTCACCCGCGCAAGTCCCTACCCGAGCAGGCCGAGCGGCTCCCGGTCGACCTCGGACCCGTCTCCAACGGTGAGTTCTTCCCGCTCGCGCCCACCGCTCCCGTGCTGGCTGCCCGGCAACGCGCGAGCCGCGAGGCCGGCGAGCACGCGAGACGCGCGGGGATGAGCCGGCGGGAGCTCCTCTCCGGGGCGTGCGGAACCGCAACGGTGCTCCTGGCTCTGAACCAGACCGGCTGCTCCGGCGGGCGCTACGCGGTCGAGCCCGATGCCGCGGTGGATCCCGCCAAGGCGGCGGCCTCGGTCGGCGGTGACGAGCTGATCTTCGACGTGCAGACCCACCACGTGGAGCCGACCCGGGACTGGTCCACCCGCAATCACGCCTTCGACTTCCTGGCCCGGACCGAGCAAGCGCGGTGTGGAGCGGAGCGGTGGCTGGACTGCTACTCGCGAGACCACTTCCTGCGCGCCGTCTTCCTCGAATCCGACACCGACGTGGCCGTGCTGAGCGCGCTCGCCGAGGTTCCGCGGAACAATCCGCTGACCATCGAGGAGGCGGTGCGGACGCGCGAGCAGATGGATCGGGCCGGACCCGGACGGCTGCACCTGCACGGCATCGTGCTGCCCAACGGCGGACCGCTCCAGGACCAGGTCGACGGGATGGAGGCGCTGGCCGAGCGCCACCGGGTCGCGGCGTGGAAGATGTACCCGGTGTGGGGACCCGGCGGGCGCGGGTACTGGCTGGACGGCGCGCTGGGGACGGCGGTGCTCGACCAGGCGCGGAAGCTCGGAGTGAAGACCGTGGCCGTGCACAAGGGCATCACCCTTCCGGGGATGGATTCGACGTACAGCCAGTGCCGCGACATCGGCCCGGTCGCGCGGCGATATCCGGACCTGACCTTCCTCGTGTACCACGCAGGCGTCGAGTTCGACGTCGGCGAGGGTCCATACGACGTGGGACGGGCGCTGGGGCTCGACTCTCTCATCCGATCCCTCGAGGAGAACGACCTGCGCCCCGGGGCGAACGTGTACGCGGACCTCGGCGCCGTCTGGAAGATCCTGATGCGCGATCCGGACCAGGCGGCGCACCTGCTCGGGAAGCTGCTGAAGCACCTGGGCGAGGACCGGGTGCTCTGGGGCACCGACTCGATCTGGTTCGGCCCTCCGCAAGACCAGATCGAGGCGTTCCGCGCCTTCGAGATCGCCCCCGAGCTGCAGCAGAAGCACGGCTACCCTGCTCTCACCCGCGAGGTGAAGCGGAAGGTCCTCGGGCTGAACGCGGCGCGGGTCTACGGCGTGGATGCGGAGAAGCTCCGGCAGAAGGTGCGGGCGGACGACCTGGCCCGCGCCCGGGCCGAGTGGCGGGAGACTGGCGCTGATTGGGTTCCAGCGCTCGGCCCTCGAACGCGCCGCGAGATGCTGGCGCTCTGGCGCGCGCGGAACGGCCGGCCGTAGAAGTCGGGGGAGTCCTGATCCACCACGCCCGAGTTGCCTTGCCGCCTCGCGGGCGCGCAAATCCTGCGCGGATGTATGCGGCTCGCGGGCCTGGATGCACCGTGGCCCGGGGGATGCACGGCGGACGGGTCGAAACTCATGCACGAGCTGTCGATCAGCCAGGGCATCGTGGAATCGGTCTGCGATGCAGTCCCCGAGGGCCAGGTGCTGGTGGTGACCGTGGAGATCGGTAAGCTGTCCGGCGTCGTCCCCGACGCGGTCCGCTTCTGCTTCGATGCCTGCGCCCGTGGCACGCGCGTGGAAGGCGCGCGCCTGGACATCGTGGACGTGCCGGGCCGGGGGCGATGCGCCAGCTGCGACCGCGACCTGGACATGGACGAGCTGCTCACGCAGTGCCCGTGTGGAAACCCCTTCCTGGACATCGTCTGCGGACGCGAGCTGCGGATCCGGAGCGTGGAGGTGAACTGAATGTGCGCGACCTGCGGGTGCTCCGGAACGATCAGCGCCGACGCGGCCTCGGCGCTCGTCGGCAGTGACCGCGATCCCGACCACGGGCACGCGCACGACCACGACCACGACCACACGCACGACCACGACCACGCCCACGACCACGGCCACATGCACGACCACGACCACGCCCACGACCACGCGCACGATCACGGGCACACGCATGACCACGCCCACGGGCACGAGCACCCGCCTGCGATCGCGGACACCACCGCCACCCGCACCTTGCAGCTGGAGCGGGAGATTCTCGGCAAGAACCAGCTGCTGGCCGAGCGCAACCGCGGATGGCTCGAGGGGCGGGAGATCTTCGCGGTCAACCTCATGAGCTCACCCGGCTCCGGGAAGACCACGCTCCTCGAGCGAACCATCCGCGACCTCGGAAAGCAGAGGGTGGTCTCGGTCATCGAGGGCGACCAGGAGACGCGGCTCGACGCCGAGAGGATCCGAGGAGCCGGCGCCCGGGTGGTCCAGATCAACACCGGGACGGGCTGTCACCTCGACGCGCAGATGCTCGGACGCGCGCTCCAGGAGCTCTCTCCTGCGGTCGGCTCGCTGCTCTTCGTGGAGAACGTGGGCAACCTGGTCTGCCCGGCACTGTTCGACCTGGGCGAGGGGGCGCGGGTGGTGATCGCCTCGACGACCGAGGGCGAGGACAAGCCGCTCAAGTACCCACACATGTTCCGGGCCGCCGAGCTCATCCTCCTCAACAAGGTGGATCTGCTCCCGCACCTGAGCTTAGAC
>RPRB01000220.1 GCA_003818285.1 Myxococcaceae bacterium
AGCGAGTCCCCCCACCGGGTGGCGATGAGAGTGCCGCCGCCCTCCGCACGCGGGTCGACCGCGGTGATCTGCCCCTGCTCCCCGTAAGGGGTGCCGGTCGCGCTGCCGAGGAGCCCCTCCCAGTTGGCGCGGTGGAAGTCGCCCGAGACAACGATGCCGTGCTCGGTGATGCCCACCCGATCGACATCGCGGAGGGGATCGATGCCCATGCGCTGCAGCGCCTCGAGCGCATTCCCCCGGCCCTCGCGCGCGGCGAGGCACTGGAGCAGCAGCTCGCCCAGCGGAGAGTTGCGGAGCGCGTTCACCTCCAGCACCACCCCCGATCCGGCGCCGCTGGCGGACAGGGCAGCGAGCATCGGATCACGCACCTCGTTGCGGTGGACGCCGGCGTCCACCACCGGCGGCCGGAGCCGGGCGAGCATCCGCTGTCGCTCCTGCGGCCGGAGCTGGCGCGGCATCTCCACCTCGGGGCGAGCGAGCGGCGCGCGAGCTTCGGGGATGCGCACCAGCCACGCGGCCGCGATGACCAGCAAGGCCGCCGCCAGCAGCCACAGCCAGCGGCGGGTCATCAGAAGTCCCTCCGCTCGAACCGCCACACCGCGACCGCGAGCAGCGCCCCGGCGAAGGCCACCGTGCCCGCCAGCAGCCGGACCAGCCCGCCGGGAGCGAGCGGGGCGCTCGCGGCGAGAGCTCCGGCGGCGTCGGCCAGCTTCCCGAGGGGCGGCACCACCGCGGTAACCCCGGCGAAGAACGCACGGCCAGGTCCCCGACCCATGAGGTCCAGCAGCGCCGTCCGGTGCGTGGCGAGGAGCCCGAGGACGATGAGCGAGGCACCCGCGGCCGCGGACAGTGCCGCGCTCCGGACCCAGACGGTCACCGCCAGCATCCCCGCGTACACGCTGCCGAAGGCCAGCGCGGAGAGCACCGCCGAGAGCACCGGCCAGCCGGTCCAGACCCCCGTCTTCGCGCCGAGGACCAGGACCAGGCCCGCGGAGGCGTACACCGCGCCGGCCATCGCCAGCGCCAGCACGCCGAGGAAGGTGCCCGCGAGCAGCTCCCAGCGGCGCACCGGAAGCGAGAGGAGATGCTCGATCCGTCCGGGCGAGAGCAGCGCCGGCGCGAAGTCGGCGCAGGCAAGCACTCCGAAGCCGAGCCCTCCCCAGAAGACGACCTGGCTGGCCGCCAGGAAGACCGGCCGGAGCGCCACGTCCGCGGCCTGGATGCTGTGGTCCAGCGGCTTGCCGAACAGACGGCTGGCGGCGAGCGCGCCGTCGACCACCTCCAGGCGCAGGCTGGTCACCAGGACCAGCAGGAGCCCGGTCAGCGCCAGCCCGAGCGCGAGGAACCACCGCCTCGCCGCCGCCTCCCGCAACAGATCCAGGGCCACCGCGATCGGGGTCATGCCGCCCCCGCGGCGAGCGCCTCGGTGAGCACGTCCTCGAGGTCGCGCGAGGCCCGCTCCAGCCCGACCAGGAGGGCACCGGCGCCGCGCGCGCGGTCGAGCGCCTGGTTCAGCGCCGTGGCATCGCCGGCGGCGAGCTCCCAGGCGCCTCCCTCCACCGGTTCGAAGCCCAGGGCCACCAGCGCCTCGCTGGGCGGGCCGGGCGCGAACCGGACTCTCCATCGCTGCTGCACCGAGGTGAGCGCCTCCAGGGGCCCGGAGCGCACGAGGCGCCCGTGGGAGAGGATCCCGATGCGGGTGCAGATGCGTTCGGTCTCGGAGAGGAGATGGGAGTTGATGAACAGGGTGGCACCGCGCGCCAGCTCTGCCGCGAGCAGCTGGCGGATCTCCACCCGTCCGAGCGGGTCCACCCCGTCGGTGGGCTCGTCCAGCACCAGCAGCTCCGGCGCACCGACCAGCGCGGCCGCGAGCCCGAGCCGCTGGCGCATCCCCTTGCTGAACCCCCGGATCCTCCGGTCACCGACCTCGGCGAGCCCCAGACGCTGGAGGAGCCCGTCCAGACCGGCGCGCCCGGGCTGGAGTCTCTTCAGCCGCGCCACGCTCGCCAGCAGCGCCCGTGGAGTCCACGCTCCGGGCAGCGTCAGACGCTCGGGCAGGTAGCCGACGCGCGCCCGCGAGCGCGGATCCTCCGGCTTCCCGCCGAGCAGCTCCACCGTCCCCGAGTCGGGATGGGCGATGCCGAGGAGGCACTTGATGAAGGTCGTCTTTCCCGCCCCGTTGGGACCGATGAGACCGAACGCCTCGCCCCGGGGCACCGCCAGGTCGACGCCGTCGAGCGCCACCGACTCGGTGCGGCCGAATCGGGTGCGGAAGCGCTTGTGAAGGGAGGTGACGGCGAACGCGGCCGACATCGTTCCCCGAGCCTCCCATCTCGGCCACGTCTCGGTCACCACCACCCGATGTCCCGCGGGCGGAGCAGCAGGGCGAGGAGGACGGCCCCGGCCTGAGCCGCCACCACGCCGGGATGCAGGTCGCCCATGGCCCACACCACGGCGTCGTCGAGCACCAGCGCCGCGGGCAGCCCCCAGAAGGCCCAGGGGCGCATCCGCCACAGGCCCCAGAGCGCCAGGGCCAGGGTTCCGGTGGTGACCACGAGATAGAGGACGTACCCGGGTCCGAATGCCCTGGCCTGTCCGCCGGTGGCGGCATGGGCCCAGGTGACGACCAGGAGCAGCCCACCGGCCAGGCACAGGCCGGTGATCGGCCAGGGGCGCCCGCGGGCCCGCGCAGCAGCGAACGGACGCTCGTCCTCGGGCGGACCGGCCATGATCCCTGTTAATCCTCGCAGAAGGTCACGTTCCGGAGGGATCCGTCCGCATGCACCTCGTCGCTGCCGTGCTCGCCCTCACCGCCCTCACCTCGGGAGGCACGCCCATGTCCGTTCACGATTTCAAGGTGAAGACCATCGACGGCAAGGAGACCTCCCTGGCCGACTACAAGGGGAAGGCCCTGCTGATCGTCAACACCGCGTCGGAGTGCGGCTACACGCCGCAGTACGCGGGCCTGGAGGCGCTGTACGAGAAGTACAAGGCCCGTGGCTTCGCCATCCTCGGCTTCCCGTCCAACGACTTCGGTGGGCAGGAGCCCGGGAGCAATGCGGAGATCAAGAAGTTCTGCGAGCTCCGCTACAAGACCACCTTCCCGCTCTTCTCCAAGATCCCCGTGAAGGGCCCGGGCGCCGACCCGCTCTACAAGTACCTGACCGGGCTTCCCGGGAAGCAGGGCGGGGCGGTGACCTGGAACTTCAACAAGTTCCTGGTCGCGCCGGACGGGAAGGTCATCGAGCACTTCGACAGCCGGGTCGAGCCGATGTCGACCGAGCTGACCAGCAAGGTCGAGCAGGTGCTGCCCAAGAGCTGACCCCTGGAGCTATCGCCGACGCGTCCCGGCGTCCGGGGACTGGCTGGTCAGCGTCCGCGCCGCCTCGGTGCGTTCGACTGCCGCGTCCCGGGCGAGGATGCGGTCGATCCGCTTGAGGAGCGCCTTGCCCTTGCTCGTCTTGAGCGCGGCGCGCAGGTCGGTCACCAGCTGACGGTGGCGATCCCGGAGGTGGGTCAGCGCCGAGTCCTTGTCGGCCACCTGCTCGGCGAGGCGGGCGTTGGCCGCGTGGAGCTCGTCGGTCTTCTCCGTCGCGGTGATGGCCTGCCGGCGGGCGTCTTTCTGGTCGGACTCGAGCTTGTTGGCCCGCGAGCCGTACTCGTCCGCCATCCGCATCGCCTGGTAGGCGCGCGCGGCCTGGTCGTCGATGAGCTTCTTGGCGTAGAGCGAGACCACGCCCAGCGTCACCACCGCCAGTCCCGCCACAATCCAGGGCAGGACCAGCGGGGAGCGCTGCTTCGGGAGCGGGGCGGGCGTCTGCTCGGCCTCGAGCCCGGGCTCCGGAAACTGGAAGTCGTCGCTCATCGAGGGACTCTTGACCCCGAGTCTGGCACGGAAGCGGCCTTCCCGTGGCCGAGCGAGCGCCGTTCTGCAACAATCCAGTCGCACCGACTCCCGATGATCCAGATGTTCCACGTCACCAAGGCGTACCCGGGCGACCCGCCGGCGCTGGTCGACGTGAACCTGTCGGTGGAGAAAGGTGAGTTCGTGTTCCTCACCGGTCCCTCGGGTGCGGGAAAGACGACACTCCTCCGACTCGTGTTCTGCGCCGAGCCCGCCACCCGCGGGCAGATCCTGGTGGGCGGGCGGAACGTGGCCCGCATCCGTCAGGGGAGCATCCCCTTCCTCCGGCGGAACATGGGGGTGGTGTTCCAGGACTTCAAGCTCCTGCCGCACCGGACGGTCCTGGACAACGTGGCGCTCTCGCTCGACGTGCTGGGTGTGCCCCGCGCCGAGGCGCGCCAGCGCGCGAACCGGATGCTGAAGCTGGTGGGGCTGCAGCACAAGACCGAGAGCCTTCCCCTGAAGCTCAGCGGCGGCGAGCAGCAGCGCGTGGTCATCGCCCGCGCGCTGGTCAACGAGCCGGCGCTGCTGCTGGCGGACGAGCCCACCGGCAACCTCGACCCCGAGCTCAGCCAGGAGATCATGTCGCTGCTCCAGGACGCCAACGTGCGGGGGACCACCGTGGTCGTGGCCACCCACGACTTGCCGATGGTCGAGCGCTCCGGGAAGCGCGTGGTGCGACTGGACAGGGGACGCATCGTCTCCGACGCCGGTGGACCGACGGTGGTCCGCCGGGTGGGGTAGGGCGGGAGGCCCTCTGGTGAGCGCGGTCGCGAAGGCTCAGACGTTCTGGCGTTCGGCGATGGAGGGCATCCGGCACCAGCCCTTCGTCCACGCCGTCTCCACCATCACCCTCGCCATCGCGCTCTTCACCCTCGGCCTGGCCCGGTCGGCGGCCCACGAGCTGGACCGGCTGGTGGGAAGCCTGGGAGGGGAGGTGCGGGTGACGGTCTACCTCGATCCCCGCGTTCCTCCCGCAGCCCGGACGGCGGTGGCCGACGGGCTGCGCCGCCGGGGCATGGCGGTCGAGGAGGTGAGCCCGCATGCCGCGCTGGAGCGGCTGGTCCGGGAGCTCGGGCCGGCCGCCGAGTCGCTGCGCGGGCTGTCCGAGGATCCCCTGCCCCCGTCGCTCGAGGTTCGGGTGCCGGAGTCGATGCGCGCGCCCGCGTCGCTCCGCGCGCTCGCCGCCGAGCTGCGTGGGATCGCGGCGGTGACCGGGGTCGACTACGGCGAACAGGCGGTGGAGCGGCTCTCGGCCATCGCACGCGCGGTGCGCTGGGCCGGGTGGGTGGCCTTCGTCGTCCTGGTGGGCGCGACGCTGATCATCGTCTCCGCCACGCTGCAGCTCGCCATCTACGCCCGTCGCGAGGAGGTCGAGATCCAGAAGCTGGTCGGGGCGACGGACCGCTTCGTCCAGGCGCCCTTCCTGCTCGAGGGAGCGCTGCAGGGAATCGCCGGTGCGGCGCTGGCCATCGCCGGGCTGATCGCCTTTCGCCAGACGGTCTCGCCGCAGCTCTCCACGCTGCTCTCCTTCCTCCGGCTGCCCGGAGCCGGGGCCGACGCCTCCCCGTGGATGGAGGCGCTCGAGCTGGCGCTGGCCGGGGCGGGGCTGGGTCTGGCCGGGAGCTACCTCGCCGTGCACCGGTTTCTCCGCGCATGAGGCGGACGGTCGCGCTCGCCCTGGCGCTGCTCGGCGCCCGTTCCGCCCAGGCGGGCGAGCCCGAGTCGGACCCGCTGGAGGCACAGCGCGCGCTGGTCCGGTCCCTGCGCAACCAGTCGGGAAACGCCGAGGCCGCGTTCGGGGTCTACGCCGGGCTGGCCCGGGTGTCGGCGGCCCGGGCAGCCGCGCTCGCGTCGCAGTTGCGCGTGCTGGGGAGCCGGCTCGCCGCCGCCGAGGCCGAGGAGGCCCTGGCCCGGGCGGTGCTCGAATCGCGCGTGCAGCGGCTCCGCCCCCGGCTTCTCTCCCTCTACCGGTTCACCCAGCGGAGCCCGCTGGAGGTCCTGCTGCCGGCGGAGGATGTCGCCACCTTCGCCTGGCGCGCGCGGGCCCTCTCCTCGCTGGTCCGGACCGACCTCGCCGCCCTGGAGGAGATGCGCTCGGTGGCGCTCTTCCAGCGCTCGCGACTCGAGCAGCTCGACGCCTGGAAGCGGCAGATGGGAAGCCGGCTGGTCGAGCTGCGCGCCGAGGCCGAGGAGGCGGCCGGTCAGCAGACCGAGCTCGGCGAGGCCCTGCAGCTGCTCCAGGCGAAGGCCCGGGCCGCCGGGTCGGTCCTGGCCGAGCTCGCGCGCTCGCGCGCGCAGCTCCAGGCGGTCGCGTCGGTGCTCGAGGAGCCGGAGTCGACCGGCTTCGGCGCGCTCCGGGGCAGGCTGCCCCTGCCCGCGGCCGGCCACGTGGAGGTGGCCTTCGGAAAGCTCGTCCATCCGAAGTTCAACACCGTCACCGTCCAGAAGGGACTCGACATCCGTGCCCCTGCCGGTGCGCCGGTGAAGGCGCTCGCCCCGGCGACGGTGGCCTGGACCGGCTGGCTCGGCGGGTACGGGAACCTCGTGGTCCTCGACCACGGTGCGGGGTACCACACGATCTACGCGCACCTGGCCGAGATGCTTCGGCCGGTCGGCGCGCGCGTCTTCCCCGGGGAGGTGGTGGGGACGGTCGGGGACACCGGTTCTCTCAAGGGCGCGTACCTGTACTTCGAGGTTCGCCGCCGGGGCCACGCCGTGGACCCGATGCCCTGGGTGGGCGCGGCGATGGCCCGAGCGCCGTGAGTAAAGTGGTTGACGCAGCGCGGCACGACTCTTACCTTCTCTCCGTGGACCTCCTCGCGACGCTGCAGGGCTACGTGCGCAGGCGCCTCGTCGCCGCGGGCGTCGCGTCCGACCTGCACCTCGTCGGCGGGCATTCGATCCATGCCTACCGCGTCACGGGCACGGGCGCGGGCCCGCCGGTCCTGCTGGTGCACGGCCTCGGCGGGAGCGCCAACGGCTGGGCGCGCATCCTTCGTGCGCTGGCCCGGGACTTCTCGGCCGTGTACGCGGTGGACCTTCCCGGCAACGGCTTCTCTCCGCTCCCGGCCTCCGGACCGCTGACGCTCGAGGAGCAGCTCGGCGTCCTCCACGCCTTCTGCCACGAGGTGGTGCAGGCTCCGGCGTTCGTGGTGGGGAATTCGCTGGGGGGCGCCCTGTCGGTGATCCTCGCGGCGACGCACCCGGAGGACGTGGTTGCGCTCGCGCTCGTTGCTCCGGCGGGCGGGGAGATGACGCGCGAGTCGCTGGTGGAGCTGATGCGCATCCTCGACGTGCGCACGACCCGGGATGCGGTCCGGCTCACCCGGCGGCTTTTCCACCGCGCCCCGCTGGTCGCGATCCTCTTCGCCCCCGAGCTGAAGAAGATGCACGCCACGGCTGCGGTGCGCGCGCTCCGGACCCACGCCCAGGAGCGCCATCACATCCCGCCGGAGATCCTGGCCGGGCTGCGAGCCCCCACGCTCCTGCTCTGGGGCGCGAGCGAGAAGCTCCTCCCCCGCGAGCAGCTCGAGTGGTACCGCGCGCACCTGCCGTCCGGGGCGCGGATCGAGGTGGTGAAGGGGTTCGGCCACGTTCCGCAGATGGAACGCCCGCGGGAGCTGGTCCAGCGGCTGCGGGCGTTCGCAGCGGAGACGGGTCTGCTCGGGGTGCCCGCGGCGCACGACGCGGCCCACTGAGGCTCGCTCGGGCCCACACCCGGCGAGGCCCGCCCGGGCGCACGAGCGCCGCGCGTCCCTGCTCAGTCCCCCGCACCAGGGGGACGCCCGTGGGAGCGCGCGGAGCGCGCCGGCGTTGAGGCTCAGTCCCCCGCACCAGGGGGACGCCCGTGGAAGCGCGCGGAGCGCGCCAGCGTTGAGGCTCAGTCCCCCGCACCAGGGGGACGCCCGTGGAAGCGCGCGGAG
>RPRB01000221.1 GCA_003818285.1 Myxococcaceae bacterium
CCGCGACATTGGCGTAGGCGTAGTGGGCGGGCAACTCGTAGAAGCCAGCCACCGAGAACTCGACCGCGTTCGTCAGCGCGTATCGGAGTCCGACGTTGAACGCCGGGGAGATGGCCCAGGCGGTGCTGGGAGTCGTGACGTAGGGCGCAGCAATCCGGAGCACCGTGGCCCCGGCGCCAAAGTCGAGTGACAGCGCGCCGCGGTCGGCCCACGCTGGCGAGGCTCCAACCAGGAACAAGCATGCGAGTGCTCGAGGTAAACCTCGGATGCTCACGGGTGCGCGCAGCAGATGCTCGAGAAGAAATTCGCATACTCACCGGCGCCAAAGTCGGTCTGGTCGCGGGTCGTCCAGCCACATGCCCATCCCGGCCGTACCCCGCCCACAGGCTCCCAGTCGACGGGCCCGAATCCGTTTGGGAGGAGCTTAGAATCGGAAGCGGTTGAAAGATTGTCGCAGCCGCCGGAAATCGGGATCTCATCGTCTGCGGTGCATCTGGCAACGACCCTCACCTGGTTTCCAGGGGTTCCTGGCTGGATGCCTTGAACCTTGTAGCAGCTGAGGTTGTTGCGAGAGGTGTACACGCCACCCCCTGCCGGTCCCGGTGGTCCCTGGATGCCCTGTGGCCCCTGTGCACCGGGCGCTCCGGGGGGCCCCTGAGGCCCTTGCGGCCCGGCCGGTCCCCGCTTTTCCGAACAGCTCACCCCGACCGAGCACAGTGCCGCGAGCAGAAGGGCGCGCCTCATGGTTCGCTCCGTTCAGTACGTCTTGCCGCCAGCGAAGGGGATGGTCTGCGCGCCGTCGCCCTCGCCCAGGTCCTGGTTGGGGGCCACCAACGCGTACGTCGTCACGCTCAGTCCACCGCTGTAGGTCTCGCTCGCCGCGGTCAGGGCTTGCGTCCACCGGCGCTGAGTGAAGTCATGAACCTCGCTCTTGCTGCAGATGGGCGGTCTCGACGTGTCGCAGTCGCAGCTGGACTGGCTGACGAGCGCGCCACGGAGGTAAGCGTCCTGCAGGAATCGGTAGTAGCGAGACATGCCGTCCGGATTGCCGAGCGTCGTGAAGACGTAGGGCGGGAGCCCGAATGCTCCGAAGGCGCGTCCGACGTAGACCACGACCGAGCCTGGCCCCGTTCCGAACGCTGCAGGGACGAGAAACCGGGTTCCATAGGTCTGCGCCGCGACGGATTCGTTGCCGCTGTTCCAGGCCGAGAGCAGGCCGGCGTTGCTGGAGAACACCTGAACTCCGGGATTGGGTTGGCTCTGAGGGTTGGAGGCGGCCTCGCAGGAGAAGGGTCCTCCCACACTCAGCTGATAGGGCTGATTCGGGTTCAAGAACTTGGGGCAGGGCGAGGGGTCGACGGGTTCGCACCCTCCGCCGATGATGTCCCATTGCAGCACGCCCACCGACCAGACGAGGTCATCCCATTGCTCGACTCCGCTGGCGACAAATGAAGCGAAGGTCGCGGCGAAGGGCACACCCACCGCGTACGGATTGAACACCCGAAAGCGCGCGACCCGCGCGAGCTCGCCACCATTCGAACCGCTGAACTTGTTCCCGTAGGTGCCGCTAGACAACGTGAACGGATAGATGGACCTGCCGTCGCCTGCGCCGGAGTAGCTGGTGTCCTCGGCGAGGAACAGCGGAGCGCCGACGATGTGGAAGGCAAGCGTGCTGGCCGTCCCCGTTTCGATTTGCTTGGTCGTGACGTTTCCGGCGGCGTCCGTCGCGATCACGAGAGCCACCAAG
This sequence comes from Myxococcaceae bacterium, assembly GCA_003818285.1. GTDB lineage: Bacteria > Myxococcota > Myxococcia > Myxococcales > Myxococcaceae > RPRB01. Next base: position 1,748 of record RPRB01000221.1, read on the forward strand.
CCAACTGGGCTCGCCGTCACCGTGCGGAGAGCCGGAACGGTCTCGCTGGTGAACGGCAAGTCGAAGTACTGGGCGGCGGGGGCAGTGCGTGCCGCCGGTAGCAGGGAGCCGGTGGAGGTGGGACCGCTAGGCTGCACCGTAATGCTGTAGGTCACCGAGCTGATGGGAGCGTCCGTGGCGGGATTCACGGGGACGGAGATCTGCAGGAAGGGAACGTTCTGAGCATTCGGTCCTTCGAGCTCGGCCGCGGAGACGCTCGGGCCACCGGAGAGCCGCACGTTGCTCTTCCAGATGGACCCGGGGCCGGGAACGACGGGGGACTTCTGGGTGCCAGGCGGCCAGACGAAAACGGGCGGCACGGCCCCGCTCGCGAGCTGCATCGTCCGCTCGTCGAAGTAGCTGGCCACCGAGGACTCGAAAACGATGGTAGGTGGAACGGTGTCCTTCAGGCAGGGAAGCTTGACGTGAAAGGGACCGACCGCCACCGACTCGCCGGAATTGTTGGCGTTGTCGATGGCCCACACCTCGAAGTAGGGGTTCGGGCCTCCGGTGGTCACGTTGGAGAAAGTCCACACGTTGCCCCCCGGACTGGCCAGGACGCCCTGGACTTTCGTTCCGTCGCCCAGCTTGGCCCAGGCCGACTTGACGCCCGTGGAGTTGGGGCCATCGTCGGCGACGATGGTGAACGTCACCGTGCTCTGGTTGGTATAGGGAGGCGGGGCGGAGGCCACCGTCACCGTCGGCGGCGCGACATCGAACGTCGTCCCTGGCGTGGCAAAGAGGTAAGCGTCGGAGTTCGCGCTGAGCGCGGCGGTCAGAGCCCCGATGTCTGGGATGGTGATGCCGCTCCCGTTCTGAGCCGAATTGACGAAATCCGCGATCGCGCTGGCCAGGCCCAGCCGGACCGTGGTCCCGTCCAGGGCCGTTGCTGACGGCCCGCTTGAAGTAACCGTTCCCCTCGGTGGAAGGAGCAGCTGCGCACCCCCGGTGCCTCTTCCATCGAAGATACCGTCGGCGCCGACGTCCTCGGCGAGCGCGGTCAGGACGCTCAGCGAGTTCACCTGGCCTCCGGATGAGATTCCGGCCCGAGTCGAGATCTCCACCGCCCACTGAGACAGTCCCACGAGCACCACGGCTGCTCGCTGGGCGGCCGTCAGCTGAGCCCCACCCCCGCTGCCCAGGTTCGCCGGAGAGACGGTCCGCCAGTCGAGGTCCTTCAGCCCCAGCCCTCCGAAGTGGGCGTTGAGGTGTGCGAACGCGTCTTCGACTGCCTGGCCGACGCTCTCCCCTCGCATCCGCACGTGGAAGCGGGCCAGGTGGTAGGCCAGATGCGAGATGGGCGTGATGTTGGCCACCGCAGGAACGCCCGCCGCGTACCCACTGAGCACCCCGAGGAAGTCGACGTTCACGTTCAGCGGGGTGCTGCCGGCGGTGCTCCCGCTTGGCGGAGCCAGCGCCTCTTCGACGTAGGAGCCGCCCGTGGCGACGAGAAGCACGTCCCCGCTGTAGGCCGGCAAGGTCAGGCCGAAGCTTCCGTCCACAGCTGTCGTGCCGGAGCCGAGCTCGGCACCGCGCTCCATGTCCGCGCCGAGCTTGTAGGCGGTCACCGTTGCACCCGCGACCGGTCCTTTGACGACGTACCCGGTGACGTTCGGATTCCCACCGTCCACGATGGGCCGGAGTGGACCGATGGGCGGGGGGCCGCCTCCGCACCGGATGCCGAGGACAGCTGCGAGGACCCCCACCGCTGCAATGGGCAGCGCCCGGCTGTGAATTCTTCCTCGCATGGGTCCTCCTTCGACCCGGGGTTGCGACTGTAGTTCTATTTAGGTACCACTGTCAACCCATTTGGGTGTCAACGGCACAGTGTTCCGTACACCCTCGCGCGGGGGACACACAGAACGCACGTGTGTCGCGCCGCACCCTGGGTCCCGCGGGAGTCCATCGTGCGAGACTCTCCGGCGGAACGCGGCTTCAGAAGGGCTGTCTGATGAAGACGTCGATCCCCACGCCGGCATCGAGGAGCAACGCCTCCTCCGCCGCAGCGGGTTGCTCCGCTCGGGTGTTGATGGCGGTCTGCCCGGCGCTGTTGGCCACCTGTCCGGCGACCCCGGCGCCCCCGGTCGCCGCGCTCAGGACCGTCGAAGCGGCCCCGCGGGCAATTTCCCCGCCGGCACTCTGCTGGGCTGTCGGCGGGCTGCTGCCGCTCAGTCGCCGGCTCGCGAGGAGCCCCGGCTTGCCGTCGGTGACGTCCATGGCGAGGCCCTCGAACTGGGGCTCGTTCCCTTCGGGAAGGCGAAGCCGGCTGAAGGTAATGAGGAAGCGGCCTCCGTGCGAGGAACACTGGCCGTAGGCCAGGGTCCGCGAGGGAAGCACCAGGGCCCCCTCCACGAGGTACGGCCGGAGCAGGACGGCCTCCACCGTTCCCGAGCCGCACAGACGGCTGTCGAGGTTGCTCCGGAGCTGGAAGCGGAGATGGTCCCCGTAGCGTCCGCCCAGCTTCTTCTCCGTGGCGGTTGCCTTGGCATCGACGACCTCGACGCCCTTCACCCAGGAAGGCATCGCTGCTGGCCGCGAATGGCCCTTGGAGGCGATGGTCGGCCGCTTCGTGCCGTAGGCTTGCTCGAGCTCTGCGCGGATCGCCCGCTCGTCGGACCTGGAGGGCTCGCTCGACGCAGCACCCTCTGGCCGGAGCGCAGCCGGCATCGCCGCCGCCTCCTCGGATACACGGGCACCTGTCTTCGGCGGTGACCCAGCAGAGCCTGTCGCCGGAGCGGGAGGAGCCGGTGCAAGCGTCGACAGCGAGGGAGCCTCGGGACTCGTGCCGCTCGCCTCCCCGGGCGCGGCCTGTTCCCTGGCGAGATCTTCGCGGTAACGCTCGAGCAGCGTCTTCGGCGTCGCCCGGCGGCTCTGCAGGAGCGAGCGCGCGGCCAACGCGCCTCCCACCAGAACCAGTGCTCCCAGAAAGGCGACGGCGAGTGCGCCGGGGCGCCGACGGCGCCGCGGCTCTCCCCGGAGCTGCTCGCCGAGCCTCTGCAGAGCTGTCTCGCCCAAGCCTTGAACCTTCTCCGGCTGCGGCGGGCTCGCAGGGGTTCCTTCGCCCTCGAGGGGACGAAACGAGGGAGCAGCAGGCGTCGGCACACGGATGCCTGACGCGTCGGCCAGAGGAGCTGCTGCGCGTCCGACCAGAACGTCGATCGCCGCCTGGGTGTTTCCAGGCGCCTGTGAAGGCGTGCCGCCCTCCTCGGCGCGCGGGACGCCCGCCGTCTCCCCTGTTTCGCTCCCCCGAGGAGTCCGGGCCAGGGTTGCCCGGCTGAAGTCTTTCCGCGCGGGGCGCCGCGGGGGAACGAATGGCACGTCCCAGGAAGCCGGCGCTGCGGCCAGCGCGGCTTCCAGCTCCTCCCGGACCGGAGCTGCTCCGGAGTACCCGGACTCGGGCGTCTTGGCGAGAAGCCGCATCGTGATGGACGAGAGGCCCTCCGGCACCCCCGGATTCAGGATGCTCGGCGCCGAGGGAACGTGCTCGATGACCTGGTGGTAGTACTCGAACTCCGGAAGTTCGACGTCGTCGCGCACCCGGAACGGCGGAGTGCCGGTGAGCCGTTCGTAGAGCATGAAGCCGAGCGCGTGAAGGTCGTCCTGCGGCCCGAAGCGGTAAGCGCGGGACTTGTCCCCGACGATGTAGCGGTAAATGCCAGGAGAGAGGTGGGTGGTCGTCCCGATGACGGTGCCCACCCGGGTCAGCGTGTATGCGGCGGGGGAGCGGGCGATGCCCAGGTCGATGACGACCGGACTTCCGTCCTTCCGGACCAGGACGTTGCCCTCCTTGATGTCCCGGTGAAACACGCCGGCCCGGTGCATGTAGTCGAGTGCGGCAGCCACCCGCTCGAAGACGACGACCAGCTGTCGGAGCGACGGCCTTCGCTTGAGTTGCCAGACGTCGAGCGCGTCGCCCTCGACGAGCTCGGTGATGAGGTAGAGGTAGCCCGAGCGGTCCGGCCAGCGCCCGCTCCCGATGATGTCGAGGATGTTGGGGTGGCTCAGACTCAGGAGGACCGCCGCTTCTCTTCGCGAGCGGGCCTCGAGGTCCTCCCGCTTCACGGGGTCCATGGCATCGGTGAGCCGCTCGCCCTGGAGCTTCAGGGCGAATGTCTCCGCGCCGCGCTGGACCCGGTAGACTTCTCCCATTCCCCCGCCGCCGACCCGCCCCCTGACGGTGTAGCCGTCGACGACCGTCCCGACCGGCAAGTTCCGTGGGTCGATGTCGTCGTACATGGACATCCCGTTCTCGGGGCCGCCCATCCCCACCGGGGCGGTCTCGGACTTCACAACGAGAGACCGTCGAGCTTCACGTGACGGCTCCCATTCTTCTCCAGCAGCTGGAGCCGAAAGGAATTCGTACTCCCCTGAGGGGGAGTTCGGAAAGCCACCACCAGCTTCGCCGTCTCGTTGGGCGCCAGCGACACCGGCTCCATCTGGAATGACACCACCTGGACGTCCACCGACTGGCCGCCGCCGGTGGCAGACAGCTCGGGGTGGTCGAGGACCCAGGTGCGGGAAGGGTCTCGATTCTCCAGGGTGACGAGCAGGTAGCTGTGGCCGAAGACGCGGTAGACCTGTCGAACTTCGACGAGGAGGCGCTCTTGCTTGTCGCGGCGCCCCACCTCGTGCCGCTCGAACACCTGCGGCTGGGAAACGTCCTGTTGGAGAACCAGGCCGGCCACCTTCGCCACCCCGGCGGCTCCCTGATCTGCCCGGCACTCGTCCAGGTCTGCCCGCAGCTGAGCGGCCGACGCCTTCAGAGCGGTGGCGGATTCAGCGGGAGCGCGCGTGACGAGCGCGACATCGACGTCCACGCCGATGTCCGCCTCCCGAGGGATGGTGGCGAGCACGAGCGGGACGATGGTTCCATCGGCGAGCGTGACGGTGAGGGTCGTGGTGGAGCGGCGCCCCAGGTCCCGCTTTGGGATGAGGACGATGCTCGCCTCCGACGCCTTCACCGGCAGGAACACGTTGGCGGTGTCGGCGAGGATGACGCTCTCCGGACGAATGGGCTGCCGGAAGCTCACCGTGGTCGGCACGCCGCCAGCCACGTGGATGACCTGAACGTCGTTGAAGTTGGCGTCCGTCACGCTCAGCGTGCGGCGCTTCAGCGAGCGCTTCCCGCTCGTCACCACGTCTGGAGGCCCGGCCCGGGGAGCTCCCTCCCCCAAGAGGAGAGCGCCGATGAGCGCCGCGGCCGTGGCGCTACGGGGCACGAGGCGTGGTCTCCAGCGCCGGCGGCGGAGAGTGGAGGTCCAGCTTTTGGGCGCGGCTCGACAGATGCCCGATGAGAAGACCGTCCGGGTGAGCCGCCGTCCGGGGCACAATCGATTCGACGAGCTCGAGGTGCAGCCGCTCCAGGGCCACCGGTGCGCCGTCCGCAAGGGCCTCCGTCCGCCGGAGCAGCACCCCGCGGAGCTGGAGGGCCTGCTCGCTCCGCTCGACGATGTCCAGCTGCTCGAACTCCAGCTCCGCCCGGGTGCCGCTGGCCCGGACCTGCTCGAGCAGCTTGCTAGCCTCCGCTTCCCGGACCAGCCGCTCCCGGAGCGCGGGCGTGAGCATGCCCAGCGCTTCCCGGAACGACGCCTCGTAGCTCGTCGAGTTGGTGGCCAGGAAGTGCTGGAGAAAGGTCCGGGTGAAGTGGACGACGGTGATGTCGCTGGGGCGCTGCCGCTGCTCGTCCAGAAAGCGCAGGAGCGCCTCGCTGGCCAGACTGCGCGGCAGGTAGGTGCTCTTCCCGTCCGGGGAAATCAGAACGATGTCCGGCTCCCTTCGAGCCAGCCTGAGCATGACGAGGAGCTGCAGGAGGCACAAGGCGAAGGCCAGGATGAGGGCCCAGCTCTTCCACTGGCCCTGTCGCACCATCGCCGCCCAGATGGCCGGTGGGCTCGCACGCGTGCCCGCGACGTTGACGAGCCCGACGTTGCGGCTGCCGG
>RPRB01000222.1 GCA_003818285.1 Myxococcaceae bacterium
CAGGAAGTCGAACTTCACCAGCCCCGCGGCCGCGACGTCGTCCTTGTCGAACTGGCTCACCGCGCTGTCGCTGCCGGGAGGCTGGTACAGCGGGCAGAAGTCGGTGATCCTGCCCGGCGCGATCAGCACGCCGCCGGGGTGGTCATCGCCGACAAGCCGCTCTGGGAGTTCGTGCCCGTCTACCAGCGGCCGGGAGAGAGCGCGCTCATCACCCAGTTCGCCAAGGACGAGGTCGAGGCCGCGGGGCTGGTGAAGTTCGACTTCCTCGGGCTCACCACCCTCACCGTCATCCAGAACGCGCTGGACCTGGTCAACCGCGGCCGGGCGCCCGAGGCGCGGCTCCAGGCCCACCAGATCCCCCTCGGCGATCCGGCGATGTACGACCTCATCTCCCGCGGGGACACCGCCGGCGTCTTCCAGATGGAGTCCAGCGGCTTCACCGAGATGGTGATGAAGCTCAGGCCGTCGTGCTTCGAGGACGTCATCGCCGCCGGCGCGCTCTATCGCCCGGGGCCGCTCGACTCCGGGATGGTGGACGTCTTCATCAACCGCAAGCACGGCCGGGAGCGGGTGACGTATCCGCATCCGGCGCTCGAGCCGGTGCTGAAGGACACCTACGGGGTCATCGTCTACCAGGAGCAGGTGATGCAGATCAGCCAGGTGCTGGGCGGGTATTCGCTCGGCCGCGCCGACCTGCTTCGCCGCGCGATGGGGAAGAAGAAGGCCGAGGTGATGGCCTCCGAGCGCCAGGGCTTCCTCGAGGGCTGCCAGAAGAACGGCGTGGACCCCAAGGTCGCCGGCGAGATCTTCGACCTCATGGAGAAGTTCGCCGAGTACGGCTTCAACAAGAGCCACTCGGCGGCCTACGGCCTCATCACCATCCAGACCGCCTGGCTCAAGGCGCACTATCCGGTCGAGTTCATGGCCGCGCTCCTCACCAGCGAGAAGGACAACACCGACAAGGTGGTGGCCCACATCGCCGAGGCGCGCGGGCAGGGCTACGAGGTGCTTCCGCCGGACGTGAACGTGTCCGAGCTGGCCTTCGGCGCCGTGGACGGGAAGATCCGCTTCGGCCTCGGCGCCATCAAGGGCGTGGGAGAGAGCGCCATCGAGGCGATCCTCGAGGCCCGGCAGGCCGGGCCGTTCCGCGACCTCTTCGACTTCGCCGAGCGGGTGGACAGCCGGCGGGTGAACCGGAAGGTCATCGAGGCGCTGGTGAAGGCCGGGGCGTTCGATTTCGAGGGTCGTCCCCGGCGGCAGCTCTTCGAGTCCGTCGAGAAGGCGCTCGAGCGCGGAGCCTCGGCCCAGCGGGACCGGGCGGTGGGGCAGTCCTCCCTGTTCGGCCTCCTGGAGGATGCCGGGCAACCGGGGCCCGCAGTCTCGGTGAGCCGGCCCGAGTACACCCCGCTCGAGGAGTGGCCGGAGAAGGAGCGGCTGGCGATGGAGAAGGAGGCCATCGGCTTCTACGTCTCCGGCCACCCCCTCCATCAGTACGCCCGTGAGCTGCAGCGCTACGCACGACCGGCGGCGGCGGTGCAGCGTGCTCGCCGGGACGACGTGGTGACCGTCGCCGGCATCGTGTCCCAGCTACGCGAGCGCCCGACCAAGACCGGCAAGCGCATGGCCTGGGTGACGCTCGAGGACCTGAGCGGCTCGGTGGAGCTGGTCTGCTTCCCCGGTAAGGAGGGCGGCCGCTCGGTGATGGGTAAGGACGGCAAGTGGACCAAGTCCGGACCCCGGCCCGGATACGAGGCCTGGGAGCCGCTGCTCAAGTCCGACGAGCCCATCCTCGTGACCGGCACGGTGCAGGTGAACACCCGCGACGAGGAGAACCCCACCGCGGAGCTCATCGTCGAGCAGGTGCAGTCGTTGAAGGAGGTCCGCGACAAGCGGGTGAAGCGCCTCGAGCTGCGCGTCCGGGCGGACCTGGTCACCGAGGACCGCCTCCAGCGGCTCTCCGGGCTGGCGAAGGAGCACGCCGGGGCGACGCCGCTCGCGGTCTCCATCGTGCTGCCCGGGCAGGCCGAGGCCCTCATCGGCAACACCGGGCTCAAGGTGGACGTCTCGGACGCCCTCATCGCCGCGGTGGATCGGCTGTTTGGCGAGAAGGTCGTCGAGCTCGGGTAGAGCGGGCGCACCCGTGCCCTGGGTTCGCACCGGCCTGCAGCTCGTGGCGCTGGGGGGGCTGTTCGCGGCGTGCCAGTGGCTGGTCGCGCGCACGGGGATTCCCGTCCCCCCGGGGCTCCTCGCGCTGCTGGTGCTGATCGCCCTGCTCGTCACCCGCGCAGTGCCCGAGCGGGCTGTGGATCGCGGCGGCGATCTTCTCTTGAGGTTCCTCCCGGTGATCTTCCTTCCGCCGGGAATCGGGGTCATTCGCGAGCTCCACGTCGTGCGCGGGCACGGGCTCGGCCTGGCCCTCGTCCTGCTGGCGAGCCTCGTCGTCGGCCAGCTCGTTGCCGGTCGAGTGGCGCAGGCGGTGGTGGACCGGGAGCGGCGATGAGGGCGCTGGAGATCCTGGGCGCCACCGCCTTCACCGTGGCGCTCTACTGGGCCTGCAGCCTCGTGCAGCGGCGACTCCGGGCGTCGCTGCTCCACCCCCTCCTGCTCGCCGTGCTGGCCGGCGGAACGGTCTTCGCGCTCCTGCCTCCCCCCTGGCTCGAGGCGTACGTGCGCGGGTCCGTGCCGATGCTCTGGCTCCTCGGACCGGCGACCGCGGCGCTCGCCCTCCCCTTCTTCCGCCAGCGGGCATTCCTCGCCGCGCATCCCTGGGCCGCGGTGCTCGCCGCCCTGAGCGGATGTGCAAGCACGGTGGCAGTGGTCTGGGGCCTGGGCGAGCTGCTCGGGCTGCCCGCTCCGCTCATGAGCGCCGCCTCGCTCAAGTCGGTCACCCTGCCCGTGGCGCTGGGACTGTCGCAGGTGGTGCACACCCAGCCGGGGCTCACCACGGTCTGCGTCTTCACCAGCGGGCTCGTCGGCAGCGCGATCGGCCCCGCGCTCCTGAGCCGTGCCCGCGTTCGCTCACCGGTGGCGCGGGGGCTCGCGTTCGGGACGCTTTCCCATGCCATCGGCACGGCCCGCGCGCTCGAGGAATCACCGGTGTCCGGGGCGGCCGGCGTGGTCGCGCTGACCCTCTCCGCGCTGCTGATCGGCGCCGGGGCGATCATTCTCTCGGCGGTCTTCGGCTGACGGGTGAGAGTCCGCACCTCTCAGCCCCCGCACCAGGGGGACGCCTGTACGCACGGCCGCCGGAGCAATTGATGAAGACGCGTTACAGGTGCAGCGTGCTCTGCGGCTTCAGCGCGCCGGCTCGAGCTTCCCGGGGCGGCGGAGCATCTTCTCGATGTCCATGACGTGGGTCTCCTCGCCGTGGACCATCTTCCGCGCGTACTCCTCGAGGACCACGCTCTTGCCCTCGGTCTGCTTCAGCAACTTCTTGTAGGCGGCGATGCCCTCCAGCTCGTGCTCCAGGGCCTCGCGGAGGATCTGGTCGATGTCGTGCTTGTGGGTCTCGAGCAGCTTTCCGATGGCCAGCGAGGGGTGACCTCCGAGCGCGGTGACGTACTCGCCCGCGGTGACGGCGTGGGCGAGCGCCTCGGTGGCCTGGCCCCGCATCCAGGAGACGATCGGGATGCGGGCGTGCCCGAAGATCATCAGGGAGTAGTGCGAGTAGCGAACGACCCCGGCCAGCTCGAGCTCGAGGATCTCGTTCAGCGTCGCGATGACCGCGGAAGACTCCGACTCCTTCATGGTCCACCTCGGGTCCGGAACGGGTGAAGACGCCGCCTTCGGGGCGCGATCTCGCCGGAACGCCCGGTCGACGTCCAGCGGAGCAGCAAGCGGAGCGGCGAGCGCCGCCGATGACGGTCTCGCCCGTTCCGCCGGAAGACGGCCGCCGGGGGCGGTCCACCCCGGAGGCCTCGGGAACCGCCGTCCACGGAGGGGGCTGGAGGCACGCGGCCGAGACCCTCAGCGAGGGAGGCGCGCGGGCAGCTCGGTCAGCGTGGCGACCACCAGGTCCGGCTCGGCGATGCCACCCCCATCCCAGTGCGCGCGCGGGGAGCGGCGCACCCAGGCCGCGCGCAGCCCGGCGGACTTCGCCCCCAGCACGTCCCAGGCGTTGGAGGAGACCAGCCAGGTCCGCTCCGGGCCCTCTCCGCCGCGGGCCACCAGGTGCTGGTAGACCGCCGGGCTCGGCTTGTAGGTGCGGACCTCGTCCACGCTCACCACGTCTGCGAGGGGTGGCATCAGCCGGGCATGGGTCAGGAGGCCGCGCAAGGTCTCCCCCACGCCGTTGCTGAACGCGACCAGCCGATGTCCGGCCTCGGCTAACAGACTGAGACCCTCGGTCGCGTCGGCGAAGGCGGGAAGCCGGCGGTAGGCGTCCAGCAACCCTGCCTCGGCAGTCCGGAGGTCCACCCCGAGCATGGCGCAGGTGGCCCGGAACGCGTCGCGCGTCACCTCGTCGAAGTCCACGTAGCGCCCCATGAGTGCCCGGCGGAACGTCCAGTCGATCTGCCGCTCCCGCCAGGTGGCAGCGAACCGCTCCGCCAGCTCGCCCGCGTGCTCGCGCAGCGGGCGGTCCATGCCCAGCGGGTCCACCAGCGTGCCGTACACGTCGAAGCCGATGAAGGCCATGGCCGTCCTCCTCCGGAAAGAACGCAGGTCGCGGCGGATGCTCCATCTTCACCGCAGCGAGAGCAATCCGCTGAAACCTCAGGGCGTGGGCGGCGCACGCGGGCGAACGCCGTGGGGTCGACACGCAGCAAGGATGGGAGGCGCGCGTCGGTCCGGACGGTAGGATGGACGCCGTGCCGGCCCCGTCAGCCGAGGCCCGGAGGATCCGCGGCGAGTACTTCACGCCGCCGCCCCTGGTGGAGGCGGTGCTCGCCCTCGCCGTTCCCCACGTTGGACCCGGTCCGCTCACCGTCGTGGATCCGGCCTGCGGAGACGGCGCGTTCCTCGCCGCCGCCGCGCGCCTGCTGCCCGGTGCGCGACTGTGCGGGCTCGAGCTCGACGCGGCGCACGGCTACACTGCCCGTCGCTCGGCTCCGGCGGCGCGCATCCTCACCGGAGACGCGCTCCGGGGCGGCTGGGATGCGCTGCTCCGGAGCCTGCCGGACGAGGGCGAGGAGCTGTGGCTCGGGAACCCGCCGTACAACGGCACCTCACCGCTCCTGCGTGACGCGAGGGCCTACCGCACGCTCCGTGCCCGGCTCGCGCTCGACGACGCGCTTCCACGCGGGACCAGCCTCCGCGACGACTACGCCTTCTTCCTCCTCCTCGCCTCGGAGCGGCTCGCGGACCGGCCCGGCGTGCTGGCCTGGGTGACCTCGGCCACGCTGCTCGACGCGTTCCTCTACGCGCCGCTGCGTCGGCGGCTCCTGGATCGGCTCGCGCTGCGCGAGGTGGTGGACCTCGGCGCGGGCGTCTTCCCCGGAACCCGGGTGCGGACCTGCGTCACCGTCTGGCGCAGCCGGCGAGGTCCCTCGCCCTCTCCGCGGTTCCGGGTGTGGGCGCCGGGGGCAGGAACCGTGGTGGGGGCTCCCGCGCGCCCCTTCTCGGTGGAGGGGCCGGAGTGGGGCCTGCGCCCGGTGCCGGCGAGCGCTTCCGAACTGGATGCCCGCTGGCGGGCCACCGGGGAGCCACTCGACGTGCTCGTTCCCGTCAGCTGCACCGGGCTCAAGACCCGCTTCGACGAGCTGCTGGTCGACGCGGACGCGGACACTCTCCTCGCCCGCATCGAGGCCTTCCTCCGCGCCCGGGACCTCGGGCGCTTCGCCCGGACGCACCGCATCCCCGAGACGCTGCTGCCCAAGCTGCAGGCGCTGCGCCGGACGCCGGGGCTTCCCGCACGCACGGACCGGCGCGCGATCCGCCCGTTTCACCGCTGGGCGGGAGCCCGTCATCGGGGCGGGCTGCCCGACGCGGCCCGTGCGTTCTGCTACCTGGACCGGCGGCTCATCCCGCGCGGAGACCACCGGCTGGTCGGCGCGTTCGATCCCCACGCCGGCGACTGCAAGCTGGTCTTCAACCTCCGCGAGCTGCCGCTCGCCGCCACCGTGCTCGAGGTCCCGGGTTGCATTCCCGCCCACCGGCACACCCGCTTCGCTCCGCTGCTCGTTCCGGAGCGGGTCCGGAGCGAGGGAGTCGGGGCGGGCCGCTCGGGCGCGCCGCTCGGCCCCGTGGTCCCCAACCTCTCTCCGGCCGGACTGGCCTGGGCCGCACGGGTCGGCGGTCCGCGGGAGGCGTTCCGGCGCATCGCGGCCTTCATCAACTCGCCCGAGGTGCAGGAGGTGTGGGCGCCGGCCTTCGGGTGCACGCGCGTGCTCGCGGTTCCGCTGAACGCCGGGTCACCCGGTTTTCCAGACTGATCCGGCCATGTTCCCCCTCACCACTGAACGGATTGTCAGCCCCCAGCGGTAGTGTGTGGTGCATGGAACGCACCGGCCGTCCCGCCCCGCTTCTCGAACAGCAGTCGCTGCTCGGTGGCGTGGACCTCGTGCGGCCCGGGCCTCGCCCCGGCACGACGGTCCACGTCGACCCGCGCTGGCAGATCGGGTTCGCCAAGGCCCTGGCCTTGGTGGTGGAGCACGGCCGGAAGGCCCGGGAGGCGAGCGACCTCCCGCGGTGGAGCCTCTGCCCGCGCTGCCAGCGCGTGGGGGACACGCTGCGCGAGTTCGGCGTGCGGACCCTCCGCGGCCGCCGCGTCGCCCAGTCCTGGTGCCGGACCTGCCGCGGAGTCCACGGGCCTCACCGGCTCCCCGCCCAGGCCAGCTGGCTCGAGCAGGAGCCGAATTAGCTGACCGCGGCCACCCTGGTCTTGCCAATTAGATGTACCCGAAGCGCCGGCGGAGGAACCATTCGGCCCCGAGCAGCACGGCGAGCGCCACCAGCCAGCCCCAGCGGTCCCAGAGCGGCGCGTCCTTGCTCCGACCCACCTCGACCAGAGGGGGCTCCAGCAGCGGCGCGTCCGGGAAGCTCCCCATGGGCAGCTCGTAGGCTCGCCCCCCGGTCGCCCGGGCGATGTCCGCCAGCAGCTCGGTCCTCACCGAGGCGTCGGCCATCTCCGGTCCGACCGAGCGCACCGCCACGGCATCGGTGGCCTCCCCCAGGTCCTTGCCATTCAGCTTCGCCGTCGCCCGGAGCTTGTAGGCCCCCGGGGGCACCGGATCGAACGACACCCGGGCGACCCCGTCCGAGCCAGCGCTGGCCGTCCGGGACTGCAGCACCTTGCGCTCGGCCAGTCCGAAGAGGTCGACCCGCACTTCGGCGGACCCCGCGGGCTGGTAGTCCGGCTGCCGGGCGGTGACCACCGCGCCCACCGGATGTCCCGGCTCGACCGCGGGCGGATCGGCGGTGACCTGGAGCGAGGTCAGGTCCGGGTCGCGCACCAGCCAGCGCAGGGCGTTGGTCCAGAACCGGTCGTAGTGGCGCGTCTGCTCCCCCGTGCGCCGGGCGGTGAAGGCCCAGGTCCAGCTGTCGTCGGTCATCAGCGCCATCGCTCGCCCGCGGCCGTGGTCCCACAGGGCCAGGACCGGCGCCGGCTGGCCGTTGATCTGGACGCTGGGATCGGCGAGCAGGACCGTCGCGCCCTGCTTCACCCGCACGACGTTCAGCCCACCGGCCGGCGGCAGGTCGTCCCAGGAAGACTGGGTTCCGTTCTCCGAGGTCTGGACCCGCATCACC
>RPRB01000223.1 GCA_003818285.1 Myxococcaceae bacterium
CACCACCTGCGGATCCTCAAGGAGGTCGGGCTGGTGGAGACCGAGCGGCGCGGCCGCTGGACGGTCTACCGGCCGCGCCCGGAGCGGGTGGCGATGGTGGCCGAGTCGCTGCGCGCGGTCGGCACGACCCGGTTGCTCCCCGGCGGGCCGAGCCTGTCCGCCGCCTGAGCCGCGAGCTCCCCCGCGGCGCGAGGTCAGCCGTGGCGAAATCGCCTGCGGAACGCGGCCGGAGTCTCCCCGAGGCAACGGCGGAACACGCGCGTGAGGTGGCTCTGGTCGGTGAAGCCGGTCTCCAGGGCGATGTCGGCGATGGGCCGCTCGGTGTCGGAGAGCAGCCTCCGTGCCGCGTCCACCCGGAGCTGCCGGAGGTAGTCCGCCGGCGTCGTCTGCAGATGCCGCCGGAAGCCGCGCACCAGGCGCGTCGGCTCGACCTCCAGCGTGCGGGAGAGGGCATCGAGGGTCCAGCCCCGGGAGAGTCCGGCGCGGAGGCATTCCTCGGCCCGGTCCAGCCAGCCCGGCCGCGTGCTGCCGCGCTCGTTCCCCACGGCCCGGGCCACCGTGGCCAGCAGCTCCAGCGCGAGTCCCTCGGAGAGGAGCGGGGAGTGCGCGTCGGGCGACCTCAGCTCGGCGCCCAGCCGGGCCGCCAGGCCGGAGAGGCCGCGCTGGCGCAGCGTGGCGGGCTGGGCGAGCAGCGAACGGTACTCGGTCCCCAGCCGGGAGCGCTCGGGCACCAGCTCCACCACGACCACCTCGGTCTCCGCGGGGAAGAAGGCGTTCCAGTGCCGGGCCCCTGCGGGCGTCACCAGCACGGTGTCTCCCCCCTGAACGGTGGAGGCGTGGCGGTCGAGCGCGCCGTCCCAGCCCCCGCGGAGCACGACGGCGACGCTGGCCGTGTCGTGGTCGTGCGGCGGGAGCCGCAGCCCGGGAGCGAACCAGGCCCGGGTCATGACCAGCCCGCCGGCCTCCATGGCGAGCGCCCGCCGGTAGTGCGAGAGCGCGCGGGGAATGGCGGCGGGGAGGGACATGCGGCCCTGAGTCATGTTCGGTCGGCGGGAGGAACCATTGCAGCACAGTTCCGGCCCGTCCCAGAAAGTCCGATCCGTCCAAGCGCGTCGGGCGGGGGGCGGCCGAGACTCACCGGCCGCCCGCGGAGGGAAGACCCGCATGCTCTCGCTCGCACTGCTCGTCGCCGTCGTCGCCACCCAGCCGGCCGATCCGCTCGCTGCAGCGAACAAGGCCTTCGCGGAGAGGGACTGGCCCCGCGCCGCGGAGCTGTACCGCGCCGTCGTCCAGGCGCACCCGGAGCAGGCGTCGAGCTGGGCGCGGCTCGGGCGCTCGCTCCGGGAGGCGGGGCGAGCCCGCGAGGCGCTCGGCGCGCTGCAGAAGGCCGAGCAGCTCGGGTTCTACCCGCCTCTCATGCAGTACCAGCGCGCGCTGGCGCACGCCCACCTCGGCGAGAAGGACGCGGCGCTCGCGCTCCTGAGGCCGCTGGTGGAGCAGCAGTTCGGACCTCCGGAAGGTCTCCCGGCGGTGGACGGCGATCCGGCGGTCGCGGGGGACGCGCGCTTCAAGGAGCTGGCGGCGAGGTTCGCCGCGCTCTCCGTGCCCTGCGCGCAGCCCGGGTCGCCATGGCGGCAGCTCGATTTCTGGGTGGGCGCCTGGGACGTCTACGACCGGAGCGGGAACCGGGTGGGTCAGAGCCGCATCGAGCGCACCCTCGGCGACTGCGTGGTGCTCGAGAACTGGAAGGGCACGAGCGAGGGCAAGAGCTGGAACACCTGGAACGCGGCGCGGAAGCGCTGGGAGCAGTCGTGGGTCGATTCGACCGCCACCCCGATCTTCTTCACCGGGGAGCTGGAGAAGGGGGTGATGGTCTACCACTCGGACCAGCCGCAGCCGGACGGCAAGCCGTACCAGCGACGGCTCACCTTCACTCCGCTGCCCGGCCCCCGCGTCCGCCAGTTCAGTCAGGGCACCACGGATGGGGGCAAGACGTGGAGCACGGAGTACGACCTGATCTACGTGCCGCAGGGGGTGCCGTTCTCCGCGCTCTAGGGGCCCCCGCGCGCCGGGAGGGCCCGTGGTCACCGCCTAGCGACCGCGGATCCTCCCGGCGCACGAAGGGCGCGTGCGCGTACCTCAGCGCTCCCCTCACCCCAGAAGACCGGCCGGGGTGCAGGGCTGTTGCGCGGATTCGTCGTCGCACCGGCGATGTGCCGGGCGCTCCGGCGGCGGAAAGCGGAGTGGAGCCCGAGCGTTAGACTCGAGACGGGACTGCCGATGCCGCTGGACATCTACGCTCGCGCGCTCGACCCGCTGGATCTCCAGCTCCTCGCCTTGCTGGAGATGGATGGCCGGATGTCCCACGCGCGGCTGGCCCGGCGGGTGGGCCGCTCGCGCAGCGCGATCCAGGAGCGCATCGAGCGACTGGAGCGGATGGGCCACATCACCGGCTACACCATCCGGCGCGGCAACCGCAGCGCCGAGGTGCAGGCCTACCTTCTGGTCACCGCCACCGGCGCGAATCACGACACGCTCGCCGCCGCGCTGCAGGCCGTTCCCGAGGTCCGGGTGTGCGACTCGGTGAGCGGCGAGCTCGACCTCATCCTCCAGGTGCAGGCACGGGACATCGCCGGCGTCGACCGGGTGCGAGCCACGGTGGCAGCGCTCCCGGGCGTGGCCCGCACGCGCACCGCGCTGGTGATGCAGAACCGCTTCCAGCGAGACCGCCTCTAGACGCGGGGCTGGGGGCTCAGCCCCCCGCACCAGGGGGACGCCTGCGGAAGCGCGCAGGGGCGCGCCAACGGCCAGGCTCAGCCGACGCGCCGGAGCGGCGAGGGAAGGAGCCGCTCGAGCAACCAGTCACGGATCGGGGCCCAGATCGCGTCCTCGAAGCGGGGACGGACCCACCCGAAGTGGCCGATGCGCCGCGCGCCGGCCTGGGCGGAGGTGATGGTCCGGACCTCGCGGGGGCCGCCGTAGAAGGAGACCAGCGCCTCCACCCCGCTCCGCGGCGCGTAGAGGTCGTCGCCGATGTGCAGCGCCCGGACCGGGAAGCGGAGGGCGCCGTAGGCCTCGCGGGCGGCGGGGCCCAGCGCGTCGAAGAGGTAGTTGCGCCGTCGTCCCCACGCGGCCCACTCGCGGGCGACACCGGCCGGAAGGTCCTCGCCCTGCCCGAAGGCCTGCATCGGCAGGTACCCGACCGCCGAGGTCAGGACGGGAATCATCGCGTGCCACATGCCCCACATCAGGGCCCGAGCCGGCCAGGGCCAGTGTCCGGCATATCCGAGCTGCGAGCCGATCAGCGCCGCGCCGGCGAGGTGGCGGGCCGAGGGAGCGAGCCCGATGAGCTGGCCACCCGCGCTGTGGCCCAGTACGAGGAGCGGAGCGCCGGCGTAGGCCCGGCGCATCCACCGGAGCGCGCCCTCCAGGTCCAGCCGCCCCCAGTCCTGCATCCGGGCGTCCTCGCGGCGCAGGGGACCTCCCTGCCGGGAGCCGCCGATGCCCCGGTAGTCGAAGGTGATGACCGCCAGCCCGGCGTCGGCCAGGCACCCGGCGATGCCCTCGTAGATCCTCCGGGGCACCCCGGTGGCGCTGGCGATGACCACCGCTCCGTCCACCCGGGGGGGCTCCACCACCGTGGCCGCGAGCGGGCGGCCGTCCGCGGCCTCGAACACCAACGCGATGGGACGCACCGGGCACCTCCGTGCTAATCAGTAGACCAGTCGGTCTAGTCACTAGACCGATCGGTCTACCGAGGTCAAGGAGGTCCCCCATGGACACCCGGGAACGCATGGTGGAGGTCACGGCACGGCTGCTGGCGCGGCAGGGTTACCACGCCACCGGACTGGCCCAGGTGCTGACCGAGGCGGAGGCGCCCCGGGGGTCGCTGTACTTCCACTTCCCCGAGGGCAAGGAGCAGATGGCCGCCGAGGCCGTGCGCCGGCTGGGGGAGCAGCTGGGGGTGGCGCTGCAGGCGAAGCTGGACGGCAAGCCGGACGTGCGAGGCGGGCTCCAGTCGGTGGCGCGGATGTTCGCCCGCCAGCTGGAGGCCTCGGAGTTCACCCTGGGCTGCCCGGTCGCGACCACGGCGCTCGAGGCGTTGGACGAGGCGCCGGCGCTGTCGGCGGCCTGCGCCGAGGTCTTCGAGCGGTGGACGTCGGTTCTCGCCGAGCGGCTCCGGCAGGAGCGGCCGCGGGTGGCGGCGCCCGAGCGGGTCGCCCGGACGGTGCTCTCCCTCATCGAGGGGTCGCTGCTGCTCGCCCGGGTGCGGCGGAGCGTCGAGCCCCTGAAGGACGCGGAGATCGCCATCGGGACGCTGCTCGACGGCTGAGCCCGGCTCCGCCAGGGGGTGCTGGTCCGCCGCCGCCGTTCAGGGTTGACTCTCCCGCGACGGAGGGGCCACGAATGGCAGGGATGAGGGTCATCCTCTTCGGGGGGACCGGGATGGTCGGGCAGTCGGTGCTGGGCGCATGCCTCCGCGACGAACGCGTCACCGACGTGCTGTCGATCGGCCGGAGCCCGACCGGCCGCACCCACCCGAAGCTGCGCGAACTGGTCCGGAAGGACCTCTTCGCGGTCGACGTCCCCGATGCCGAGCTGCAGGGTTACGACGCCTGCTTCTTCTGCCTCGGCGTGTCGTCGGCGGGGATGAGCGAGGCCGAGTACACCCGGCTCACCTACGACCTGACGCTCGCCTGGGCGCGAACGCTCGCCCGGGTGAACCCATCGACGGCCTTCTTCTACGTCTCGGGCGTGGGCACCGGCGGCAAGGCGATGTGGGCCCAGGTGAAGGGACGGACCGAGGCCGCGCTGCAGGGCCTGTTCCGGGACGCGTACATGGTGCGGCTGGGGTTCCTCCGCCCGGTGCACGGGGAGGTCTCGCGGACGCGCTGGGCGCGGCTCCTCTACGCGGTGCTCGGGCCGCTCGCCCCGGTCATCCAGGCGCTCGCCCCCGGGATGGTCATCACCAGCGAGGAGCTGGGTCGGGCGATGATCCGCGCCGCCCGCGAGCGCCCGCCCACCCACGTGCTGGAGATGCGAGATCTGCAGTCGCTGGCTCGCAGATGAGGGGGCGAACCCCGCCCGGTTGGAGGACGAGACCGGGCGGGCTCGCGCGTGGCGGCTACTGGATCGTCAGGTGCTCGGTGATCGTGACCTGCACGCCCTGCATGTCGTGTCCGTTGATCACCAGGGTGTGCTGCCCGGGCGTCATGGGCTTGAAGAGCAGATAGAAGCCGTCGGTGACCCCCTGCATGTGCGTCTGGGTGATGCACGAATCGAACGCCACCATGCTGAGGTCCGGACTGAACCGGAAGACATCGTCCGAGAAGAAGCGATAGCTCAGCGGATCCTGGATGTTCACGCCATCCAGGGTGACCACGAAGCCGGTCTCCCCATCGAACAGTGGCGAGATGCCCCCGATGAGGAAGTCATAGAGCGACTGGCCCGGCGCCGGATGGAAGCTGGGATCCGGACAGGGATAGTCGTTCAGCGCCGACGACAGCTGCATCATGATCGCCCGATCCTGCGGGATGGTGCAGCTCCTCGAGACGTTGGTTCCGAGGGCGCTGCCGGGAGTCGCCGGCAGGAACCACACCGGCCCATCCTGGTCGACCGCGCAGTTCTCGCCGGTCGTGTCGAAGAACGGATTGCGGTCGACCGGGATCGAATAGATGTAGCTCCAGAGCAGCTCGCTCCACCGCGCGATGGTCCGCCCGTAGGGCCGCGCATCCTTCGGGAAGAGCATCGGGTTGGGATTGGAATCGTTCCCCTCGTGCCGGAGCGCCGCCGACGCCGCCTGGGGAGTCTGTGGTCCGTTCGTTCCACATCCGAGCAGCATCGCGACGAAGAGTGGGGTGAAGATGCGCATGGGGCCTCCTGTGGAAGACGCCACGAGTGGACATCCACCACTGGATCGCCCTGAAGATCCCCTTCTTCGAATTCGACTGGACCGGTACCTTCGCGGGCGATGCTGAACTGGGAGCTGCTCACGGCGGCGCTCGACCCACGCCGCGGTTCACCGATGTTCGTGCAGCTCTCGGAAGCGCTCGCCAACGACATCCGCACCGGCCGCCTCAAGCCCGGGGATCCCCTGCCGGGGACGCGCGCGCTCGCCACCCGGCTCCGGGTGCACCGCAACACGATCATCGCCGGTTACAGGGAGCTCATGGCGCAGGGGCTGGTGCAGGCGCGACGCGGTGGCGGGACCTTCGTGGCCGACGAGGCCCTGTCGACCTTGCGGGCGCTGGACGGTCCCCCGGTGGCGTCGAGAGCCCCGACCTACTCGATCCCGCCGCCACCTCGGCCCCTGCCGCTGATCTTGCCACCCGAAGCGCGAACCGCGCTCATCCTCTATCGAGCGGCGCCGGACGTGCGGTTGTTTCCGACCTCCGTGCTCGCACGCGCTTTCCGGAATGGCCTCCGACGCCACGGCCGGAGCCTCCTCAGCTATGGCGACCCTCGCGGACACGAGGACCTCCGCCGTGCCCTCTCCACCATGCTCTCCTACAGCCGTGGGCTCTCCGTCGAGCCCGGTGAGCTGATGGTGACCCGGGGCAGCCAGCAGGCGATCGATCTGCTCGCCCGCGCTCTGCTCTGCCCGGGGGACGTGGTCGCGGTGGAGGCTCTCGGAAATCCGGGACCTGGACCGCCCTCCGGCTGGCCGGCGCCGAGCTGAAGCCGCTTCCGGTGGACGACGAGGGCCTGGAGGTGGGGGCCCTGGTTGCTTTGCTGAAATCGCAGAAGGTCAGGGCGGTCTACGTCACCCCGCATCATCAGTTCCCGACCAACACGGTCATGACGGCCGCCCGGAGGAAGCGACTGGCAGCGCTCTCCCTCGAGCACGGCTTCGCGATCATCGAGGACGACTACGATCACGAGTTCCACTACGAGGGTCGTCCCGAGCCGCCCATCGCCGCCGACCCCGACGGCGCGAACGTCCTGTACCTCGGGTCGCTCTCCAAGATCCTCGCGCCTGGCCTGCGGATGGGCTTCATCGTGGCCTCCGCCCCACTCATGGAGCGGCTGGTCGCTCTTCGCCTCGCGTCCGACATGCAGGGCGACGCCGCCGTCGAGTACGCCATCGCCGAGCTGTTCGAGGACGGCGAGCTTCTGCGGCACCTTCGCCGGATGCGAACGCTCTACGCTCGCCGCCGCGACGCGCTGGCGACCGGCCTCGCTCGCCGCCTGGGCAGCGTCCTCACCTTCCGCGTTCCCAGCGGAGGGATGGCGCTCTGGGTCCGGGTCGCGGACGAGGTGGACATCGCCCGGTGGGAGCAGGCCGGCAGGGCGCTGGGCGTACTGTTCAAGGGCGCCGGGATGCTCGACTTCGCGGGGCGCGACCTCCAGTTCCTCCGGCTCGGCTTCACCTACCACGACGAGGACGAGCTGACGGAGGCCGCCCTCCGGATGGCCCGTACCCTGAAGCGGTGAGGCGGGGAACGGCCTGTCCCGCCGCGGCGACCTGCGAGTAGCTTGCAGCCTCCCGTGAGCGCTTTCCGCTACCGCGAGGTGCCGCCCCCGGCCGACCTTCGGTGGGCGGTCGAGTGCCTCTGGCTGGCGCAGGGGCCGACGGGCGAGTCCGAGCGCATCGTGCCCGATGGATGCCCGGAGCTGGTGCTGCAGCTCGGCGGATCGATCCGGGCCGGCGAGGAGGAGGAGGAG
>RPRB01000224.1 GCA_003818285.1 Myxococcaceae bacterium
CACGGTGAAGGAGGCGATCCTCGCCCACGACGGCCAGGCCCGCCGCGCCCGGGACCGCTTCGCCGGGGCGTCGGCGGAGGACAAGGCGGCCCTGCTCGCCTTCCTCGGGACGCTCTGAGGAGGTCCGCCGACCCGTCACCTGGAACGCGGGCCGAAGCGGCGTGGAGTGCGTGGGCGCGCGGCACCTCGGAGCCGCGCGCTCGCCACCGCGTCTGGGGCGTCGGGCACCGGAGGCGGCAGCCGTTCTGACATGTGCTTTCGTTCAGCAAGCGCTCGAGCTGTTCAGGGGTCGCCGCGGATTTTCGGCTCGCCGGTCGTGCCCTTCGGAGACGAACTGAACAGAACGGGCCGCGTGGTTCGGCTCACCACACCTTTCTACAAGCCGAAATCCCGCCGCTTCGCGCAGCGCATGCGGCGAGCCCGGCGGAGCGCCCCGGTGAGGCGCGGCAGAACCCTGCGTTCCGCGCGGGCCTGGTCAGACGCGGTCAGCCCCCCGCGCGCAGGCTGCCCCGCGCGACGAGGAGGGTGGGTTCGGCGAGACGCCGGAGGGCGGCCCTACTTCCCCTGGTAGATGCCCATCACGTCGCGGAGGAGCTTCAGGGCCTCGTCCTTCGGGCGCTGGAAGGCGTTGCGACCCATGATCGACCCGAAGCCGCCGCCGTCGCGGATGCCGCGAATCTCCTCGAGCACCGCAGGGGTGTCTTTGGCCTCGCCGCCGGAGAAGATGATGATGCGCTTGCCGTTGAAACAGCTCTGCACCACGTGCCGGACCCGGTCGGCGAGGGTCTTGGTCGGGATGGCGTACTTCTCGTACACCGGCTTCGCCTCCGGGAGCGCGACCTGGTCCTTGGGCGGCTTCACCTTGACGACGTGGGCCCCCAGCTGCGCGGCCTCCTGCGCGGCGTAGGCGATGAGGTCCACCGCCTGCTCGTTCTCCTTGGCGATGGACGCGCCTCGCACATAGGCCCAGACCACGGTGGGAAGGGAGTGCTCCTTGGCCTCCTCGAGGATCTCTCGCAGCTCCTGGAGGAGGATGTTCCGCTCTCCGCTCCCGGGGTAGATGGTGTAGCCGACGGCGGCACAGCCGAGCCGGACGGCGTCCTTCACCGAGCCGGTCACCGCCGAGGCCGGCTCGAGCTTGCTCATCGAGTCCGAGTTGTTGAGCTTGAGGATGAGGGGAATCTCCATCGCGTAGTTGCCGGCCACCGCCTCGAGGAAACCGAGCGGCGCGGCGTAGGCGTTGCAACCGGCCTCGATGGCCAGCTGAACGTGGTAGTCCGGGTCGTACCCCGGAGGGTTCGGCGCGAAGGACCGGGCTGGGCCGTGCTCGAAGCCCTGGTCCACCGGGAGAATGACCAGCTTGCCGGTCCCGGCGAGGGAGCCGGTGTTGAGCAAACGGGCGAGGTTCATCTTCACGCCCGGGCTGTCGGACGGGTACCAGGACAGGATCTGCTTCACGCGGTCGGTCAGGCGCATGGCGGTTCTCCGGAGCTCCTCGGACGTCGAACGATGGGCCGGTGTTACACGCTCCGCCGGGAGCCTGTCACCTCTCCGGTGACCTCGCCCGGACCCTGGCCGAACAGTCGGGGTCGAGCGGTGGCGTGCGGTGTGCTTCCCACCGGACTCACTTCTCGTGCTCGTGCGGGATGACGAAGCCCGGGCGGGTCTCGGGGTGGCGAATCTCGCCCCCGAGCTCGGCGGTCCTGGCCAGGATGGCGGTGCTCAGGGCGGAGAGCACCAGCAGCGGAGCAGTGACTTCCTTCCCGAGCCCCTTCCGCCGCCAGCCCCACGCCCCGGCGGCGGCCAGCAGGAGGGACGACCCGAGCGCCCACATGGCCGAGTCCTCGTGCTCCTCGACGAGTGGGTCCAGGGTCTTCTCCTGGGCCTTCTCTGCCGCCATCACGAGATCAGCCGCCGAATCCCCGGTGAAATAGGAGGCCACCGCGAAGAGGGCGGCGACCCACGCCACCACGATGCCGGTCCGGAGCACCGGGAGCGACCTGCGCCAGGCCGCCACCGCGAAGATGACCAGCGCGGCCGGGACCAGGATCACCGGAACGTGGTTGATCGCGATGTGCAGGTGGGCGAGGTTCCACATGCCGGGCACACTAGCCCGAGCGGCGACGGAAGATGCGCGGGCATCGCGAGTCGGCCCTCGACGCCTGGAGCAGTCCGGCCCCTCGCTCCCGCTAGAGCGGCTTCTCGTAGATCCGGTACGTCTTGTACCGGCGCGCGCCGATCGACTCGATGGCGCGGTTCATCAGCTCGTTGTCCTCGGTGGTCCACCCGAGCTCGGCGCCGTCGTAGCCGAGCCGGCGGGCCGCCCGCAGCGTCTCGAGGCCCAGGAGCGCGTCCAGCCCGCGTCGCCGGTAGCCGGGCTTGATCCCGAAGAGGAGCACGCGCAGGCGATCGATGCGCCGCGCTGCCCAGGCCATCTTCGCCAGTCCCACCGGCAACCCCCAACGGGTCAGCTGGCCGCCGGCCTCGCGGATGGCCACGTTCGAGTCGGGAAGGGTGATGCAGAACGCCACCGGCTCCCCCTTCACCTCGGCGATCAGGCACAGCTCGGGCCGCACCCGCACCAGCGGCCGGAGCCGGGCGGTGATGGAGTCGAACTCCTCCTCGTTCATCGGGAGGAAGAGCCAGTTCCGGTCGAGCATCGCGTTGTAGATGCTCTTCAGCCGGCGGATCTCCTCGGGGAGATCGTGGATGTTCAGCGGCCGCACCCGGACCTGCTCCGACTCCTTCAACCGCTCGGCGATGCGGACCATCTTCTCCGGCGGGGTCATCGCCGCCGAGATGTCGTAGGCGTAGAGGTCCCGCATCTTCTGCAGACCCCAGCTCTCGAGGAGCGAGCCGTAGTACCGGTAGTTGTACGGCATCATCATCGCCGGCGGGAACTCGAAGCCCTCGATGAGCACGCCGCAGTCGTGATTGGTCGAGAGGTTCACCGGTCCGGTGAGGGTCTTCATGCCCCGGGAGCGGGCGAATCCCGCCGCGGCGTCGAGCAGCGCTCCGGCGATCTCCGGGTCGTTGGGAGCGTCGAACATCCCGAAGAAGCCGGTCTCGGTGTTGTGGAACTGGTTCCACAGCGCGTCGTCGATGGCGGCGATCCGGCCCACCACCTTCCCGTTCCGCCGCGCGAGGAACAGCTCCACCTCCGCATGGGTGAAGAAGGGGTTCTTCTTCCGGTTCAGGAAGTCGCGGCGCTCGGCCACGATCGGCGGGACGAAGTACGGATCGTCCCGGTAGAGCTCCAGCTGGAAGCGGATGAACTCGTCCAGCTCCTGGGTCGAGCGGACCGGGGCGACCTCGAGGCCGGTGACCGGGGCGGTGGTGTCGCTCGAGGTCTTCGCGGCCTTCGAGCGCCCTGAGGAGCGGAGGGGTCGGACGGAGGTGGTGTTCATGCCATTCCCTGGGTGCGGTACCACGCGACGGTGTTCTCCAGACCCGGATCGAGGAGGTACTCGGGCCGAAAGCCGATCTCCTCGGTCGCCCGAGCCGGCGAGCAGGTCCAGGCCTCCTGGGCCATCTCCTTCGCCTTGTCGCGGTTCATGATCGACACCGTGCCCAGCAGCCGGCTGCCGATCTCCGCGCCCGCCCCGGTGGCCCAGCCGACGAACTCGGGGACCGAGATGACCTTCGGCCGCCCGCGGCCAAGCGCCCGGCTGAGGGAGGTGCAGAAGTCCTCCCAGCTGTAGGGGTTCGGGTCGGAGGCGAAGTAGACGCCCTGGGTGGGGTCCTCGCGGGTGAGGGTCTTGCCGCGCTCGGCGGCGGCGATGAGCGCCTGGTTCAGGTCGTCCACGTGCACGAAGCTGAAGTGCTTCGGACCCATCCCGGCCTTGAGGTACACGCCGGTCTTTCCCATGGTGATGAGCGGGGGGAGATTGGTCAGGTCACCCGGGCCGTAGACGAACGGCGGGCGGACGATGACCGTCGGCACCCGGTCGGCGAATTCGCGGGCGGCCTGCTCCGCGGCGAGCTTGCTGCGCCCGTACATCGAGACCGGCGCCGGCGCCTCGTTCTCGGTGCGCGGCTTGCCGATGCGCGCCGGGCCGGCGGCGGCCAGCGAGCTGCAGACCACCAGACGGGGAGGGCGCCTCTGCCGCGCCAGAACCGAGGCCAGCATCCGGGTGGTCTCGGCGTTGCCCCGGAGGTAGTCCTCCTCGGACCGGGCCTTGGTGACCCCCGCGACGTGCTGCACCACCTCGACGCCGTGCGCGGCCTCGGCCACCCCGTCGCCGGTGTGGAGATCGGCAATGGCGAGCCGGACCCCGAGGGCCTTCAGGGCGTCCACCTTCGAGGAGCGCCGGACCATCGCGACCACCTCGTCGCCTCGAGCGACGAGGGCCTTCGCCAGCTGCCCGCCGACGAAGCCGCTCCCACCGGTCAGGAGAACCTTCATCGCGTCAGACCGTCCTCCGGTAGATCCGGTAGGTCTTGGTCTTCTTCCCGCCCATCATCTCGATCGCCCGGTTCACCAGGTGGTTGTCCTCGAGGGTCCAGGAGATCTCCCCGCCGCTGTAGCCGAGCTTCTTCGCGGTGGTGATCGTCTCCAGGTAGAGCACCGCGTCGATGCCCCGCTTCCGGAACCCCTCCTTGATGCCCAGGGTGATGAGCCTGAGCCGGCGGATCCGCCGGGAGGCGAGGAACAATTTCAGCAATCCGATCGGCAGGCCGTACTTCGTCAGCCGGCCGCCCGCCGCCTTCAGCGCGTAGTTGGCGTCGGGGACGGTCATGGAGAACGCCACCGGCTCGCCCTTCACCTCGGCGAGGAGCACCAGCTCGGGCCGGATGATGGCCTTCATCTCCTTGGCCAGGTGGTCGAACTCGCGGTCGGTCATGGGCACGAAGCCCCAGTTGTCCTCCCAGGCCGCGTTGTAGATGTCCTTGACCCGCTTCACCTCGTTGGCGAAGTCCTCCATCCGGATGGAGCGGACGACGATGCCCTCGCGCTGGCGGATCTTCTCCGCGATGCGCACCACCTTTTCCGGCGGTGGGACGGAGCTCGACAGGTCGTACGCCCAGAGGTCCTTGGCCTTGGTGAACCCGGCCCCGGTGTAGAGCGCGTCGTAGTACCGGGGGTTGTACGCCATCATGATCGCGGGTGGGGACTCGAAGCCCTCCACCAGCACCGCGCACTCGTAGTTGGTGCTGAAGTTGAAGGGCCCCATCATCTCGGGAAACCCCTGCGCCTTCACCCAGGAGGCGGCCGCGTCGAACAGCCCGTGGGCGACCGCCGGATCGTCGATCGACTCGAACATCCCGAAGAACCCGGTGCGGGTCTTGTAGAAGTCGTTCCAGTGCGGATCGTCCACCGCGGCGATCCGGCCCACCACCTGGCCGTTGCGGCGGGCGAGGAACAGCTGGGCCTTCCCGAACTCGAACCAGGGGTTCTTCTTGGGATCGAGAAAGTCCTTTCGCTCCATCTCCAGCGGCGGCACCCAGTTCGGATCGTTGGCGTAGAGGGTGTAGGGGAACCGGATGAACCCCTCCCGGTCCGCCGCGCTCTGCACCGGAGTGATCGTGACGTCTGACGCGGCCGGGGCAGAACCCTCCACGGCTCGAAGCTTCTTCACGGAAGCGGGCATGCGGTCGTGACTCCGGGGCGCTCGCTCAGGCGTCGGGCTGCTTGCCGTTCTTCATGAAGAGGTTGGCGCCTTTTTCGAGAATCAGGCCCGGGATCTCGGTCCGCTTCTCCCACAGACGCAAGGGGGCGCTGCCCAGCCGCTTGATGTCGTCCGGCTGCAAGTTCGCCGCCCTCCAGGTCAGGGTCTCGACCACGTCGGCCAGCTTCCGGGCCACGTCGCGCCCGGAGAGCTTGGAGATGGCCTCCAGCGACAGCCCCCGCTCCGCGAGGAGGCCGGCCGAGGCTGCCGCCCACCGCTGCGAGGCCTGGTTGGCGGTGACGAAGGTCCCGGGGCGGGCGACCTTCACCGGCACGAAGGTGGTGGGGCGGGTCTCGGGGATGATGCTCATCCGCCGACCAATCTTCTCGAACGCCTCGAGAACGCGGTCGAGTTGCGCGTCGGTGTGGGTGGCCATGTAGCTGGTGCGGAGCAGGGCGTGTCCGGGCTCCACCGCCGGCGGGATGACCGGGTTGGTGAACACACCGGCCTCGAACAGCGCCTTCCAGAAGCGGAAGCACTTCACCTGGTCGCCGACCAGCACCGGAACCACCGGGGTGACCGAGACGCCCGTGTCGAAGCCCATGGCCCGGAAGCCGTTGTGCATCTTCTCCGCGATGTCCAGCAGGCGCGTCCGACGCTGGGGCTCGGCCTCGATGATGTCGAGCGCCTTGAGCGCCGAGGCCACGCTGGCCGGGGTCATGGAGGCGCTGAACACCACGGGGCGGGCGCGGTGCTTGATGAAGTTGATGACGTCATAGGGGCCGGCGATGACGCCGCCCAGGCTGGCGAAGCTCTTGCTGAAGGTGCCCATGACCAGGTCGGTCTGGGCCTCGAGGCCGAAGTACTCGGCGGTGCCACGGCCGTGCGTGCCGAGCACGCCCATGGAATGGGCATCGTCGGTCATCACCCGGGCGCGATACTTCTGGGCCAGCTCGACGATCTTGGGGAGGTTGCAGAGGTCCCCCTCCATCGAGAACACGCCGTCGGTGATGATGATCTTCCCCGCCTCGGGGTCGGCGGCCTCGAGCATCGACTCGAGGTGCCCCATGTCCTGGTGCCGGTAGCGCTTCTCCTCGGCGAAGCCGAGCCGCACGCCGTCCACCAGCGAGGCGTGATTCTGCCGGTCGGTGAAGACGATGTCGTGGCGGCCGAGGATGGCCGACACCGTCGCCACGTTGGTCTGGAAGCCGGTGGAGCAGGCCAGCGCCGCCTCGCGGTTGAGGAACTTCGCCAGCCGCGACTCGAGCTCTTCGTGGAGGGTGAGGGTGCCGTTGAGGAGCCGGCTGCCGGAGCAGGTGGTGCCGAACCGGCGGATGGCCTCGATGGCCGCCTCCTTCACCCGCGGGTCACCGGCCAGCCCCAGGTAGTTGTTGGAGCCGACCATGATGACCCGGCGGCCCTCGATGTCGACCTCGGTGCTCCCGTGCGATGCCTCGATGGGACGGAAGTACGGATAGAGGCCGGCGGCCTTGGCGATCTTGTCGTCCTTGAATGCGGGGCACTTGTCGAAGACGTCGCGCATGGAAGGGTCCCCTCCTCGAGGGACCTCGGGGAGCAGACCTCCGGCCGAGGCCAAACCTTCTATGGAGCGCCGATCGGGGAGTCAAGCAAACCTCAGGGCACAAAAGCGCAGCAAAAACATGTTCTTAAGGTCCGTCACAGTAGTGGGCAAGTAGTGGCTCACTTATGTCGAAGTGAGCAATGAATAGCGCACGACGAACACCTCTCCGCGACGCGCGGCGCGGTCCCTCGGCCTGCCGGAGGCCTGGCCAGGACGGCGGGAACTCTCAGCAACTCCGCTCAATTGAAGGCCCCCGATCCCGATGCTAGAGGGCCAGACACCCATGCCTCCCTCCCGGCGTTCCCCGAAGAAGCTGCGTCTCGCGAAGAGCCCTCGGACCGCCCGTCCCTCGTCCAGGGCTCCCGGCCGGAAGC
>RPRB01000225.1 GCA_003818285.1 Myxococcaceae bacterium
CGGCCGGGGCGCAGCTCCTCGGGGCGGTAGAGCGTCGAGCGCCACTGGAGTCCGCCGCGGATCCTCGCGAGCACCGCGGCCCGGAGAAGCAGGGCGCCGTTCACAACCACGCCCACCGGCGACCGGCGCGCAGGGAGCGTTCGCTGACCCACGAAGCGGCACATCCAGAGGGTGCTGGCGAGGAGGAGCGTCGCCCCGAGGAGGCCGAGGACGCGAGCGGTGGGGGAAGGGCGCAAGGACGGCAGCGGCGAACGGCCCCAGCTCCAGCGCCCCGAGCCCCACCGTCCAGCACAGCGCGGGCCAGAGGCGGAAGTCGAAGAGCGCGGCGCCCTTCTCCGTGCCTCACGCCAGCTCGGCCAGCGTGCGGTACCAGTGGATGAGCACCAGCCCTCGCCCGTTTGCCACCGCGCTCCGAGAGCCCGAGGCCTTCAGCATCTGCCCGAGCGCCAGGTCGTCGGCGACCTCGAGACGCAGGTGCTCGATCCCGGGGCTCCGGTCCAGGGCCGACCGGCGGACGAGCCCGAACGCTCCCACGCTCCCACCGACCTTGGAGCGTGGGTCGGAGACCAGCCAGACCCGGCCCATCACCAGCCCGGTGCGGGTGAAGGAGGCGAGGGCCGCGTCGACGAGCAAGGTCGCGGGGCGGAGCTGCGGAAGGATGGAGAGGTGGTCCAGGCGATGCGCCTCGGCGTAGCTCACGGCGCGCTCCAGGGTGCCCGGAGCGAGATGGACGTCGGCGTCGCTGAAGAGCAGCCACTCGCCGGTCGCCGGGCGCAGCCCTTCCTTCATGGCGTGGAGCTTGCCGAGCCAGCCCGCGGGCAGCGACGTCAGGTGCACCGCCCGGACCCGTGGGTCCTCGGTGGCGATCGCATCCACCAGCGCGCCGGTTCCGTCGGTCGAGCGGTCATCGACGAGCACCACCTCCAGCTCGGGATAGCCCTCGTCGAGGCGGCTCCGGATGGCAGGGCCGAGCGTCTCCACCTCGTTGCGTGCAGGAACGATGAGCGAGACACGTGGCCAGCTCCCCGGTGGAGGGGAGCGGTCCCGGAGAAGCATCGGAACGCCACGCACGACGAGCGCAGTGCCCCAGGTCGAGGCGACGGCGTAGGCGAGCCCTATGACTGCCACGATCACCCAGCAGACCTCGGTCGACGTCATCCGCTCTCGCCCCGCATCACCGGCCGGCGCCCCCTGCGAGGACCGCGCGTCCGTCCACCATCGATCATCTCCGAGTCAGAACCCGGGTCGAGCGGGCGTTGCGCCGAGTGACCACGCAGGCCTCTGCCGAGGGGAAGCCCACGCTTCACGAGCAAGTGCCTCCACTGCGGGCTGCGCATCGATGAGCGACCTGAGCCAGGCGCAAGCCCCCTGGGAGGGAAGTGAGCCCCCTGGTCCCGGGGGCAATGTGCGACCCAGGGAGAGCCGGATTTTCTGCGGCATCACCGCCGCACTCGCCCGCACGACGACAGAGTCGATCAGCCCTCCTTCGAGCCGCCGCCGGTCACCTTCGACCACACCCAGCGGACGGGGTCGAAGAACTCGTCCACGACCCGCTCCTTCAGGGGGATGATCGCGTTGTCCGTGATCTTTATCCCCTCCGGGCAGACCTCGGTGCAGCACTTGGTGATGTTGCACATCCCGAGGCCCATCTGTTCCTTGAGCAGCTCGCGCCGGTCGTTGGTGTCCAGCGGGTGCATCTCCAGCGCCGCGTAGCGCACGAAGAACCGTGGGCCGGCGAAGACCTTCTTGTTCTCCGGGTGGTCACGGATGACGTGACAGACGTCCTGGCAGAGGAAGCACTCGATGCACTTGTGGAACTCCTGAACCCGGTCGATGTCCTCCTGCATCATCCGGTACTTCCCGTCGGGCGGGCGCGGTGGGGGCTTGAACGCCGGCACCCGCTTGGCCATCTCGAAGTTGAACGAGACGTCGGTGACCAGATCGCGCATCACCGGGAAGGTCTTCATCGGCGCCACGGTGATGGGCTGGGTCGTGTCCAGCGAGCTCATCCGGGTCATGCACATCAGGCGCGGCTTCCCGTTCACCTCGGCGCTGCACGAGCCGCACTTCCCTGCCTTGCAGTTCCACCGGACCGCCAGGTCGCCGGCCTGCGTCGCCTGGAGCACGTGCAGCACGTCGAGGAGGACCATGCCCTCCTCCCAGGGGACGTCGTAGTCGTGGAGCTGCCCTCCTGAGGCGTCCCCTCTCCAGATCCGCAGCTTCGCCACCCGGGCCATCCGTCACCCCTCGAGCAGAGCCTTCAGCTCCGCAGGCATCTCTCCAATGGGCTCGGCCGAGACCCTCAGCGCCTCGCCGTCCTTGCGCACCACCATGTTCACCTTGGCGAAGGCCGGATCCGGCTTCGGATGGTCGTCGCGAGCGTGCCCGCCGCGGCTCTCCTTCCGCTCGATCGCCGCCCGTGCCACGGCCTCGGCGCAGACCAGGAGTGAGCGGAGGTCCAGAGCGAGGTGCCACCCGGGGTTGAACTGCCGGTGGCCCTCGACGCGGACGCGCTTCAGGCGAGCCCGGAGCTCGCCGATCTTCTCCACCGCGCGTCTGAGCTCGTGCTCGGTCCGGATGATGCCCACGTCGGACTGCATCGTCCTCTGGAGCTCCTGGTGGAGCAGGTACGGGTTCTCGGTCCCTCCGGGATCGAAAGGAGCGAGCGCCTCTCGCGCCAGGGCCTCCAGCCGTCCTGCAGCGACGGGGAGAGGGCCCTTCACCGACTTCGCGTAATCGGCCGCGTACGCGCCAGCCCGCCGGCCGAACACCAGGAGGTCCGAGAGGGAGTTGCCCCCCAGCCGGTTGGCTCCATGCAGCCCGCCGGCGACCTCGCCCGCCGCGAACAGGCCCGGGACCGCGGTGGCCGAGCCCTCGCCGTCCACCCGGACGCCCCCGTTCATGTAGTGCGCGGTCGGCCCGATCTCCATCGGCGTGGTTGTGATGTCCACGTCCGCCAGCTCCTTGAACTGGTGGTACATCGATGGCAGCCGCCGCTTGATGGTCTCCGGATCGCGGCGGGTGGCGATGTCGAGGAATACGCCACCGTGTGGGCTGCCGCGGCCCGCCTTCACCTCGGAGTTGATCGCCCGGGCCACCTCGTCCCGGGGCAGCAGCTCGGGCGGGCGCCGGTTGTTCTTCTTTTCGGTGTACCAGCGGTCCGCCTCGGCTTCGGAGTCCGCCGTCTCCTTCTTGAAGAACTCGGGGATGTAATCGAACATGAAGCGGCGTCCGCTCGAGTTCCTGAGCACGCCGCCGTCGCCCCGCACGCTCTCGGTGACCAGGATGCCCCGCACGCTGTGCGGCCAGACCATCCCGGTGGGATGGAACTGGTAGCACTCCATGTCGATGAGGTCCGCGCCGGCTTCCAGCGCCATCGCCACCCCGTCGCCGGTGTACTCCCAGGAGTTGGAGGTGAACTCCCAGGCCTTCCCGATGCCGCCGGTGGCCAGCACCACCGCCTTGGCCTTGAAGACCACGAACTTCCCCGACTCGCGCCAGTAGCCGAAGGCGCCGCACACCCGGTCGCCGTCCTTGAGGAGGCTCACCAGCGTGCATTCCATGTAGACAGTGATG
This sequence comes from Myxococcaceae bacterium, assembly GCA_003818285.1. Classification (GTDB taxonomy): domain Bacteria; phylum Myxococcota; class Myxococcia; order Myxococcales; family Myxococcaceae; genus RPRB01. The sequence goes on from RPRB01000225.1 coordinate 3,577, forward strand.
CCCTTGTGCACCGCGTGCTGCTGGAGCGTGCGGATCATCTCCAGCCCGGTGCGATCGCCGACGTGGGCCAGCCGCGCGTAGCGGTGTCCGCCGAAGTCACGCTGGAGGATGAGCCCGTCCTTCGTCCGATCGAAGAGCGCGCCCCATTCCTCCAGCTCCAGGACCCGGTCCGGCGCCTCCTGGGCGTGGATCTGCGCCATGCGCCAGTTGTTGAGGAGCTTGCCGCCCCGCATCGTGTCCCGGAAGTGGACCTTCCAGTTGTCGTCCGGCCAGACGTTGCCCAGAGCGGCGGCGATGCCTCCCTCGGCCATCACCGTGTGCGCCTTGCCGAGGAGGGACTTGCAGATCAGCGCGGTGTCCGCGCCATGGGCGGAGGACTCGATCGCCGCGCGCAGCCCCGCTCCGCCGGCGCCGATGACCAGGACGTCGTGCTCGTGCGTTTCGTACTCGGCCATCAGAAGAGCCTCAGGTCATGGATGGTGCCCATGGCGACGAGGCGGACGTAGAGGTCGGTCAGCGCCACCCCGAAGAGGCTCACCCACGCGATCTGGGAATGCCGCTCGTTCAGGACGGTGAGCCGCTTCCACAGCCGGTACCGGGTGGGGTGCTTCGAGAAGCGGTCCACCCCGCCGCCGCACACGTGCCGGCACGAGTGACAGGACAGCGTGTACAGCGAGAGCAGCGCGGCGTTGGCCAGCAGCACCAGCGTGCCCACACCCATGCCGAACCCGTCGGCGAACCGGAAAGCCCGGAACGCGTCCCACCAGAGGAAGACCAGGATGGGAATGGAGAGGTAGAAGAAGTAGCGGTGGACGTTCTGGAGGATGAGCGGGAACCGGCTCTCGCCGTAGTACTTCGCGCGCGCGTCGGGAACGGCACACGCCGGTGGGGCCCAGACGAACGCGCGGTAGTACGCCTTGCGGTAGTAGTAGCAGGTCAGCCGAAATCCTCCCGGGGCCCAGAGGATGAGGATGGCCGGCGACCACTTCCACCAGTCGCCGAACAGCGCCACGTCGCTGTGCGCGCAGTTCGCCGCCAGGCACGGTGAATAGAACGGCGAGAGGTACGGGTCGGCCCAGTAATAGGCGTTCTGCATCCCGGCCCAGGTCGCGTACACGACGAAGGCGGCGAGGACGATCACGGTGAGGACGGGCCTCACCCACCAGGCGTCGACCCGCTGGGGCGCACGCGCGGCGATCGGGGTGGGCGACGCCTGCGGTGCGACGGCCGACATCAGACCTCCAGCAAGCGGTGAGCAGTTCGCGGACGACGGCGCGAAAGTCTCCGGGGGCCGCCCCGGGGGTGTCAAGGAATGAAGAGGTGCGTTTCGGGGGCGACTACTCGAGCCGCAGCTCGCTGGCGTCGTACTCGGTTGCGGGACGGAGGTGCGGATTCTCCATCAGCACCCGGGCGCAGGAGTTCCAGCGGAGGATGGCGTCGTCGTTCCCGGACGGCCGGAGGGTCTCGGCCTCGGTGTACCACCGCATCGCCCGTGAGAAGCCCTCGAACGCCTCCTGAGGTGCGAGCGGTCCGCCGGACTCGAGCTTCGCCCGCGCGAGGCGCTCCTCGACGATGCCCGCGTAGTAGCAGCGGTCGTAGTCCGACGAGAGCTGATCGAGAAGCGCGCGCGCCCGCCACACGTCGGGCGCATGGGTGGGTCGGAAGGTGTCGGTGATCGCCAGCAGGTAGAGGGTGATGGCCTGCTGGTTGCCGGGCTGTGTCCGGAGCACGTCCTGGCAGATGCTCTCGGCCTGCTCGGGCTCGTTGAGCAGGCGGTAACGCTCCGCCTTCGCGAGGGCAGCGGGAATGGCCTCGGCGCGCAGCGACTTGAGCTCGAACACGGGCGCCTCCTCGGTCGTGACGGAGCGACTGCGGGAGGTCTTACCACGAGGCTCGACGACCGGGTGCTGGCCCGGGCCTCCTCGTGTCGCGGACGCGATCGGCCGGCGGGGCGCCTGCCTCGCGGCTCCGGCGGTCCGCAACTGCCTCGGGGGCGACGCCGCGCGTCGTCGCGGCTACGTGGGACCAGACCCCACACGGAGCTCGGACAGGATCTGGTTCCGGACGTCCCGGAGCAGCCGGAGCACCGTGGCCTCGGCGACCCGGTGGCCGGCGGTCGCGTCGATGGCCGTGCCGAGCGTGCCCAGCGGGGGCTGGTAGCGACCGTGGAGATCGAGCTGCGTCTCGTCGGGCGACAGCGGGTAGACGCTCAAGCTGGCATCCATCCTGGGGAAGAAGCCGGCCCGCTCCGTCGCCTCCCAGGTGAAGTCGAGGCGGGTCCGCGGGTCGCCCGTGGCGCCGACCTCGTCGGTGATGCCCTTCACGTGGAGCTGGACGTCGACCCCCACTTCCACCGGCCCCACGTTCAGGCGCAAGGTGGCCACGAGCTCGCGAGCGCGCTCGGTCACGATCGACGTTGCGCGGGAGAAGATCGCGACCCCGTCCGAGTGCAGCAGCTGCCGGACGCGCTCGTGGCGCACCGGCACGTAGTCGTAGCAGCGCACCTCGCGTGACTCCGACATGGTCGGTGGCATAGCACGGGCCTCGGTCGTGGAGAATCGTCAGGCCGAGCGGCGCTTCGCCATCCGGTAGATGGCCAGGACGATCAAGGCGCCGATGATGCTCCCCACGATCCCGGCGGGCTCCAGGCCGTTCCCCGCGCTCCGTCCGAGAACCGCACTCGCGAGAAATCCGCCGACGAAGGAGCCCACCACGCCGAGGATGATCGTGGCGATCCAGCCCATCGGGTCCGCTCCGGGCATGATGGCCCGGGCGATGAGTCCGGCGATGAGTCCCACGACGACCATCGAGATGATTCCCATGGTCCGTCACCTCCTCTGGAAGAGTGGCGGGCACCTGACGCCATTTCGCACCTCTACGCAACGGAAACTTCCGCTCGGACAGTTCGGGCGCCCGGTCAGGCCCAGCGGATCTCCACCCGGTCGCCCACGCTGGCGCCCAGCGCGCTCCGTGCGTCTCCCCGGTGGACGGCGATCTCGACGAATCCGTGGCTCCCCACCAGGGCCAGCGCCTCTCCCGGCGGCACGTCGGCGTAGGTCCGATGACCGGGGAGGGTGCGCCCGCCGATGGATGCGCGCCACGCGCCATTTCCGGGGAGAAGGACGGCCGGGACGTTGGAGATGAGATTGCCGAATCGGTCCGTCGCCTGGACCGCACCCTCGAGGCCGCCGGCGACGGGGGTCGGTGGCCGGAGGTCGAGCGTCACCAGCCCGTCCGGCGGAACCGCGGGACCGAGCGCCTCCAGGGTGACGCCTCGAGCCAGGTGCGCCGCGACCGGCGCGAAGATGTCGCGTCCGTGAAAGGTCGCGCTCGGGGTGTCCGTTCGCCAGAACCGCGGGTCGGACAGTTCCACCACCGCCAGCGGCGGGTCGGCCTCCAGCGCACCGGAGAGCAGGCCATTGTCCGGACCGACGAGGCAGGAGCCGCTCCGGCACCGGATGGCCACCGCCCGCCGGGCCGTCCCCACCCCCGGGTCCACCACCGCCACGTGGATCGTGCCCGGGGGGAAGAACGGAGCGGCGGTGAGCAGGCGGAAGCGAGCGAAGGCGACGTCCTGCGGAGGCACGAGATGGGTGACGTCCACCACGCGCGCCTCCGGTGCGACGCTGGCGATGACGCCCTTCATCGCCGCGACGTATCCATCCTCGAGCCCAAAATCGGTCAGAAGGGTGATGACCCGCATCGCGAGCTTCCTGGCCGAGCATCGCGCGCCGGCGGCGTGGACTCCAGGCCTCCGGCGCCCAGGTCGTCAGCGTGCGGGAAGATCGATCACCACCACGTCCGAGCTCTCCTCGATGCGCTCGAAGACGATCTCCCGGCCATCGGGCGAGACGTCGAAATCGCCGATGAGGATCTCCCGGCCGAATCCGGTGAGCTGACGGA
>RPRB01000226.1 GCA_003818285.1 Myxococcaceae bacterium
CGCGAGCACGCATGCTCCGTTCACCATCGAGGAGGTGGCGGCGCGCTTCGGGCTGCCGGCGGCGCGGGTCGAGCCGGTGCTCGAAGCGCTGGTCAGGCGCGGCCGGCCGGTGGAGGGCGCGTTCCGCCCCCGGGGCACCCGGCGGGAGTGGTGCGACGTGGACGTGCTGGCGGTCGTCCGGCGCCGCTCGCTGGCGAGGGCGCGGCACGCAGTGGAGCCGGTGGAGCCGCGCGTGCTCGGACGGTTCCTCACCCACTGGCACGGCATCGCCCGGCCCCGGCCGGGGCTGGACGCGGTCCTGGACGTGGTGGAGCGGCTCCAGGGCTGTGCGCTGCCCGCCTCGGTGCTGGAGAGCGAGATTCTGCCCGCGCGCGTGGAGCGGTACACCCCCGGCGACCTGGACACGCTGGTGGCCGCTGGCGAGGTGGCGTGGGTGGGGGTGGAGCCCATCGGCGAGCGCGACGGGCGCATCGCGCTCTACCTGACCGACCACCTGCCTCGCCTGCTCCGTCCCCCGGGACCGCGCCTCGACGTGGAGCCGCTCACCGAGCGTGCGCGCTCGGTGCTGGAGGTGCTCCGGACAAGGGGCGCGAGCTTCTTCTCTCCCCTGCACGAGGCGGCGGGCGGCGGCTTTCCTCGCCAGACGCTCGAGGCGCTCTGGGATCTGGTCTGGAAGGGCCTGGTGACCAACGACACCTTCCGGGTGCTCCGCGCTTACACCGCGCCTGCGGTGGAGCGCGGCAGCCGTCGCCTCGGAACCGGCGGGCACGTCTTCCGGAGCCGGCGCACGCTTCCGCCATCGGCCGAGGGCCGGTGGTCGCTGGTGGAGGAGCGCACCGCCGCGGCGGTCGGCAGCACCGAGTGGGCGGCAGCGACGGCCCAGCAGCTCCTCTCCCGCCACGGGCTGGTCACCCGCGAGGTGGCCCAGGCCGAGGGCCTGCCCGGGGGCTTCTCCGCGGTGTACCCGGTGTTCCGGTCCCTCGAGGACGGCGGGCGGGTGCGACGCGGCTACTTCGTCTCCGGGGTGGGCGCGGCGCAGTTCGCGCTGCCACCGGTGCTCGATCTGCTGCGCTCGCTCCGGGAGCTCCCCGAGGACCCGGAGGTGATCGTGCTCGCGGCCACGGACCCGGCGAACCCCTACGGAACGCTCCTCCGGTGGCCGGCGCTCGACGGTTCCCCGGCGAGGGGGCCGTCGCGCTCGGCGGGCTCGCAGGTGGTGCTGGTGGATGGAGCGCTGGGAGCTTTCCTCGGCCGCGGGGGTCGCCAGGCCTGGCTCTGGCTGCCCGAGACCGAGCCCGACCGGGGCCGCGTCGCGCGGGCGGTGGCCTCGGCGCTGGCGACGGTGGCGGCGCGGGGCCTCGTCGACCGGCGGGGGGGCATGCTGCTCGAGGAGGTGAACGGCGTGCCCGTGGCGGAGAGCCCGCTGGCCCTCTACCTGTCGGAGGCCGGCTTCACGCCCTCGTCGCTCGGGTTCCACCTGCGCCGGGTGACGCTCCCCCGGCCGGTGCCCCATGCCTGAGGCGGCACCGCTTCAGTGGGGGAGCGTGGTTCCGCGGCGTGGATCGAGAGGGACGGTGCGGGACGCCGTCGGCGGCTCGAGGAGCGCCTTCCGCTTCGCCGCGATGGCGATGCTCATCGAGGCGTGGAACTGCGCCGGGGGCAGCTCGTTCACCAGCTTCTCCGCCCGCGCCAGCGTCACCCGCGCGGCGTGCCCGTCTCCCACCCGGGCTTCGGCCTCGGCTCGCAGCAGCAGCACCCGGAGCGTCCGCGGGCCGTAGACCAGCGTCGAGGCGCGTCGCGCCTCCGACAGCGCCTTCCACGGCTCGCGCATCGCCAGGTAGGCCACCGCCAGACGCGCCGGCGGGTTGTAGTCGTTCGGGAAGTCGCGGGCGCTCTGCTCGAGCATGGGGATGGCCCGCTCGGGCTCGCCCAGCGCGAGGTAGGCCGACAGCCGGTGCGAATCGAACACCGCCCGCGCCTCGGGCGCGAGCGCTCGACCGGCCTCCTCCTCGAGGAACGCCGTCCACCGCAGCGCGGTCGTCCGGGCCCCGGCGAGGTCGCCCCGAGCGCGCCGGGCCCCCTCCTCGGTCTCGAAGAGGCTCGAGCGGTCGTCGGCCATCAGCACCACCGACGGGTCCCGGGCCAGGCTCGCGACGCGGTCCTGCAACGCGCCCAGCGCCGTGAGCCGGCGCGGGTCGGTCTCCTCCAGCTCCAGCGCGCAGGAGAGCCCCGTGGCCACGAGGGTGGCCAGCGAGGTCCCGGGCGCGACGTGCGACAGCTCCTCGCGGGCCAGCTCCACGCAGGCGCCGGCCTCGCCGTCCTGCGCCAGCCGCTGCACCAGCCCCTCCACCGCCTGCCCGTGGTCGAGCGAGCGCGGGACCGAGCTCGCCAGGGCCTCGCGATAGGCCTCGGTCGCCCCGGCATGGTCCCCGGTGGCGTCCGCGGCGCTCGCCCGGGCCAGGGCGGCCTGCGCCGGCGTCCCCGGGGCCCCGGGAGTGAGCGCCAGCGCCGTCGCCCGAAGCCGGGCGGCCAGCTCCACCACGGTGGCGCTCCCCACCCAGCGACGGAAGGCCTGCCCGGTGCGGGGGTCGATGACCAGGAGCGTGGGCAGGGCCTCGGTGGGGAACTGCTCGACGAAGGCGCGGTTCACCGGCTTCTCGGTGTCCACCTCCAGCCAGACGTACCGGTCCGCGACGCCGGAGAGCACCCCGTCGGGGAAGACGTAGGTCCTCATGCTGACACAGCTGTGGCACCACGGGGCCCAGGCGTCGACGAAGAGCGGCTTGCCCTCCGCGCGGGCCCGGGCCAGCGCGCCCCGGAAGTCGTCGGAGGCGAAACGAATGCCGCTGCCCGGCTCGTCCCCCCGTCCCGCGTGCGCGCATCCCACGAGCGCGGCGCAGAGGATGGCGAGTCCGGCCAGGCACGGCGCCGAGGTGGAGAGGGCCCGGCGCCGGAGCGTCACTGCTTTCCCGCCTCTCCCGAGCTGGGGCCCGGGCCTCCGGAGTGGCCCTGGGGCACGTTGCTCATCCCCGGCGGCATCCCGCTGGGCATCATCTTCTGGTCCACCTGGGGCATGGGCGGGATCCGCGAGTTGGACAGCGGGAAGCGGGTGACCACGTCGGCCATGACGAAAAACATCAAGAGCAGGAGGAAGACGAACGAGGTCACGAAGACGATGCGGTTGATGCCCTCGCCGTGCCAGAGGTGCATGAAGATCAGCACCACCAGCACGACCTTGACCGTCGAGATGGTGAGCGCCGCCGCGAGGTGCATCCCCGGCGAGATGGGCAGCTGCGAGAAGCCGAAGGTCGCGAAGGTGAGGCCGCACAGGACCAGCCAGTTGAGGACCAGCCTGCTGGGTCCCGTCTCGTGCTTCGCGTGCGCCGCCGCGGCGTGAGGAGTCGTGGTGGCCATCGTTCAGACCAGGTAGAGCAGAGGGTAGAGGAAGATCCACACCAGGTCGACGAGGTGCCAGTAGAGGCCCGCGTTCTCCACCGGTGCGTAGTAGGTCGGTGAGAACTCCTTCCGCCAGCAGCGGATGGCCACCCAGGTGAGGAGGCTCATCCCCACGACGACGTGCAGCGCGTGGAGCCCGGTGGAGAAGAAGTAGACGACGTAGAACACCGGGCCACCGGGGGCGGTGATCTCGCTGAAGCTGAAGAACTTCCCGGGAAGCGCGCCCTCGTGGAACTTCTCGGTGTACTCGACGGCCTTGATGCCGAGGAACCCGGCGCCCATCGAGACCGAGGCCATCAGGAGCCAGAAGGCGTTGCGGTTCTTCCCGTGCTCGGCGTTGTGGTGGGCGAGCGCCACCGTGAGGCTCGAGGTCAGGAGCAGCAGGGTGTTGGCGGTTCCGAGCACGACGCTGAGATGCCGCGCTGCCTGCTCGAACGACTCGGGGAAGTAGTGCCGGAAGACGAAGTAGCCGAGGAAGATGCCGGCGAAGAGGAGCACCTCGGTCCCCAGGAACAGCCACATCCCGAAGCGGAGGGCGGCCTGGTGGTTCTCGATCGTGTCGTAGTGATGCGGGAGCGGAGGCGGCTCCAGCCAGCCCTCCGGCGTCATCTTCCGCGCCGCACTAGATTGCATGGCCCACCTTGGCGAGCTCCTCCGGGACGTCCTGGTACTCGTGAGGCCCCCGGGTGAAGACGGGGACCGCATCGAAGTTCTCGGTGGGGGGCGGGGACGGCACGTCCCACTCGTAGCCGCGGCTGCCCCACGGGTTCCGGCCCGCCACCTCGCCGTACTTCAGGCTGATGGCCAGGTAGATGGCGATGATGATGAACCCGAAGGCGAGGAGCGAGGCGCCGGCGGTGGAGGCCACGTTCAGCGCCGCGAAGCGCTCCGGGTACTCGTAGTAGCGCCGGGGCATGCCCGCGTTCCCCAGGAGGAACTGGGGGATGAAGGTGGCGTTGAAGCCGAGGACGATGAGCCCGGCGGCGAGGAGCCCCCAGTTCTCGGGGTACTTGCGGCCGAACATCTTGGGGAACCAGTAGTGGAGCGCGGCGAGGAAGCCCATGATCACCGCTCCCACCATGATGAAGTGGAAGTGAGCGACCACGAAGTAGGTGTCCTGCCAGTGCACGTCGAGCGAGACGGTGGCCAGCGCGACGCCCGTCATCCCGCCGAACACCAGGAAGAAGAGGAACCCGCAGATGTAGGCGAACGGGGCGGTGAAGGCGATCGCGCCCTTGTAGAGCGTCCCCACCCAGTTGAACACCTTGATCGCGGTGAACACGCCCACCAGCATCGAGATCGCCGCGAACGCGCCGGCGTCGAACGCGCTCTGGCCCGAAGTGAAGAGGTGGTGGCCCCAGGCGAAGAAGCCCACGAAGGCGATGCCCAGTGAGCTCATGGCGATCATCTTGTAGCCGAAGATGTTCTTCCGGGCGACGGCGCAGATCACCTCGCTGATCACGCCCATCGCCGGCAGCACCATGATGTAGACCGCCGGGTGGCTGTAGAACCAGAACAGGTGCTGGAAGAGGATCGGGTCACCGCCCCGCGCCGGGTCGAAGAAGCCGAAGCCGAAGGTGTGCTCGGCCGCGACGAGGAGCGTGGTGAGGCCCAGCACCGGAGTGGCCAGCACCTGGATGATGCTGGTGGCGTAGACGGCCCAGACGAAGAGGGGCATCCTGAACCAGGTCACCCCCGGGGCGCGCAGAGTGTGGATGGTGACGATGAAGTTCAGCCCGGTGAGGATCGAGCTGAAACCGATGATGAAGACCCCCAGCATCACCGGAGTGATGTTGGTGGTCGTGGTGGTGCTGTACGGGGTGTAGAAGGTCCAGCCGGTGTCCGCGCCGCCGGTGATGAGGCCCCAGAGCATCAGGGTCGAACCGGCGATGTAAACGTACCAGGAAGTGAGGTTCCACTTGGGGAACGCCACGTCCTTCGCCCCGAGCATGATTGGAAGGAAGAAGTTCCCGAACACGGCGGGGATGGCCGGGATCATGAACATGAAGATCATGATCAGGCCGTGCAGGGTGAACATCCGGTTGTAGGTCAGCGCCTCGACGATGGTCGGCCCGGGTGTGAGCAGCTCCAGCCGGATGACCATCGCGAAGACGCCACCCAGGAAGAGCGCGATGAGCACCGCGACCAGGTAGAGGAGGGCGATCCGCTTGTGGTCGTGGGTGAGCAACCAGGACCGGATGGTCGTTCCATCGTTCAGATAGCTCTTCTTGGGGAACACGGCGCCCGCGGGCGGCACGCCGGCGGTGGTGATCGGCGCGGTCATTACTCTTCACCCCCGACGGCCTGGACGGTCCGGTCGGACCGGAGGCTCTTGATGAACTCCACGATGGCCGCGGCCTCGGCCCCGCTGAGCTTGCCCTGATAGTTGGGCATGAGCTCCTGGTAGCCGGCGACGACCTTGACCGTGGGCTCCATCATCGACTCGGTCAGGTACGCCTCGTCGGCGACGATCTCCCGGCCATCGGTCAGCTTGATCTGCTGCTGGTAGAGGTCCACCCAGCTCGGGCCGGTGGCCGGCTCCTTCGTGTCCACGTTGTGACAGCGGAGGCAGCCCTGGCGCACCGCCACCTGGAGCCCCCACTGGGCGAGGCTCCCCTGCGGAGTGACCTGGCCGGTCTCGTCCGCCAGCACGTCCTGGCGGGACACCAGGCCACGCTGCTGCTCCTTGATCCACTCGTCGAAGGCCTCGGGCGCCATCACCACGACCTCACCCCACATCTTGCTGTGCTGGGCACCACAGTACTCCGTGCAGAGGATCTGGTACCGCCCCGGCTTGGTGGCGGTGAACCAGATCTCGGTGTACCGGCCCGGCAGGGCGTCCATCTTCACCCGGAAGGCAGGGATGAACACCGAGTGGATGACGTCCCGCGAGGTGATGAGCAGCCGCACCGGGCGGTTGGCCGGGACGTGGAGCACGCCGATCGAGTTGGGCCCCTCGGGGTAAGCGAACTTCCACATCCACTGCTTGCCCTGGACGTAGACGTCCATCGCCTCGGGCGGTGGCGAGGAGAGCTTCACGAAGTCCCGGAAGCCGATCGCGAACCAGACCAGGAAGAAGAACAGCGGCACGCTGATCGCCAGCACCTCGAACAGCGCGGTGGGGGCGACGAAGGGCGTGGCCTGGTTCTCGTGGCGCCGCCGGTACTTCCAGAAGAAGGCGATGGCGGTGAGACCCACGGCGAGGCTCGAGACCATCGTGACGGTGATCACGAAGTAGTGGAGGTTGTCGACGTCGTGGGCGAACGTCGAGGCCTGCTCGGGAAGGAACAGCAGGCGCCTCATGATCTCGTTCATGCCGTCGCACCCCGTCGCTTCTTCAGCTTCAAGTCCTGCCTCCAGAGCACCGTCAGTAAGACCACCAGCGTGGCGAAGACCAGCAGCGCCCCGAGGCGGATGAACGCCAGCACGTAGGGGCCGTAGCTGCGCTTCGCCGGGTCGTACTTGAAGCAGGTGAGCAGCACCCGATCGAACGCGGTGCCCACCTTGCCCTTGCCGGCCTCGACCAGGGCCAGCTTCATGTCCCGCGCCGGATACTCGATGCCGTACAGGTACCGCGAGAGACGACCGTCCTCGGCGAGCATGAAGACCACCGAGGGATGCGCGTACTGCTTGCTCGGCGGGTCGTACCGGTACTTGAAGCCGGTCGCCTTTGCCAGGGCCTGGATCTCCGGCTCGGCCGCGGTGGCGAAGCGCCAGTCCGGCGTGGTCGGCGAGACGCCCAGCGCCTGCATGTGCCCGCGCTTGGCCTCGGCCGCCTCGCGCGACGTCTCGGTGGGGTCGATGCTCACCACCACTGCGCGGTAGTCGCGGCCGAGCTTCATCCCCGAGTCGCGGAGGGTCCGGGTCAGGCTCGAGAGCGTCAGGTTACAGAGCTGCGGACAGCGGTAGTAGACGAGTGCCAGGACCACCGGCTTTCCCCGGTGAAGCTCGTCTGCGTGTAATGATGCGTCGCCCTCCGAG
>RPRB01000227.1 GCA_003818285.1 Myxococcaceae bacterium
AGCTCGTGCCCGGGACAGCGCTCGCCAGGGCCGGGTACGACGGGCTCCGGCGGAACGCCGCCTACGCGCTCGGAGCTGCACGCGACGTGGCCGCCCGGCCGGTGCTGGAAAAGCTGGCGCACGACCCGAGCGCCGTGGTGAGTGACGCCGCTCGATGGGCCCTCGCCCGACTTCCTCCCGGCTGAGCACGGTGACTGCCGCCGAACCGGTACACGCCCGGGGTGGGGTGGAACCAGGCGTCATCGCCGCGCTCCTGCTCCAGACCGTGATCAGCGCGGGCACCTTCCTCGTGGCCAAGCGCGCCGTGGCGGAGGTCCCGGTGGGAACGCTGATGTTCTGGCGCTTCCTGGTGAGCGGGGCGGTCTTCGGCCTGCTGCTCCTGTTGCTTCGGGGGCCGGCGCTCCCGCCCCGGCGGGCCATTCCCGCGACGCTGCTGCTGGGCTTCCTCGCCGGCCCGCTCAACCAGGGACTGTTCTTCGCCGGCCTGCAGCGCTCCACCGCGGCCCATGCGGCGCTGCTCTACGCGCTCACGCCGATCGGCGTGTACCTGTACTCCGTGCTCCGGGGCCGGGAGGCGCCGAACGCGCGTGCCGGGCTGGGACTGCTCCTCGCCTTCGCCGGTGCGATGGTGCTGCTGCTCGCCCACGGGCTCGGCGCGCTCTCCGGGGTGTTCGTGGGCGACGTGCTCATCCTCGGCGCGGTGATCGCCTGGGTCCTGTACACGGCAGAGGGGAAGGCGTTCATCGGCGAGCACGGGCCGGTGCGGGCGACCGCGTGGTCGCTGATCGCCGGAGCGCTGTGGCTCGTTCCGGCGGCGCCCTGGGTGCTGCGGCTGGACTTCATCCTGGGCGCGGACCTTGCCGTGAAGGGCGCCATCCTCTACCTGGCCCTGCTCGCCTCCGTGGCGAGCTACCTGCTCTGGTACTGGGCGCTGGGCCGGACCGACGCCTCCAAGGTCGCGGTCTTCAGCAACCTGCAGCCGGTGGCGACCGCGGTGGCGGCGTGGCTGGTGCTGGGCGAGTCCATCGGCTGGGAGGTCGCGGTGGGCGGCGTGCTGGTCCTCGCCGGGGTCCGCCTCACGAGCGCTCCTCGGCCGGTCTGCGCAGGCACCTCCGGGACGGCGCTTGGCGCCGGCTGAGTGGCCCGTCCCGGCCGTCGAGGCGTCCACGAGTAGACGTGCGTTAGCTTGCTTGCCTGCTAGGGCAAGGCCAGAGAGAACGGATCGAGCTTCAGAGGCCCTCATCGTCGAAGGTGTTTGACACATGAGTGGGCGACCACTTGCTCGCACGCTCGGTCAGCATCTCCGTCTTCACCGGGCACGCGGAGTTGCGGGTGCCGGACCGGGTCCGCACCCTCAGCGCGCGGGCGCCCGGGGTCGGGCGGGCCGCCGGAGGAGTCGCGGTGCGGATCGGAGTCTTCGGACGAGGACACGTGGGGGCGGCGCTCGGTCATGCCCTGGCCGGCGCCGGACACGAGGTGCGCTACGGAGTTCGCGACCCCGCCGAGGATCGTGATCCCCCCGACGACGGGTCCGCCGGACTGCTGTCCCTTCCGGAGGTGGGGCGCTGGGGCGAGGTGCTCGTCCTCGGCGTGCCCTACGGGGCGGTCCAGGAGGTGCTCAAGGCTGCGGGCGACCTGGATGGGAAGATCATCATCGATCCCACCAACGCCCCCAAGCCGCCCACCGACGAGCGCTCGTCGAGCCAGATCATCGCCGGCTTCGTGCCCACCGCTCGCCTGGTCCGTGCCTTCAACACCGTCCCCGCCGAGGTGATGATCAATCCCCTCTTCGAGAACGGCCGGGCCTCGACCTTCGTCTGCGCGGACGATCGGCTGGCCCGGGTCACCGTGCAGTCGCTCGCCCGCGACATCGGGTTCGACGCGGTCGATGCGGGTCCCCTCAGCTCTGCGTGCGCCATCGACCGGCTGCTCGCCGTCTGGCGGGTGCTGGCCTTCGACGCCGGGCTGGGCCGCAACCTCGCCTTCGAGCTGCTCCGGCGGTGATCCGCTAGTTGGGCGTCGCCGGCTTCACTCCGGTGGCATGCGCCTGGGCCATCAGCCTCTGCTTCACGGGCTGGAGCCGCTCGGCGCCAAGCACTGTCCCGCTCAGGTGCTTCTCGGAGATGTACTCCTGGAGGTGCTTGATCCGGTCCTCGGTCGCCGGGTGATCGGAGAGGTACTTGGCGAAGGCCGGCTGTTCGCCCTCCATCTTCTTCAGCTTCTCGAAGAACTGAATGATGCCCTGCGGGGCATACCTGGCCTGGGCCGAGTACCGTGCTCCGTACTCGTCGGCCTCGGTCTCGTCCTGCCGGCTGTAGGACAGCAGCGCGCCCTTGGCCGCCAGCGTGGCGGCCAGCTCCGCCAGCTGGTTCGGGTTCTGGCCCAGGGCGACCCCGATCACCGTCTCCAGCCCCATCGCGTCCACCATCTGCCGCGCGGAGTGGCGGGCGACGACGTGACCTGCCTCGTGGCCCCACACCCCGGCCAGCTGGGCCTCGTTGTCCGCCGCCAGCAACAGGCCGCTGAACACGTAGAGGTAGCCGCCGGGAGTGGCGAAGGCGTTGACCTGCTTCGGGTCGTCGATGACGTAGACCTGCCACTTCACGCCGGGCCGGTCCTTGTCCGCGGAGACGAAGATCTTCTGTGCCACGCCTCGCACGTAGTTCACGATCTCCGGATCCTGGATGTACTTCGTTCCCTGCTTGTCCAGCTCTTGCTTGACCTGAGCTCCGAGCTGAGCCTCCTGCTCGTCGGAGACGAGCGCCTTGGCCACGCCCTCCGAGGTGTGGACGCAGCCGGCGACGCCGACGACGCTGCTGAGGACGAGTGCCCGGACCGACGTTCGCAACATGAGCGCCTCCTGGGCTGGATGGATGGTGCCTGCCCGCCCGGTCCGCAACCGCCGGCCGCCCGGCCGACACTCCCGCCGACACACCCCTTCCGTCCGAGCAGGACCGGGACAACCCTACGACGCACCATGGCGCGACCGTACTGGAAAGGGGCGATCAGCTTCGGGCTGGTGAACGTTCCGGTGTCGCTCTATCCGGCGATCCGCAAGCGGGACTTCACCTTTCACCTGTACCACGACGCGGACGGCGGCCGGATCCGCGAGAAGAGGGTCTGCGAGCGCGACGGCAAGGAGGTGCCCTGGAACCACGTCGTCAAGGGGTACGAGATCTCGAAGAACCAGGTGGTGACGCTCACCCAGGAAGAGCTCCGCGCGGCCGATCCCGAGCGCGACCGGGCCATCGGCATCGAGGAGTTCGTCAAGCTGGAGGAGGTCGAGTCCCTCCAGATTGACCGCTCGTACTACGTCGCGCCCGAAGGTCGCTCGGCGAAGGCTTATGCGCTTCTGGCGGAGGCGCTGGAGCGGACGGGGCAGGTGGCGATCGCCCGGATCGTGCTCAGCACCAAGCAGCACCTGTGCGTGGTGCGGAGCGCGGAGAGCCGGATGGTGCTCACCACCCTGGTGTGGGCGGACGAGGTCCTCGAGGCCCCCGAAGTCCCGAGGACCACCGTGGGCGGCAAGGAGCTTCAGATGGCCGAGCGGCTCGTCCAGTCCATGAGCGGCAAGTTCGCCCCATCCCGGTTCAAGGATGACCATCGCGCACGCGTGGAAGCGCTGATCAGGAAGAAGGCGAAGGGCCAGCCCATCGAGACGCCCCCGGCGTCGCAGCCCAGCCGGGTGGTGGATCTCGCCCGGGCGCTGGAGCAGAGCCTGCTGGCCGCAAGCAAGGCACCGGCCCGTCGTTCGGCCCGCGCCCGCCCCGCCCGTGCGCGCCGCCGCGCCGCGCCCGCCCGGGCCCGCGCCCGCCGCCGCTAGCCCGGAATCAGAGGAAGTCCGAGCACGAGGCGTAGTAACCGCAGCGGCAGAACAGCTTGCACTTCCGCTCCTCGAGCGCTGCGCCGCAGTTCAGGCAGGTGCGGACCAGCACCTCCAGACCGCTCGCCGGGGGAGGGGAGGCGCGCGGCCGGATGAACTGCGGAGGGGAGGTCTTCTCCCTGGAGCCGGAAGAGCTCATCGCGCCTCCAGCGTAACGCCCCCGAATGACGGGCCAAAGCCAGGTCCCCTCGAGGGTGTCAGACACCTTCGACGGAGCCGGGGGTGTCGAGCCGGGGGTGTCAAACACCTTCGACACCCTCGCATCCGGATGTGACCTCGCTCAGAGCGTCAGTCGCATCGCCACGGCTGAGGCCGGGCATGCTCCGCGGAGCTCCTCCGACGCCGCGAGGGAGGACGGAAGCGCCTCGCGCCCGATGGTGTCGAACCCGAACCGCGGGAAGTACCGGACCGCCGTCGTGGTCAGCAGATAGACCTCCCGCAGTCCGAGCGCGCGCGCCCGGTCGAGCACCGCTCGCACAAGCTCGGCGCCGACGCCGAGTCCCGCGACGTTCTCGGTGACGGCCACCGACCTGAGCAGGCCCAGGTCCCCGTACCGCTCGATGCCGGCGCAGCCCAGCACGGCGGCGCCCTTGGTCGCGACGACGAAGGCGCTCAGGTGCTCGCGGGCACCGGCCGTTGGAAGGTGGCGGTCCGTGAGGAGCCGCTCGATGCCGTTCCAGTCCTCGGGAGTCGCTGCCCGGACCCACGAGGCCGCTGCGGGCGTCGTCATGCGACGGTGTCCTTCTGCCCCGTCGCCGGGGACCTGTCGCGGCCGATGTCCCGGGTCACCTTCTCCAGCTTCAACCGGTCCAGCTGTTCCAGCGGGAGCGAGGTGAAGATCTGGAGCCGGTGATAGAGGGTGAGCCCGACCTGGTAGAAGAACCGGTCCCGCGCCTCGGATGCGCCGACGAACGCCGCCGGGTCGTCCACTCCCCAGTGGGCGACGATGGGCTGACCGGGCCAGATGGGGCAGGTCTCGCGGGCGTTGTCGCAAACGGTGATCACGAAGTCGAACCTCACGTCCCGGAACTCGTCCCAGGACTTGCTCCGGGCGTCGCTGGCCTCGATGTTGAAGCGCTCGCGCAGGACCTTGAGCGTCGTGGGGTTCACCGTTCCGGACGGCGATGCGCCGGCGCTGTAGGCCTCGAAGCGCTTTCCGCCCAGCCGCTTGAGGAAGTACTCGGCGAACACGCTCCGGGCGGAGTTGCCGGTGCAGAGGAAGAGCACCTTGAACGGAGGATGGTCGGCGGTCATGGCGAGGCCTCCGGAGGAGAATGGGGGGTGAGGATCTCGGGGGAGACGTTCACCATCTGTCTCGGCGCGAGCCAGCGAAAGAGCGCCGTGGCTGCGAACGCTCCGATCGCCTGGCCGGTCAGGAATCCGGGCACGTCCGCCGGACGGATGCCGACGAAGGTATCCGTCGCAGCCCGGGCCAATGTGACAGCCGGATTGGCGAACGATGTCGACGAGGTAAACCAGTACGCGCCAGTGATGTACGCGGCCACCGCGAACGCCACCACGCCGGGCCGCGTCCGGGCGCTCCCCCAGATCACCGAGAGCAGCCCGAAGGTCGCCACGGCCTCGCTCAGGATCTGCGCCGCGCCGGCCCGCCGATGCGTCGAGGCGAAGAACACCGGCAGCTCGAACATCCCGTGTGCGAGGGCGACTCCCAGAAAAGCCCCGAGGAGCTGCGCGACGAGGTAGACCGGCACCTGGCGCCACGGCAGGCCTCCCTGGCTCGCATCGGCCAGGGTCACCGCCGGATTGAAGTGCGCGCCCGACACCGGCCCGAAGGCGAGGATGAGGGCGACCAGCGCGCCGCCCGTTGCCACCGCGTTGGCCAGCAGCGCCAGCGCCACGTTCCCGCCCGACAGGCGTTCGGCCATGATCCCCGAACCGACCACGGCGACGAGCAGCATCGCCGTCCCGCAGCCCTCGGCAGCCATCCGGCGCGACAGGCCGTTCACCTGCGCCCTCGCGCCGCCGCGCGCGCCTTCACCGGGCGCCCGGGAGTTGCACACTGCACCGTGCCGGCCGGGGCGCAGCTCGCGCCGCCGCAGCAGTTCTCGGTCAGGTAGGAGACGAGCGCATTCATCCGCTCGTAGCTCGCGGCGTAGATGAGCTGCCGGCTGCGGCGCTCCTGCGTCACCAGCCCGGCATGCATCAGCTGGTGCAGGTGGAAGGACAGCGAGGACGCCGGCACCCCCAGCGCCTCGGCGATGGCCCCGGCCGCCAGCCCCTCGGGGCCCTCCTGCACGAGGAGACGGAACACGGCCAGCCGCGTCTCCTGGGCGAGCGAGCCGAGTCCGGCGAGGGCCTCCGAGGTGGTCATGACGACATTTCTAGAAGAGTCGAATCAAAGAGACCAGGCCACTGTGCTGCTCCTGCGTGGAGCTCCCGTGCGACAAGCGGATTCCATGGAACCGGTGACTCCCCTCACCCTGCAGGGCCAGCACGTGCGGCTCGAGCCGCTCATGCCCGGGCACCTGGACGGGCTCCAGGCGGTCGTCGAGGGGCCGCGGAACACCTTCGGCCTCACCCCCGTGCCCCGGAATCGCGCCGAGCTCGAGGCCTACGTCGACGCCGCCCTCGAGGACCAGCGCCGCACCACGGCGCTTCCGTTCGCGACCATCGACCCCCGCAGCGGTCGGGTGGTCGGCACCACCCGCTTCGGCAACCTCGAGTTCTGGCCCATCCCCCCGGGCTCCACCGTCCCGCCGCGCCCGGCGGGAGTCCCGTACGCCGTCGAGATCGGCTGGACCTGGCTCGCTCCCGACGCGCAGCGCACCGCCATCAACACCGAGGCCAAGCGCCTGATGCTCGCTCACGCCTTCGAGCGCTGGGAGGTATACCGGGTCACCCTCAAGACCGACGCCCGGAACGTCCGGTCGCGCGCCGCCATCGAGCGCATCGGCTGCAGGCTCGACGGCGTCCTGCGCGCGCACTCGCCCGCCGCCGACGGCGGACCGCGCGACGCCGCGCTCTACTCGATGCTCGCCCGCGAGTGGCCGGACGCCCGGGCGCGGCTGGACGCCCGGCTCGCCCGCGGAGCCGGTCCCGCTACTTGAGTCGGCTCTCTGCCGCGTCCCAGTCGATGTTGGTGAAGTACGCCTCGACGTACTTCGCCCGCTCGTATGGCTTGTAGTCCGGCACGAAGGCGTGCTCCCAGGCGTCCATCACCACGATCGGCCGGAACCCGGCGATGTTGTTGATCTCGTGCAGGGTGATCCAGTGATTCGAGAGCCAGCCGGTGGTCGGGTCCTGGTACGTCACCGCCCAGCCGATGCCCGGCATCGTCGCCACGGCCTTGAGGTCCGCCAGGTACACGTCCCAGCTGGAGAAGCTTCCCTCGGCGGCGGTCTTGAGCTTGCTTCCCGGGTTTCCCGAACCACCCGGCTTCATCCCGGCGAAGTAGTACTCGTGGAGGACCATCCCGTTGTACTCGAACCCCAGCCGGCGGGTCATCTCCGCGTAGGCCGGGTTGGTGCCCGCTG
>RPRB01000228.1 GCA_003818285.1 Myxococcaceae bacterium
ACGGCGACCAGCGAGAAGTTCGCGTCGGTGTGGGCAGTTTGATCCTGGTCGGGCCCTCCCACCGAGACGACGTGCTGGACCCCCTGGGCACGGGCAGCTGCGGAGACGAGCACGAACGCGAGCGCGAGAGCGATTGACGAGAGCCGAAGAATTCTCATGGGTCCCCCTGCGAGTTGGTCAAGCGAGCAGCTGATACCAGAGAAGGCCAGGAGGGGCGGAGCCCGCTCCCTGCGAGCGGAGGCCCCCTCACTGCGGCCATCGCGGATTGTGCGCTCCATTGACGTGAAAAGAAGTCGCGGCGTGTGCTGCAGGCAGCTTCGGCGAGTGAAGCCGGTCTGGACGAGACAACGTTCGTTGTTACGTGATAGCGGCGTCGCTGTGGCCGGTGAGCGGCGGCGGCACGCTCGCGTGCCGCGTGCTCGCTCGCGTCGTCCCGGTCTCGCTGGGTGGCTCAGGGCTGGAACGCCCCCGGCAGTGGAGGGCCCTCTCGCGCGAAGGGTCCCCCCCGGGCTTGCCCGAACGAAGGAGCCACATGAACGATCGCAACGTGTCCGCCGGGCAACAGAAGTCCGATTGAAACTGATGAACGGACGGGTTAATCATTCCAGAGAACAGCAACCAAGGAGGCCGTTCCGTGCGTCCCTCTCCCTCCGGCTGGCCCCGTATCTCCTCCTCGGTCTTCTACAAGGACCCGGCCGCGGCCATCGACTGGCTCTGTCGCGCCTTCGGGTTCGAGGTTCGCCTCAAGGTCGAGGGAGAGGGCGGACAGATCGAGCACTCCGAGCTGGTCTTCGGCGACGGCTTGATCATGGTCGGCGGCGAGGGCCACAACGTGCGGCCCGAGGACGAGCACATGGTGAGCCCCAGGTCCACCGGCGGACGAAACACCCAGGTGCTGGCCATCTTCGTGGACGACGTCGACGCCCACTGCACCCGCGCCCGTGCCGCCGGCGCCCGGATCTTCCGCGAGCCGGAGACGAACGACTACGGCGCGGAGTACGCCATGGACCGGACCTACGGGGCCGTCGATCCCGACGGCCACCTCTGGTTCTTCATGCAGCGGGTTCGCGATCCGCCCTCCCGTCGAGGGTAGGACACCCGGGAGCCAGACCCGGTGACGTCGTGGTCGTGCGCGAATCTCGGACGGTCAACGCGATGATGCAGTCGTCGTCCCCACTTGCCCGGCGGGCACCGCTCGAGCGGCGGCCCGCGCGCGGAAGACGAGACCCGCGGCGCCCACGAGGAACAGGGCCAAGCCCAGCATTCCCAGGCCCACGGCCCAGGACCCGCGACGAGCAGTGGACCGGGCGCTGACCACCACGCTGCCGTCCCCGTGAAGCTGGAGCCCCGCCCACGCCACGGCCGGGGCTCCGGCCTCCTGTCGGGCCTTCTTCGCTCCAGCAAGGGCGTGTTCCAGGCTGAGGCCACTTGCCAGCCGCTCCGAGAGCTCATCGATCAGCTTCCGCGTCTCCAGGTCTCCGAGCGGCCAGGGCGACGCCACCACCGCCAGGGCTCCCGCCCGGAAGAACGCCCGCACCGGACCCAGCGTCCCCTCGCCCTGAAGCAACTCTCCCGATGCGGTCCGGCACGCCGACAAGAGAACTATCTTCCCCCCGAGGTCCAGCCCGGCGATCTCCCTCGGCTGAAGGAGCCCGTCCTCCTCCAGATGTCCGGCGGCCAGCACCAGCGCCGATCGTTCCGGCTCCGTCTCATCCACCACCGCGTGCGTCGCGAAGTGCATCAGCCCCCACGGACGAAGGTCGCTCGTCTTGAGCCAGCGCTCACTGGCTTCCGGACCCCGCCGCAGCGCCCCTCCGGGCCCGCGCGCCTCCACCATCGCGGCCGCCTCAGCCCGCGCCTCGGGAAGCGACGGCAGCCGCAGCTGCTCGAGCCACCGGCTCGCATCGCGGTCCCGACCCGGAGGCGCCGACGGGTCCGGGTCCGCCAGCGCCAGCGCCGGCCCCACCACCGGACGCGCCGCCCGTCTCCACCGCAGCCAGAGCGAGGCCGACGGCACGGTCGTCACCGCGTAGCGCCCCCCGAGCGGTGACCCGTCCTCCATCACCAGCGCATCCAGCGGGAACCCGTGCAGCGGCCCGTCCGGGACCACCAGCAGCGAGCGGACCTGCGGGGGAAGTCGCTCCAGCGCCCGATCGAGCAGCGCTTCCCGCAGCCGCACCCCGGCCGGGACCTCCCCGGAATCACCACGGACCAGCAGACTGCGGAACAGTGCCAGCTTCGGCTCGAGCACCTGCGCGTCCGCCAGCCGGGCGATGAAGACTTCTCCCCGGGTGAGCACCACCAGCCATGAGGCGCCTGCGGGGTAGGGCGCGTTGAGCGAGATGTCCGGTCTCCAGAGCTGGAAGGACAGGAGCGCCTCGTCCTCGCGGAGCGCCGCCTGGAGCTCGGCGAGCGTCGCGACCGACACCGGCGCCGACCGGGGATCGCTCCGCGCCACCTCGTCCTCCAGCTCCGAGAGCGCCACCTCCGCAGCTTCCACCTGCTGCCGGAGCCCCTCCCGTCCCGCGCCTCCCTCGTGCCGCAGCAGGCCTTGCTGCCCCCGCGTCAGCGAGGCGAGGACGTCCGCCCGCCGCGCCGCGAGATCAGGGGACTCGGTCGGGGGCGCCACCCCTGCCCGTGTCAGCTCGTCGAGCAAGATGCGCCCTCGCAGCCGTTCCATCGTCGCGAAGGCCGGCTCCACGGCGCCATCGGACGGCTCGGGACCGGCCAGATCGAGCAGCCACCCCGCGAGCAGCTCGTAGGCGAACGCCCACTCGGCGCTCGTCCTCGCCCGCGCCAGGGCCCTTGGCTGGTTCCAGCGGAGCCTGTCCACCGAGTCGAGCATCAGCTCCGCCTGGCGGCCGAGCGCCTCCCGGTCCCCGGATCGCCACTCCACGTGCGCCCGCGCCAGGTGCGCCAGGGGCACCCAGGTCGGATTGCCCGTGCTCCGCGCCTCGGACAGGGCCTCGTCGGTCAGCACCCGCGCGGGCCCCGGGTGCCGAGGGTCGGTTTCCGCCGCGAATCGGGCCAGGAGCCGGGCGGCGGTGATCTGGAGGAACGACTGCGTCGCCCGGCCTCGCTCCAGCACGGCCTGGACCTCACGAACGCCCTCGGGCGAGGGTCCACGGAGCGCGTGCCGGAGCATCCGCGTCGGCAGCTCGCCTCCGGTGTGGTAGCTCGCCACCCCCAGACGCGCCGCTGCGAGCGCCTCGTCCAGGTGACGCTCGGCCTCCTCCATCGACAGCTCGCCGGCGGACGCGAGCCGCACCGCCTCCTCCGCACAGCCCTGGAGACTGAACGCCCGGTGCACTGGATCCGGCGTGGCCGCCGCGGCCCGCTGGTACGCCTGCATCGCGCGCCAGGGCCGACGCGTGGCCGAGTACACCCGCCCCCAGTCGTGGGGGACGCGGTACGCCAGCCAGGGGGGAGCCGCAGGCGTGAGCTGTTCCTCAGCCTGACGAACGCGGACCTCGGCCCGTCCGTAGTCTCCCGTGCGGAGGGCGAGCTCTGTCGCGTGCACGTACATGTACGCCAGCGCGTCGGGATCGCCGAGCTGCTGCGCCAGCACGAGGCCGCGGGCGAGCTTCGCCGCCCCGAGCTCCGCCTCCCCGAACCACGACGCGTGGCCCACCACCGCCGCCGCCACGTGGAGCTCGCCCTCCACGTCGCCGCGCCTTCGGAACTCGGCCTGCGCCTGCTCGTACAGCGCCAGCGTGTTGTCCCCTCCGCGGAGATCTTCGGCAAGCGCCTCCGCGAATGTCGCCAGCGCATTGCGCGGCTCCCGCGCGCGAATTCGCTCGAGGTGAGCCACGACCGCGGGGATCAGGTCCCGATGCTCGAACGAGAGGCGGTAGAAGCAGTACCAGCTCCCGACGTTCGAGGCCCGCCGCACCCGCGCGCTGCACTCCGCGATCGAGGTGGGCGGAGCCTCCCAGAGGTCCGCGATCGCCCGGGCCTCGCCCGAGATCAGCACCACCACCAGCGCGACGACGATTCGGGCAAGTCGCACGACTGCCCCCTCTGAAAGAGGCGCTGCGCCACGACCGAGCCCAGGAGAGGCCCTCGAGGCTAGGAGAGCTCTCCCGCGAGGTGCAAACCGCGCCGCACGAGGGGCCCGGTCCCGGTTGACCCGGTGGCCCGGCCGTTCAGCCGCACTGGAAGGTGGTCAGCTGCGCTCGTAGTGGAGGAGGACGTTCCCCGACCGGAAGGGGCGGGCCTCGGCCAGCTTCAAGCGGTGGCTGCTGAAGAGGCCGTCGATCAGAGGTCGGCCCCGGCCGAGGAGCACCGGCGCCACGATGAGATCGTAGGCGTCGACGAGCCCGAGCTCGGTGAGCCGGGAGACCACCGAGCCGCTCCCGAAGATCATGATGTCCTTCCCCGGGCTGCGCTTCAGCCCCTCGATCTCGCGCGCGTCGATCTCGCGGCGGAGGTGGGAGTTGTTCCAGCTCACCTCCTTCCGCGTCCGCGAGAAGACCCACTTGGTCGCCGCGTTGATCCACTCGCCGATCGCGCGGGCTTCGGCCGTCGCGCGCCCCTCTGCGTGCGGGTCCGGGGCCGTCGGCGCGTCGCTCACCACCTTCGGCCAGAAGCTCTCGAACATGTCGTAGGTCCGGCGGCCGAACAGGATCATGTCCGCTCCGCCGGTGCCCCCGGCGCCCATCCGGTCGAGCTCCTCGTCCGGCACGGTCCAGGCCAGCGTGCCGTCCTGAGAGGTGAAGTAGCCGTCCGCGCTCATGTGCTCGAAGACGATGATCCGTCGCATCAGGGCCCTCCTCAGGCGGGCATCGCCCCGACGGGACGGATCTCCACCGAGCCCGCGCCGTCGAGCATCGGGCACCCGCTCGCCAGCTCCGTCGCCTCGGCCAGGTCCTTCGCCTCGACCACCATGAACCCGAGCACGATGTCCTTCGACTCGGCGAAGGGCCCATCCGTCACCAGCCGCTTCTTCCCGCGCATCACCCGGCCCTTCGGTTCCAGCGGCTTCCCCCAGTCCTTGATCTTCCCCCGGGCATCCAGGTCGCGGATCCACTCCATCCACACGCCCATGCTCCGCCTGGCCTGTTCCGGCTCTCCCATCGCCTCGCGCTGCTCCGCTTCCGTCGTCCGGAAGAGGTAGACGAACTCGCTCATCGCTCTGGCCTCCTGTCGCGCCCTCGGACGGCTTCGCGGACCCATTCCGCCGCGCCGTCCCGGGTCGTCCAGTCCCAGGACGCCCGGGCACCGTGGGTCAGGACATTCCGCTCCAGCTTCACGGGCCCCGGCCGTCGCTCTTGACTGCTCAAGTGCTTATTTGATTACTTGAACACATGCTCATGACTCACCGCCGCTTCAAGGACGTCATCTACGAGCAGTTCGCGCGGCTCGGGAAGGCCATCTCGGCCCCGAAGCGGCTCGAGCTGCTGGATCTGCTCTCCCAGGGGCCGCGCACCGTCGAGGCGCTCGCCATCCAGGCGGGGATCTCGATGGCAAACGCCTCGCACCACCTCCAGACGCTCCGCGAGGCACGGCTCGTCGACTTCGAGAAGAAGGGGCTCCGCGTGGAGTACCGCCTCGCGGAAGAGTCGGTGGCCCGGTTCTTCCTCGGGCTGCGCGAGCTGGGCGAGGCGCGACTGGCGGAGGTCGAGCAGCTCACCCGCGAGTACTTCGAGTCTCGCGGGGCGCTGGAGGCCGTCGCGGGACCGGAGCTGCTCCGTCGAGTCCGGACCGGCCAGGTCACGGTTCTCGACGTGCGCCCTCGCGAGGAGTACCGCGCCGGTCACATCCCCGGTGCGCTGTCCATCCCCGTCAGCGAGCTCAAGGACCGGCTGAAGGAGCTGCCGAAGCAGCGCGAGATTGTCGCGTACTGTCGCGGTCCGTACTGCGTGATGGCGGTCGAGGCGGTCGAGCTCCTTCGCCAGCAGGGCTTCCTGGCCCACCGCATGGAGGAAGGAGTCGTCGACTGGCGCGCTCGAGGATGGCGCGTCGAGAGCGAAGGAGGGGTTTCGTGATCTTCAAGCCCCACTACCACTTCGAGACCGGCTGCGCGGCGTACCTCCTCGGTTGCGGAACTCTCGGCAAGTGCGCCGTCGTCGACGCCCACGAGGAGGACATCGGCGCATACCTCGAGCTCGCATCGGCAAAGGGCATGCGCATCACCCACGTCATCGACACCCACGTGCATGCTGACCACCGCTCCGGTAGCCCGGCCCTCGCGCGGCAGGCCGGAGCCGCCTACTGCCTGCACGAGTCCGCGGACGTCACCTTTCCCTTCTCGCCACTTCGCGACGGCGAGGAGCTGGAGCTGGGCAACACGCGAGTGAAGGTGCTCCACACCCCGGGCCACACTCCGGAGAGCATCAGCCTGGTCGTGACCGATCTCCGTCGCGGCACCGATCCGTGGTTCGTCCTCACCGGGGACACGCTGTTCGTCGGCGCCGTCGGTCGCCCCGACCTGCCGGGCCGCGCGCGCGAGAACGCGGGCAAGCTCCACGACAGCATCCACCGGAAGCTGCTCACGCTGCCGGACGACGTCGAGCTGTACCCGGCGCACTTCTCGGGCTCGGCCTGCGGCGTGGGCATGAGCGGCAAGCCCTCGAGCACCATCGCCTTCGAGAAGCGATGGAACCCGCTCCTTTCGAGAACGCGCGAGGAGTTCATCGAGGCCCTCTCCGATGTCCCGCCGAAGCCCGCGGCCATGGAGCAGATCCTCGGCCTCAACCGGGGACGGGCCAAGGCCATGCCGTGAGCCAGGTCCGGCTCGGCGTGCGGGAGAACCTGGGGCAGTTCTCGCTCCTCGTCGTCGTCAACGCGTTCGTCGGCGCGATGGTGGGGCTGGAGCGCAGCATCCTTCCGCCGATCGCCGAGCAGGATTTCCACCTCGCCGCCAGGACCGCGGTCCTCTCCTTCATCGTCGTCTTCGGCCTGACCAAGGCGCTGACCAACTACCTCGCGGGGCGGCTCTCCGACCGCCTCGGACGCAAGCACGTTCTCGTCGCCGGGTGGGTGGTGGCGACCCCCGTTCCCTTCCTCCTCATGTGGGCCCCGACCTGGTCGTGGGTGCTGCTGGCCAATGCGCTGCTCGGCGCGAGCCAGGGCCTCACCTGGTCGACGACGGTGATCATGAAGATTGACCTCGCCGGACCGGAGCAGCGCGGGCTGGCCATGGGGCTCAACGAGTTTGCCGGCTACGTCGCCGTCGGAGGGAGTGCGCTGGCGACGGGCTTCGTCGCGGCGCGGTACGGGCTGCGTCCCCAGCCGTTCTACCTGGGCGTCGGATTCGTGGCCGTCGGGCTGCTGCTCTCCGCGCTCGCCG
>RPRB01000229.1 GCA_003818285.1 Myxococcaceae bacterium
CATCGCCGGGATTCTGGCATACTTCCGCATCTAGGCATGAGCACCGAAGGCGACCTGATGAAGCGCGAGACCGACGGTGATCCCTCCGAGCGCCGCGACGGTCCGCGCGTGCCCATCGAGCTCAAGGTCGACTACAAGAAGCTCAACAGCTTCTTCGCCGACTACACCCGGAACATCAGCAAGGGCGGCACCTTCATCAAGACCAAGAAGCCGCTGCCCGTGGGGACGCGGTTCCTCTTCAAGCTGTCCATTCCCGGTCGGGGCGAGCCCTTCGAGCTGCTGGGCGAGGTGGCGTGGAGCAACGCCGAGGGTGACGATGCGGGCATGGGCATCCGCTTCGTCTACGCCGACGACACGCAGCGCTTCTCCTTCGACGACGTGGTGGAGCGGCTGATGAGCGAGAGCCTCGGACGGGAGCTGACGCTGCGGCTCCTGAACAAGGCGGGTGGGGGTTGAAGGCACTGCTGGTCGCCGCACTCCTGGCCTCGGTTCCCGCGGGCGCGGACCGTCCGGCTCCGCGCTCCACGTACGTCGATCCCACCACGGAGAATTACGACGGCCCGCCCCCCGACCGCGGCGCGCTGGTGGTTCGCGACGCCTTCGGGGGCGCGCACCGCCTGACGGTGGAGGTCGCTGACACCACCCCGCTCCGCACCCGGGGCCTGATGTGGCGCACCGATCTGCCCGAGGGCACGGGGATGCTCTTCATCTTTCCCTCCGAGGTGGTGCAGAGCTTCTGGATGCGGAACACCCTCATCCCGCTGGACCTGGTGTTCATCGACCGGAAGCTCCGGGTGGTGGGTGTCGTGCAGTGGGCCGAGCCGCGCACCATCACCTCGCGCGCGGTGGGAAAGCCGTCGCTCTACGTGCTCGAGGTCCCGGGCGGCTGGACGTCGCGCAACGGCGTCCGGACCGGCTCCACCATCGAGCTGGAGGGCGCGCTCAGGAGCCGTCAGGGACAGCCCTGAGAGCGCGAGCGCTCCGCGCTAGCTCCCGGTCCCGCCGTCGCCCCCGCGGGCGCAGAAAAATGCCGACCGGCTGTTGTTGAAGTACTCCTGGCACTTCACCGGGTCCTTGCAGATCTCGGCGATGGTGTCGTCGTCCAGCACCAGCGCCCGGCAGCTCATCACCAGTGACGGGTCGTTCTGGAGGTCCTGGAACTGGGGCGTGCATCCGGTGGTGTTGCCCTGGGCGCAGGCGTGACTGCAGTAGCCAGTGGCGGGATCGGCGAGCACCGCGGGGTTGGCGGTCGCCTGCGCCAGCACCGTGGCCACCCCGCTCTGATCGAGCACGCAGATCAGATCTTCGCACTCCACCGAGCCGAAGCTGAGGAAGTCCTTCCCTGCGCTGAGCTCGGCGACGATCACGTTGGTCGCGCCGCCATCGGGAAGCGCCTTCAGGAGGTGACATCCGGCCTTGCCGAGGTCGGTGTCGGCCTTGCACGCCATCATCGAGAGAGCGACTGCTGCGATGACCAGGAACGAACGCACGCGGAGGGATGCAACCATTCACCCTGGCACGGTAGCACAACGGTTCACGACGTCAGCTTCAGACGTCGCGCGTGTGGTGCCAGTGTCTACGAACGTCCCACCTTTGGCGCGGCGTCACGCACTTCCGCGAGAGCGGAACGATGGTACAGTTCGCACTCAGCGTTGCCATCGACGGATGCGAGCACGACCGCAACGTAGTCCCGGACGGAGATTCTTCAACTTGACGCGACCACTGGCAGCGGTCACGTGCCTGCTCCTCGTGCTGTCCGCGCCCGCTGCACGCGCGCAGGCCACCCCGCCACCCCCGGCCCAGCCGGCGCCCGCGCCCGCGCCCGGCGCTCAGGAGAAGCCGCCCGAGCCCACCACCGAGGGACTGGGGCTCGATCTCACCGAGGACGCGAAGAAGCCGGCTCCCTCCGCTGTGGCGCTCCCCAGCGACAAGGTGAAGGACGTGCCGGTGCTCGACGAGCAGTCGCTGGTCGAGGACGACCGGGTGAAGAGCATCCAGCGCAAGGTCTTCCTCAAGACCCACCGCTTCGAGCTGCTGCCCACCATCTTCGTGTCGGTCAACGACCCCTACTACTCGAAGTGGGGCGGTGCCCTCCGTGGCTCGTTCTTCCTCTCCGACACCCTGGCGGTGGCCGTGCACGCGTCGGTCTACGACCTGCTCCCCACCGACGACGTGCGCACGGCGAAGGCGAACTTCCAGAGCCGGATCTTCTACTCGGTGCCCAAGTGGTCGGTGCTGGGCGCCGTGGAGTGGAGCCCCATCTACGGCAAGGCCACCATCTTCAACAGCATCATCCACTTCGACGGCTTCATCATCGCCGGGCTGGGCGCGCTGTGGAGCGACACCTCGTCCACCCCGCTCGACTCCAAGAATCCCGGAGGGCCGACGCGCGGGCCGCACATCGCCGGGGAATTCGGGATCGGCCTGCGCTTCATGACCACCGACTGGCTGAGCGTGAACATCGCCCTGATCGACACCGCCTATGTGGATCAGCCGGCGGGCACCAACAAGGGTGCGGTCCAGAACATCCTCGCGCTGAACGCGGGCATCTCGCTGTTCTTCCCGTTCCGCAGCACCGGGAGGGAGTCCGAGTGAACGCCCGCCTCGTGGTTCTCGTGGCGCTGGCGCTCGCCCCGGTGGCCCGGGCCCAGGACCTCACCCCCTCCACCGAGGCCGGCGACACCGCGGCGGTGGACCGCGACATCGGCCCGCTCAAGGACCGCGTGCCGCCGGTCACCGGTTACACCTTCCTGATGGCGCGGCGTTTCGAGATCGCGCCCACCTTCAGCCTCAGCTTCCGCGACGCGTTCTGGACCAAGTACGTGGTGGGAGCCACGGCCACATACCACTTCACCGAGACCCTCGGGCTGGCCCTGCGCGGCGGCTTCGCCTTCACCTCGGTGAGCGGCGCGGCGCAGATCTGCCCGGCCGGCGAGGCGTGCCGCAGCCCCACCAAGGAGGAGCTGGACGGCAAGGGCCCGGGGCAGATCAAGCTGATCACCGCGCTCGACTTCGAGTGGGCCCCGCTCTACGGGAAGATCTCGCTGCTCGCCGAGGGATTCGCCCACTTCAACCTGTACCTGATCGCCGGCCCGGCGGCGATCCAGTACAAGGCTCCGAAGGACGCCAATGTCCCCGGCAGCGACTCGGCCTGGGCGGTGGGCGGCGAGGCGGGGCTGGGGATGCGGTTCATCTTCAACCGCTGGATGGCGCTGCGGTTCGAGCTGCGCGACGTCATCTACCGCGAGAAGACCGTGGGCGCGACCGAGACCACCGGCGCCTCGTACCAGGTCCGGAACCAGCTCTTCTTCGACATCGGGCTGTCGTTCTTTTTCCCGAACAGCTTCACCGAGGGCTAGGGAGGGCACGCCGACATGTTCCGCTCGCTCCGTCCCCTCGTCCTGCTCCTCCCGCTGCTGATCGCGGGCGGCGCGTGGGGCCAGACGTTCCAGGGCCTGGACTCGCCGCAGCAGCCCAAGAAGAAGAAGGCGGCCAAGAAGAGCAGCAGCACCAAGTCCGCTGCCTCGAAGAGCAGCACGACGGCGCCCGCCAGCTCGACCGCGCCCGCGACCTCGGTTGCGCCGGCCAGCGCGACGGTGCCGGCAGCGTCCGCTCCGGCGGCCACGCCGGCAAAGGCGCAGGAGGGGCTCGACCTGTCCTCGCCAACTCCGGCCAAGGCGAAGCAGGAGATGCCGATGCCGCCCCCGCCTCCGAAGAAGGGGACGGCGCCAACCACCACCTTCGAGGCGCTCGACGTCAGCGGCCGGACGGCGGACCGGCAGCGGCTCGAGGCGGCCAACGCGTCCTTCAATCGCGGCGAGAACGACAAGGCGGCACTCGCAGCCTGGGAGCTGATGTACGACCCGAAGATGGCGCCGCTCCAGCTCGAGTCCCAGTACCTGCTGGGGAAGACGCTCTACCGCATGGGCCAGTACCACGCGGCCCTCGGAGAGTTCAGCCAGATCCTCGCCCGGGGCAAGGACACCAAGTTCTTCAGCAAGTCACTGGAGTGGCTGTTCTTCATCAGCCACAAGACGGTGAACGAGTCGGTCATCCTCGACGAGGTGGCGCGCTACGCCAACGCCGACTGGCCGGAGCGTTACCGGGACGAGTTCCACTACCTCCTGGCCCGCTACCACTTCGTCCGCGGACGGGCGCTGGACACGGTGGAGCAGAAGGCCGAGGCGGCGAAGAGCTTTGAGGAAGCCAGGAAGCTCGCCCTCACCATCCCCCCGAGCTCTCGCTTCTACGCCCAGGCCAGGTACCTGGAGGGGCTCACCTGGTTCCGTGACGGGAAGATGCCCATGGCGCTGGAGGCGATGAAGGAAGTTGTCCGGGTCACCCGCCCCTCCGGCAACCGGACGCCCGCCGACGCCAAGGTGGCGGATGCCACGCGCGATCTGGCCTTCATGCAGCTGGCCCGCATCCACTACGGGGCGCGCCAGAACCGGTACGCCCTCTACTATTACGGGAAGATCGAGCGCGGGAAGCCGCAGTGGCTGGAGGCGCTCTTCGAGTCCGCCTGGGCCAACTACCGCATCGGCCAGTACGAGCAGGCGCTGGGAAACCTCATCACGCTCTCCAGCCCGTTCTTCCGTGACGAGTACTTCCCCGAGGCGCTGATCCTCAAGGCGGTCATCTATTACGAGAACTGCCGCTACGCCGAGTCGACGGCGATCATCCGGGAGTTCGAGCGGCGGTACAAGCCGGTCTACGACGCGCTGGACGACCTGACCCGGAAGAACATGGAGGCGGCGGACTACTACGCGGTCCTGGCCGACATCCAGAAGAAGAACCGGGCGGCGGCGAAGGCCGGTCAGAGCCCCGACATCATCCTGGAACGGGTGCTCAAGCTGGCCCTGAGCGACAAGGACCTCAAGAACACCAACGAGTCGATCATCGAGCTGGAGAACGAGCTGGAGTCGGAGCGGAGCCATCCGAGCCTCAACAACACCGACCTGGCGAAGCACCTGCAGGATCTGCTCAAGAAGCAGCGTTCGGCGCTCATCCAGAAGGCCGGGCTGATGGCCAAGGCCAAGCTGGAGCAGGAGCAGAACGAGCTCCGGACGCTCCTGGGCAACGGCGAGCGCATCAAGTTCGAGACCACCACCAAGGAGAAGGAGTTCCTGGAGGAGCAGCTCCAGGCCGGTGGGCGGCGGGCGATCGTCAAGCAGTACAAGTACTCGGTGGCGGTGAACGACGACCAGCTCTACTGGCCGTTCCAGGGAGAGTTCTGGCGCGACGAGCTGGGCACCTACCAGTACACGCTCACCAAGGGCTGCATCGAGCGGAAGACGGGCAACAAGGCTGTCTCCGACGCGAGCGCTCCCGCGGCGAAGTAGCCGGAGCGGTGAGCGTCGCGGCCGCGCACTGGGCGGCGTTCGGCGGGGAGGTCGCGCAGACCCGGCGGGTCTGGACGATCCGCGGTTTCTGGCTACCCGGCCTCGAACGTGACGGACGGCTCGTGGGCGTGAACTGGAGCGGGAACACGGCCAGCGGATACGACGTGACCCCCTCCGAGGTCCGAGCCCGGGTCGAGTACGAGCTGCGCAGGGGCGCCTCGACCGGAAACCGCTGACCGCTCGGGCGAGACGGACCGTTCCGGCGAATGGGGCTCGGTGGGCGGACCCGGACTCCACTAGGATGACCGGTTCCGGTCCGATGCCTCCCCGAGCCACCACCATCGCCTTCGACGTCATGGGAAGCGACCATGGCCCGGCCGAGGTCGTCCGGGGGGCCGCCGCCCTCTCCCTCGAGGCGCCGCACGTCCATGCCCTCCTGGTGGGCGATGGCCAGCAGATCGACCAGGTCCTCTCCGAGACCCGCCACAACGGCGAGCGCATCAGCGTGCACCACGCCCCGGAGTTCGTCGGGATGCACGAGAAGCCGTCCGAGGCGCTCGGCCGTACCCCGAACGCCTCCGTCCTCGTCGCCACCCGGCTGGTGGCCGAGGGCGAGGCCGACGCGGTGGTGAGCGCCGGGAACACCGGGGCCGGTGTGCTGGCCTGCGCCCGCACCTTCCAGCTCATCCCGGGCGTGCGGCGTGCCGCCCTGGCCAGCGTCTACCCGACACGGACCTGGCACGGCAGCAAGCAGGACCCCTTCAGCCTGATCCTCGACGTGGGCGCCACGGTGGACGCCACGGCCGACGATCTCGTGGTCTTCGCGGTGATGGGCTCGGCCTACGCGCGCGTCATCAGCAAGAACCCGCACCCCTCGGTGGCGCTGCTCTCCAACGGCACCGAGGCCACCAAGGGCCCGCCCCGCGTGGTGGAGGCGCACGCCAGGCTGGCCCAGCTCCCAGGCATCCGCTTCGTGGGAAACGTGGAGGGCGTGGACATCCCCAAGGGAACGGCGGATGTCATCTGCTGCGACGGGTTCGTGGGGAACATCTGCCTGAAGATGCTGGAGGGCGTCGCGGAGACGGTGGTCGAGCTGGCCAACTACGCCTACCATTCGGCCCTCCGGTGGAAGGTCGGCCTGGCCATGCTCAGCAACGGGCTCCGGCAGCTGAAGGACGTGACCGACTGGCAGCAGTACGGCGGCGCGCCGGTGCTCGGCTTCGATCGGCTGTTCATCAAGGCCCACGGCCGTTCCAAGGCGCGGGCCATCGCCAACGCCGGGAAGGTGGCGGCGAAGGCCGTCAGCTCCGACCTCGCGCACGCGATCCGAGAGGGGCTGGCGCCCGTTAGCAACTGACCGATGGCACTCCCGGACCGCATCGACCCGCGGCCGCCCCGTCGCATCTACCGCTGGGACCTGGACAAGACCTATCTCCAGACGGAGTTCGACACCTTCACGCAGCTGGTCCGCACCGCGCTGCAGAAGGCGACCGAGAAGCAGGCCGTGCCCGGCGCCGCGGCGCTCATCCGCGAGCTCCGGGAGAAGGGCGACTCGCGCCTCTGCATCATCTCCGGAAGCCCAACCCAGATGCGCACCGTGCTCGAGGCCAAGCTCAAGCTCGACGGGGTGGAGTGGGACGAGCTGGTGCTCAAGGACAACGTGCGGAACCTCCTGCGAGGCCGCTTCCGCGCGCTCCGGGGTCAGGTCGGCTACAAGCTCCCGGTCCTGCTGGAGAGCCGGATCCACGCGCCGGTCGAGGCCGAGGAGGTCCTCTTCGGCGACGACGCCGAGGCCGACGCCTTCATCTACTCGCTCTACGCCGACCTCATCTCCGGCCGCGTGGACGAGACGGTGCTCGGACAGGTCCTCGAGTCGGCGCAGGTCTACCCCGACGACCGAGCCCGCATCTTCACCGCCTGGCGTGCGATCCCCCGCGCCGACCC
>RPRB01000230.1 GCA_003818285.1 Myxococcaceae bacterium
ACGGGCGCCCGGATCACGTATTCCGTCACCAGATAGGCCGGGAGGAGGATGACCCGAGGACCCCAGATGAGAACGTCCCCGGTCGTGGTCGGCGGAGGCCTCTGGCCGCGGTAGTCCGGAGGGGTCCGCTCGCGGGTTCCGTCCGTCAGCGGTGCATCCTCCGGAGGAACGAGCGGCGGCTGCGCCGGCTCGACGGGCTCCGCCAAGGCCTTGGCTGCGAGGAGGAGCAGCAGCATCAGGGCCAGGAGCCGGGCTCGGCACACCCAGCAGAGGGTCAGGAGGCGTGGTCTCACGGTGCTCCGGTGCCATGAGCAAGCGGCAAGCCAGCGGAGCGCCCCGTGTCGGGACCGGCATCTGGACGTCTGCGAGGAGCCGGGGGAGCCCGTTTCGGACGTGACGACACAGGGGGCTGTGTCTGCCGACGGTGGCGATGCGGCTTCCGGCCGGGAAACGTCGAGCCGGGGGAGCGCGCCGGATCAGGACGGGGGATGGGGGGAGTCCGCGACGGAGAGTGGAGGCCGGGTCCGGCGGGCATCAGGAGCCCGCAGCTGATCGCCTCAGAACTCGCTGACCACTTCGAGAAACGTCGTCCGCTTCCCGATGGCCAGGACCCAGAGGCACCGTGCGAGACACCGGACACCGAATTCTCGGTAGATGATGGCCACGTTCTGCATCACGTCTCTTCCGGTGATCACGCCGCGCATCGCGCGGATGAGCCTTAGCAAGGCGAAGGCCAGCTCACTTCGCGGCGCGTGCCTCGGAGGGCGGCCGTACAGCCGCGGGATTCGGAGCGGTGGGCTCAGGGCGCCGCCGGATGATGATCCGGGAACCACGCTGTCCGGTGACGAACGTCCAGAGCCACTGGAGGAAGACCGACAAGCGAAGACCCGGCTGAGCCAACGACATGATGTGGATCAGGGCCCACGCGAACCACGCGACGAGCGACTTGAGACGGAGCTTCCCGCTCTGGAGGATCGCGTATCCGGGGCCGACCACCGCCATGATCCCGCGATCGGAGTACCGGAACGGGCCCGCCGAGGGCCTTCGGGTCACGCGGCGCAAGATCGCCTCACCCGCATAGTGACCTTGCTGGAGCGCCACCTGGGCCACTCCCGGGAGTGGATTCCCGTCCTGGACGAGAGAGGCAGTGTCTCCGACCACGAAGATCTCCGGATTGCCCGGAACGGTGAGGTCGGGCTGGATCTTCACCCGCCCCGCGCGGTCGGTCTCCACCCCCAACCACTTCCCGGCGGGCGAGGGAGCGACCCCGGCAGTCCAGATGACCGTCTTGCTGGCGATGCGCTGCCCGCCGACGACGACGCCCTCCGCATCGATCTTCTCGACGCCCTGCCCCAGCTGCACCTCCACGCCGAGGCGCTCCAGGCGCGCCTTCGCTGCCTGCGAGAGCTCGTCCGCGAACGGCCCGAGCACCTTGGGCCCCCTGTCCAGAAGGACGATGCGTGCCGTGGTGGGGTCGATGCGCCGGAACTGCGCCCGGAGGCTGGTGCGAACCATGTAGGCGATGGCCGCGGCCATCTCGACGCCCGTCGGCCCGGCACCGACCAGGACGAAGGTCAGGAGGTCCCGGTGCGCACGGACGTCCTCCTCGGCCTCGGCCTGCTCGAAGGTCTGGAGGATCCGGTTCCGGAGTTCCACCCCGTCGCCGAGCGTTTTCAGCCCCGGCGCGAACGGCGCGAACTCGTCGTGACCGAAGTAGCCGTGCGTGGCGCCGGTGGCGAGGACCAGGTTGTCGTAGGGGACCGGCACGCGCTCGCGGTCGGGACTGTTGGCAAACACCACCCGCCTCGTCCGGTCGACGCCGACGACTTCCGCCATGTGCACCGTGGTGTTCTTCTGGCCGCTCAGGATCTCACGGATTGGCGCGGCGATCTGTCCCGGCGCCAGGACCGCGGTCGCGACCTGGTAGAGCAGCGGCTGGAAAAGATGGTGATTGGTGCGATCGAGGAGGGTGATCTGCACCGGCGCGCGGCGCAGGGCTCGGGCGACGGAGAGCCCTCCGAAGCCACAGCCGACGATGACCACGCGCGGGACTCGCGGCGTGACCGGAGTGGGCGGCGGAAGGTTCAGGTAAGCATTGGTGTCGTTCGACATGCGCGGGTCCTGGTCAGGGGAGCGGATCGGGAATGGCGCCGACGCCGCGGAGCTGTCCGGAAGCGAAGGTGAGCGCGGTCGCCGCGATGCGGGCCTCGGCGTAGGCACGCTCCTTCGCCGCCGAGGCCAGGGAGTGTGCCTTCTGGGCGCTGGCCGCCTGGGCCAGGGTGGAGAGGCCGTTGGCGTAGGAACGCGCCGTGGCATCGTCCGCCACCGCCGCGGTCCGCTCCAGCGCCTGGGCTGCGCGATATCGGGACAGCGCCGCGTTGGCCTCGTCGTAGGCGCTCAGCACCTCCTGGCTAGCGACGTTCCGCAGCTTCCGGATCTCCAGCTGGGCCTCGTCCCGCCGGGCGCGGGCGATCTCCGCCGAGCCCTCGCGCGCGCCGCCATCGAAGAGGAGCCACTCGAGGCTCGCGAGCGCAGTGACGTGAGGAATCGTGGCCGTGTTGAACGACCCCCCGGACGCCTTCGCGCCGAGGGTCTGGAGCCCGCCCGTCCCCACCAGGCTCAGCTTCGGGAACCAGGTCGAGTTCGCGTGGTCGATCATCGCGTCCGCCTGCGTGGCGTGCGCCTGCGCGGCGCCGAGATCCGGCCGTGAGGCCAGCGCTGTCTGGAGGTAGCTGTCGACCGGCTGCCGGAGGGAATCGGCCAGCGCTCCGCTGGAGAGGGTCTCGATCTCGAGCGTCATGCGTGGATCGACCCCCAGCACCGTGAGCAGGGCCGACCCCGCGACCTTCTCCGACGCCCGGGCCTCGCTGAGCTCGTACTCCGCCTGGGCGACCTCTCGCCTCGCCTCGGCAACCTCCACCGCGGTCGCCAGCCCACGGTCGAACTTCGCCTCCGCCGACTGGTCGATGGTCCGGGTGCGGTCGAGTGCCTCCAGGGCCACCTTGACCTGGGCCCGCGCGGCGCCGAGGCGGAAGTAGGTCCGGGAGACCTGGAACAGCAGCTTCTGGTGCTCGCCCACGAAGACCAGGTTCGCCGCGACCGAGCCCTGCTCCGCGGCCCGTTTCGCCGGCCCCCGCGAGAAGTCCAGGGCTTCCCAGCGCAGGGCCAGGAAGGGGACGACCTCGTAGGTATCGAGGCCGAGGTGTCCAGTCGTCCCCTGTGCTGGACCGGACAAGCTGATGCCGGGCAGGAACGCCTGCGTGGCGACCGTGATGCCGTGGTCGAGCGCGGAGGCCGGGAACCAGCTGCGCTGGTAGGCGGCGAGCGCCACCGCGCTGAGCGTCGGATAGTCCCGCGCGTGCGCCACACCGACCGCGAGGGCCGCCTGTCGTGCCCGTTGCCAGACGATCCGGGTCTCGGGGTTGCTGGCGGCGGCCAGCTCGACCAGCTCGGGAAGGCCGTACTGCCGTCCAGGCTGAACCACCGAGCCATCGTCGACCACATCACCGGGCGGTGGCCCGATGGGCGACGAATCCGGGGTGGCCACCCGCTCTCCTCCGGCGCCCGCCGGTATCACCGGCTCGCTCGGCGACGGCGGAGCGAGCTTCAGATACGTGGTCGCGCATCCGCCCAGAAACCAGGCCGGAAGGACGACCAGCGCCAGTCGCCGGAAGCTTGGGCTCACCGGACACCTCCCGCCGCCGCGGCTCCGCCCGACCGGACCAGCGACTCGAGGCTCTCGCCGATCATCCCCAGCCACTCGAGCCGGAGGCGAACCGGTGCCAGCCTCTTCCTCAGCCCAGCCTCGCTTACCGCGGCGAAGGAGCGGCGGGGACCCTCGAACGCGTCCCTTGCGTCGTGGCTCGTGGGGGTTCGACCCTCGCGGACGGCGCTGGAGATGTCGCGCAGCCGCACTGCCACCGTCCGCCGGAGAGACTCTACGGTGTCGACCCGCCAGCGCTCGGCTTCCGGAAGCGCCTGGTCCGTCAGGGTCTCATCGGATGCCGAGAGGCTGAGGGCACGAGCGGGGAGATAGAGCGAGCTCAGCGCCGGAAGCATGGACACGCCGGACTTCGCGCCCGGCTCGAAGCGGCCGAGGAACGCCCACTGCTGCGCCTTGTTCAGACCTGAGAAGAATGCCTGCTCCAGCTGGCTGGAGTGTGCCTGGCTCTCGGGCTTCCCGACCTCGACCGAGAGCAGATCGGCGAGCGCATCCAGGGCCCGGGAAATCCCGTCGGTGATCCTCGGGGCCAGCCGGACCGGCCAGAGGTGAGTGAAGACGAGCGTGACCAGGATGTTGCCGAGGATGATCCCCAGCGCGCGGTCACGGGCTCCCACCAACTTTGTGCCGCGCTCGAAGCCGTGGAGGACGACGAGGTAGAAGGCGAAGGCGAACTGCCATCCGGCGTAGGAGATCCGCTGGCTCCC
The DNA here is from genome assembly GCA_003818285.1 of Myxococcaceae bacterium. Classification (GTDB taxonomy): domain Bacteria; phylum Myxococcota; class Myxococcia; order Myxococcales; family Myxococcaceae; genus RPRB01. Next base: position 4,429 of record RPRB01000230.1, read on the forward strand.
AGTGGAGAACCAGGCAGCCAGGAGAGTGACCGCGCCGACGAAGACCGCGAGGCCGCCGCCCGAGTCCAGGCGGGGAATGACGAGAATCAGAGAGAGAATGCCCACCGCGCCGCCGACCACGGCGCCGGTGAGGCGAAGCGTGAACTTGTGAATCGTCGCGCCCACGCTCTCCTGGGCGACGAAGAAGCAGGTGATCAGCGCGGTGTGGATGCCGTTCCAGTCCAGCGCGGTGTAGAGGACGTACGCGGTGATCGCGGCGAGGGTGACCTTGGCGGCGAAGTGAAGCGCCTCCACGCGCCGTTCCTCTTGCTCGGCCGGCGTGGGTGGAACCGCCGGGGCGGGCGGCGTCGCAGGCACGAGCCCCGGAGCGCGGAGCTTGTCCACCGTGAGCGCCAGCGTCCGGATCGAGGCGAGCAGGGGAAGCACCACCGCGAGCGAGGCGGCGTCGGTTCCGCCGGGGTCCTCAACAACAGGCACCGTCGGCGACGAGAGCTCGATCCCCTTCTCTCCGAGGATCGTCTGGCCGAGATGGCGGCACGCGACGGCAGCCTGCCGCAACGAGGTCCGCACGCTGGGCGCAGCCGGGACCGGAGGGAGCCGGCTCGCGATGACCAGCAGGGTCTGGACCTCGCCGACGACGCGGCCGCGGAGCGGAACCAGCGCGGCTGGGCCTCGTGCCGCATAGGGACCGAGCCCCTCCGTCCCGATCCGCTCGAGGCGCTCGACCCGTCGCCGGGCCGGTCCGGCTTCTTCCGGTGTGGCCTCCAGGAGATCGGCCAAGGCCACGAGCCTCCTGGACAGCCCGCGACGGAGCAGGACCTCCGGGTCGTCGCCGAAGACAGCCTCGCAGAGGGCCACCAGAGCGAAGGGGTACGCCAGTATGACCCAGAGCCAGCACACCGCCCGGGTCATCACCTCGGGCGTCGGGAAGATGTCGACGTAGACCAGGAACATCGTCGCGACGAACCCCAGGGCAAAACCCAGCATGCCCAGCTTCGGCGAGCTCCGGGCGACGTACATCGCTCCGAAGGAGAGCGTCGCGATCGCTGCCAGCCGGAGGCTGGGCTCGCCGTCGGTGAAGCTGAGCATCAGCAGCCCGAGCAGCACCGCGGCGGTGACGGCGACGATCAGGCCGATCCCGGTCTTGACGCTGCTTGGCCCGTCCTCGCGGGTGGCGAAGAAGATCATGTAGGTGGAGATGGCGGCCTCCGGCACGCGGAGCGCCATCGAGATCAGCACCACCCCCATCACCATGACGGTCATTCGCACCATGCGCGCGGTGCGTTCTGGAGCGAGCGTCAACTCGGCGCGGAGAAGCTCCCACCACCCCTCGCGCGGCGCGGTCCAGGGCTGCGGCGCCAGCGGCTGTGCAATCGTGGTCATCCCGGTCATCTCCGACCGTGGCGAACCACGACCACCGCCGAGGCACCGATCCGCATGAGCTCCGGGGGTGGATCCTCCAGGGCGATCCGGACGGGGAAGCGCTGGGCGATCCGGATCCAGTTCAGATCCCGCTGGACCGGCGGAATGCCGGCGATGGCGAGGTTGTCGAGGCCGGCGACCGCCGAGCCCACGCTCTCCACCGAGCCGCGGAGGTGGACGCCGGGCTCGGTCATCACATAGCCGGTGACCGGGTCACCTGGGCGGACGCTGGGGAGCTCCGTCTCGCGGAAGTCGGCGATGATGTACCACTGCGAGGAGTCGATCAGGGTGAACAGTGGCTTCACCGGGTCGACCCACTGGCCCACCGAGGTGGTCACCCCGACGACGCGCCCATCGAACGGCGCACGCACCACGGTGTTCCGCAGGTCGCGCTCCGCCTGGCCCATCAGCGCCCGGGCGGCCAGCAGCTGTGCGGCGAGCGCCTTCGAGTCCCCGACCGCCTCGCGGGTCTGCTGCGTGGCGGAGAGCGCGCCGGCCAGCTGGCTCTCGGCGGTGGCCTTCGCGGTCCGGGCGATGTCGATCTGCTGAGGAGTGACGAATCGATCCGGCAGCAGTGGCTCGAGACGCGCGAGGGTATCGGCGGTCTCTTTCAGTCGCGCCCGAGCCGCATCGGCATGGGCCCTGGCCACGGCAATCGCCGTCACCTGCGAGGAGACCCTGCGATCCGTGAGATCGATCTCGGCCTCGACCGCCTGCACGTGGGCACGGGCCGCCGCGAGGTTCAGCTCGTAGCGCTCGCTCTCGATGGTGTAGAGGACATCGCCCTTGTGGACCGATGCATCATCCTTGACGTTGAGGGTGGCGATCCGTCCCGTGATCTCCGGCACGACGCGGATGGTATTGGCGGTGATGATGGCGTCGTCGGTCCGGGGCAGCGCATCGAGACGCCGGAGGACGAGCACGCCCGTAACGACCAGGAGGACGACGAGCGAGACGGTCACTGCCCGGCCGATCGAGCGCGGCGAGGTCTGGATGCTCCGCGATAGCCTGAGATGCAGGTCGTGGGTTCGCATCTCAGGAGCCGTACCGGACGAGCCAGATCAGGAAGGTGACGGTGAGCGCCACCGACGAGTAGACGAGGAGTGGCGGCTTCAGCTCGGCGCGGATCCGGACGAGCCCGAAGAGCTTGTGGGCCACCACGGCCGCGCAGATCCCGAGGATCGCGCAGAGCATCCACGAGGGAAAGAAGGTCCCGAACACGTTGAGCGACGGGCAATGCATGGCATCGGGGCTTTGTGCACCTCCCAGGCCAATGCGAGACATCGGGGCGCTGCAGAGCCGGCGGCCGATGAGCACACCGGAAGTCCTGTGACGTCACAGGCAGCCTGTGGCGCTCTCGGGGTGACGGCCTCCCGGCGTGATGTGACGCCTCGGGCTGACCCACTCACCCCGGCTTGCGAGCCACCCAG
>RPRB01000231.1 GCA_003818285.1 Myxococcaceae bacterium
CACCGGGTAGACGAGATGGCGGAACGGCGAGCGCCCGGAGAGCACGAAGTAGTGGGCCTTGGCGTAGCGCTGCGGCGGGACGGTGTCGGGCGGGAAGCCCTCCAGGCGGCGTGCGACGTCGGGAGCCCAGAGTCCGGCGCAGTTGACCACCAGGCGGAAGCTGACCCGAGCGGGCTCGTCACCCCCGAGCGACAGCTCGACCCCGTCGTCCTGGACGCGGCCGCAGAGGACGGGCGTTCCGAGGACCACCACCGCCCCGGCCCGCTCGGCATCTTCCCGCAGCGCGGACATGAAGGAGTGGCTGTCGACGATGCCGGTGAGCGGTGACCAGAGCCCCCGCACGGCGGACACCTCGGGCTCGAGCGCGCCGACCTCGCCGGCGTCGAGCCAGCCGAGCTCCACCCCGTTCGCCGCGGCGCTGCTGCGGACGTGTTCCAGCGCCGGAAGCTCCTCCTCGCGCGTGGCCACCACGAGCTTGCCCGTCCGCTGGTGGGGGACGCCGCGCTCGGCGCAGTAGGCGTAGAGCGCGTCCCGTCCTCTCACGCAGAGGCGCGCCTTCAGCGAACCCAGCGGATAGTGAATCCCCGCGTGAATCACCTCCGAGTTCCGCGAGCTGGTGTGGAAGCCGACGAAGCGCTCCTTGTCGATCAGGAACACTTCGCGCCCCTGGAGAGCGAGCCGGCGAGCGACGGCCAGGCCGATCACCCCCCCACCGATGACCCCCACATCCGCGCTGGTCGTCGCCGGATCTCTCCCGTCCACGCGGGCATCGAGCCTAGCAAGGTCGGGCGTCTGCGCGGTGAAGGATCAGGACATTCATGTCACGTGACACCTGACATGTGCGGTCACGTCGTGTTCTTTTCGCGGGCCATCAAACGTCTTTGACCAGCATCTCGGCAGCCTGACTGCCGAGCCACCACTTGGCTGCCTCTCATGTGGGTCCCATCTGACCGCTTCCAATGCGGCCAGACATGCGATCCCCCGCCCTGTTCGTCCTTTCGCTCTTCATTCTGGTTTTCATCTCGCTCGGCTGCTCTGGTGGCGTGGGAGCGTCCGCAGGCTCGGCGGATGGCCCGGACCGGCCCCTCGTCGTCACTCCCGGGACCAGCTCGGTCCCGGTTCGCCGGACCGTCACCTTCAGCGCGACGCGCGACGGCGCGCCGGCATCGGTCCGCTGGTCGGTGCAGGAGCCCGGCGGCGGGCAGATCGACGACACCGGGACGTACACCGCCCCGGCCAGCGCCGGCACCTTCCACGTGGTCGCCACGGACGGCGCCGCCCCCGCGTCGAGTGCCACCGCCACGGTGACGGTGACCGCCTCGCCGGTGCAGGTCGCGGTCTCGCCGAAGACGGTGACGGTCGTGGCCGGCGGAACGGCGCAGTTCTCCGCCACCGTGTCCGGGACCGGGGCCGGCGAGTCCACCGAGGTCACCTGGTCGGTGCAGGAGAGCGGTGGAGGAACGGTGGACGCGACCGGGGCGTACCAGGCTCCCGCGGACACGGGCACCTTCCACGTCGTCGCCACCAGCGTGGCCGACCCGTTCCAGCAGGACGTGGCCACGGTGGAGGTCACCGCCGCGCCGAACATCTCGGTGAGCGTGATCCCCGCCACGGCGTCGACCACGCCGGGCGGCGTGCTGACCTTCACCGCCCAGGTCTCCGGGACCGGAGCCGGTCAGTCGACCGCGGTCACCTGGTCGGTCCAGGAGGGCGCGGGGGGCGGCAGCATCGACTCCAGCGGACGCTACACCGCTCCCTCCGGGACCGGGACCTTCCATGTCGTCGCCACCAGCGTCGCCGATCCGACGCGGAAGGCGACCGCGACGATCCAGGTCTCCGCGGCCCCGGTGGTGACCGTCTCGGTGTCCCCGGATCCGGCCACGGTCCGGGTCGGGGGGACCCTCTCCTTCACGGCCATGGTGACCGGTCTGTCGGCGGGGCAGTCGTCGGCCGTGACCTGGTCGGTGCGGGAAGGCTCGGCGGGAGGGACGGTCGACGCCACGAGCAGGTACACCGCTCCCGCCACTGCCGGCACGTTCCACGTCGTCGCCACCAGCGTCGCCGACCCCTCACGGTCGGACAGCGCGACGGTCACGGTGATCCCGCAGATCTCGGTGACCGTCTCTCCGGCGACCGCCACGGTGCGAGCGGGCGGCTCGGTGCAGTTCACCGCGACCGTGCAGGGGACCACCTCCGGGCAGTCACAGTCGGTGCGCTGGACGGTGCGCGAGGCGGGCGGAGGCTCGGTGGATGGGACGGGCCGGTACACCGCCCCGGGAACGGCCGGGACCTTCCACGTCGTCGCGACCAGCGCCGCCGACCCGTCGCGGACGGCGGAGGCGACCGTGACCGTCACCCCGCCGGTCTCGGTCACCGTGACCCCGGCCACCGCGAGCACCTTGATCCGCGGAACCTTGAGCTTCGCCGCCACCGTGAGCGGGACCTCGTCCGGCGAGTCCACCGGAGTGACCTGGTCCGTCCAGGAGGGTGCCTCGGGTGGAAGCGTCAACGCCTCGGGCGGCTACACCGCGCCGGGGACCGCCGGCACGTTCCACGTCGTCGCGAGGAGCATCGCAGACCCCACCCGGTCCTGCAGCGCCACGGTGACCGTCACCGCGCCGGTGATCAACGTCTCGGTGTCCCCGGCCAGCACCTCGGTGCAGGCGGGGGGAACGGCCAACTTCAGTGCCACAGTCACCGGGACGGTCAGCGGGCAGTCCACCGCCGTCACCTGGTCGGTCCAGGAGGGCGCCGCGGGCGGGAGCATCGACTCCAGCGGCCGCTACACCGCCCCGGGCAGCGCCGGCACCTTCCACGTCGTCGCCACCAGCGTCGCCGACCCCTCTCGCTCGGACAGCGCGACCGTCACCGTCACCGCGCCGCCGGTGATCGCGGTCTCGGTGTCTCCGGCCAGCACCTCGGTCGGCCCCGGCGGCACGGTCACGTTCAGCGCCACCGTCACCGGGACGGTCAGCGGCCAGTCCACCGCCGTCACCTGGTCGGTCCAGGAAGGAGCCGCGGGCGGGAGCATCGACTTGAGCGGCCGGTACACCGCGCCGTCCGGCACCGGCACCTTCCACGTCGTCGCGACCAGCGTCGCCGACCCGTCGCGCTCCGACAGCTCCACGGTGAGCGTGCAGACCTCGAGCATCCTCGACGCGGACCGCCGCACGGTGTGGGCGCCAGGCGTGCCAGGGGGTGTGCCCGCGCGGACCCAGGTCTGCGCCACGGTGAACGCCTCGACCTACGGGAACGGCAGCTCCGACGCGACCAGCGGGATCCAGGCGGCGATCAACGCCTGTCCCGCCGGACAGGTGGTGCAGCTCTCCTCGGGGACCTTCACCATCAACGGCGGCAGATACCTTCTGATCAACAAGAGCATCACTCTGCGCGGCGCGGGTCCCGGCGCGACCACGCTCCAGAAGACCGACGGCGCCAAGCCCGGGCAGGAGCAGACCGGCCCCAATCCCTCGCCGCTGGTCATCATCGGCCCGGCCCGCTGGGACAACAACGGCGGGAGCTCGGTCAACCTCGGCGCGGACGCGGTGAAGGGCTCTTACTCGGTCACGGTGAGCAACGCTGCTGCATTCAGCCCCGGGCAGATCGTCCTTCTGGACGAGCTCTCCGGTGCCAGCTGGCAGCCGGATCCCGCGGGCCGGGGACAGATCTGGGCCTCGCCCGACTTCCGTGTCGTGTGGCAGCGGCACAACCCCGCGCTGGGCACCGACGATCCCTACCCCGACGCGCTGGGCTGGTTCAGCCGGGACGACCGGCCGACCAACGAGATCAAGCAGATCGATCGCATCAGCGGGAACACCATCTACTTCAACACGCCGGTTCACATCTCCTACCGCACCTCGCACAACGCGCAGCTCTCCAGCTTCGGCTATCCCTTCACGGTCGGGGCGGGGATCGAGGACCTGTCGGTCATCGGAGGGGACCAGGGCAACATCCGCTTCCACTGGGCCGCGAGCTCCTGGGCGAAGCGGATCGAGAACTCGGTGTGGCACGACGAGGGCTTCGCGGTTGAGCGGAGCTTCCGGGTGGAGATCCGCGACTCCTACGTCCACGACGCCGCGTGGGCACAGCCCGGCGGCGCCGGTTACGCGATCAGCCTCTCCGACGGCGCCAGCGAGGTGCTGGTGGAGAACTCCATCGTGCTGAAGGCCAACAAGGTGATGGTCGCCCGCTCGGCGGGGACCGCCTCGGTGTTCGGCTACAACTACGTGGACGACGGGTACATCAACACCAACACCCGCTGGATCGAGGTGGGGCTGAACGCCTCACACATGGTGGGTCCGCATCACGTCCTGTTCGAGGGCAACCAGGGCTTCAACTGGGACTCGGACAAGACCCACGGCAACTCCATCTACCACACGGTTTTCCGGAACCACCTCGTCGGCACGCGGCGCGATTTCAACGACAACGCCGGCGGGAACGGACCGCGGCGATGCGCCGGCGCGGCCTACTACTCCTACTGGCACAGCTTCGTCGGCAACGTGATGGGCGTCGCCGGCCAGATGGCAGGCTGGGTCTACGAGTCGGGCGACATGGATACCCCTGCCATCTACCTGCTCGGCTGGGACGACTGGGCGCCGTACCCCACGGACGCGCGGGTGAAGGCCAGCACGCTTCGCCACGGGAACTTCGACTACGTCACCAGCTCCGTGGTCTGGGACCCGGCGATCAGCGATCGAAACTTGCCTGCGTCGCTGTACCTCGCTCAGAAGCCCGCCTTCTTCAACGCCGGGCGCGGCTACACCTGGCCCTGGGTGGACCCCACCGGCGGGACCAAGCTGTACACGCTGCCGGCACGCGCCCGGTACGAGGCCGGAACTCCGTTCGTGCAACCCTGAGGCGGGCCGGGGACCTCCACGACGAAGGCCGAGCCCGGACCCCGGGCGATACGGCGCCGCACACGCAGCGGCGGTTCCACGCCGCGCTCGCAGCGGCGGTTCGGCGCCGTACGCGCAGCGGCGGTTCGGCGCCGCACGCGCAGCGGCGCCGAATCGCCTCCGAGATCGAGTGCGACGACGCCGCAGCGCCGTGTCGCGTGTGACCCGCGGTCAGCATTGACCCGGTGATCAAACGCCTCGCAGCGTCGCCTGCTCTCGTGCACGATGACATCGCTGCACATGCTCGGTTCCCGTGCGCGGCCACCGCACGAGGGAGCCTCCTTCCCCGGGAGAGCGCACATGAAGGCAGTTCGCACCCGCGCCGTCTCGCGCCAGCTGCGCGCGTCCTCGCTTCGCCTCCTGCTCGTGAGCGCGCTGATCGCCGGAGCGACGGCGTGCAATCAGAGCGCCTCACCCGAGCCCCACGATGGAGAGACGCGGAGCACCACCAGCTTCGGCGAGGGGCGGCGCACACAGGCGCTCGGCACCGGGATCCAGTTCGTCCAGCTCTCCTACGCCACGCCTCAGTCGGACACCTCGACCTTGAGCGTGAAGTACGTGGCCGCGCAGACGCAGGGGAACTCCAACGTCGTCGCCGTGGGCTGGAACGACACCAGCGCGACGGTCACCTCGGTGACCGACACCTCGGGGAACGTCTACACCCGCGCGGTGGGCCCGACGTCGTGGCCGGGCGCGCTCACCCAGTCCATCTACTACTCGGCGAACATCAAGGCCGCGGCGGCCGGGGCGAACACCGTGAAGGTGGTGTTCTCCAGGGCCGCCATCTTCGTGGACGTCCGCATCCTGGAGTACAGCGGGATCGACGTCAGCAACCCGGTCGACGCGGTGGCCGCGGCCACCGGCACCGCCGGGACCAGCGACAGCGGCCCGGCCACCACCACCAACGCCAGTGATCTCTTGTTCGCCGCCAACATGACCACCGGCACCACCAGCGCGCCGGGCACCGGGTGGACCAACCGGATCATCACCTGGCCGAACACCGACATCGCCGAGGACCGGATCGTCAGCACCACCGGCACCTACCGGGCCACCGCCGCGGTGAGCAGCGGCTCTCCCTGGGTGATGCAGATAGTGGCCTTCCGCGGCGCGCCGAGCGATGCGCTGCCGCCCTCCGCGCCCGGCGTGCTCTCGGCCACAGGGGCCACCAGCTCCCGGATCGATCTCTCCTGGGGCGCGGCCACCGACAACATCGCCGTGACCGGCTACCTCATCGAACGCTGCGTGGGCGGGGGCTGCTCGAACTTCACACAGATCGCCGCACCCGGCGGGACCGGAACCACCTTCAGCGATTCCGGGCTCGCGCCGAGCACCTCCTACTCTTACCGGGTGCGCGCCACGGATGCGGCCGGCAACCTCGGCCCGTACTCGAACATCTCCAGCGCCACCACCCTCCCGGACAGCACGCCGCCCACCGCCCCGGCGAGACTCTCGGCCTCCGCGTTCAGCAGCACCCGGGTGGACCTGTCGTGGAGCGCAGCGACCGACAATGTCGGCGTCACGGGGTACCTCGTCGAGCGCTGCCAGGGCACCGGCTGCTCCATCTTCACGCAGATCGCCGGGCTGGCCGGGGGCGCGGTGAGCTACAGCGACACCGGGGTCACCGCGGGCAACACCTACAGCTACCGGGTCCGGGCAACCGACCTGGCCGGGAACATGGGCGGCTACTCGCCGGTGGCCACCGCCGCCACCCCGGTGCCGGACACCACGCCACCGGGAGCGCCGGCCACGCTGTCCGCCACTGCGGTCAGCAACACCCAGGTGAACCTCTCCTGGGGCGCGGCGGCCGACAACGTCGCCGTCACCGGGTACCTCATCGAGCGCTGCCAGGGCACCGGCTGCTCCACCTTCACTCAGATCGCCGCGCCGCCCGGGACCGGGACCACCTACGGCGACGCCGGGCTGAACGCCTCCACCTCCTATAGCTACCGGGTCCGGGCCACCGATGCGGCCGGCAACCTCGGCGGCTACTCGCCGGTGGCCAGCGCCACCACACTCAGCACGCCGCCCGTTCCGGTCGTTCCCAAGTTCGTCCAGGGGAACTACGCCACCCCGCAGTCGGGCAGGACCAGCGTGGCGGTCCCCTTCACCGGCGCCCAGCGAGCGGGGAACTTCAATGTGGTGGTCGCCGGATGGAACGACACCGCGGCGGCGGTCAACACCGTGACCGACACCAAGGGCAACGTGTACCAGCGGGCCATCGGCCCCACGCAGAACCCCGGTGTGCTCTCGCAGTCCATCTACTACGCGGCGAACATCGCCGGAGCCAACCCAGGCGGGAACACGGTCACCGTCACCTTCAACCGCAGCGCCGCCTACGTGGACGTCCGCATCCTCGAGTACACCGGGG
>RPRB01000232.1 GCA_003818285.1 Myxococcaceae bacterium
AGCACCCCGTCGACTCCATTTACGACTTCACTCCCAATAACGGCCAGGCGGTGACGGCCTCGGGTCGTGACATGGTGACGACCACGAACTGCAATACGTGTCACCAGGTCCTCGGCGGCATTCCCGGGGACAACCCCGAGGCCTCGGGCGCGGGGTTCCACGGCGGAAGTCGCAACGAGGTCCGCTACTGCGTGGTCTGCCACACCGAGCAGCGCAAGTACGGCAGGACGGAGGCGACGCGCGATGCCACGCTGACCTTCACCTCACAGACCTACCGGTTCTACGACCGCGCGATCGGCAATCTGCCCAACGAGATCCACAAGATCCACGGGGGCGGCGTGCTCGCATACAAGAAGTACGACTATGCCGACGTGGAGTTCAACGAGGTCGAGTACCCGCAAGACATCCGGAACTGCAACAAGTGTCACGACGCCACGAATCCTACGACCCCTGACGCCAAGAACTGGATGGAACGTCCGAGCCGGCTGGCCTGCGGCGCGTGTCACGATGGAATCGACTTCGCGACTGGCACGGGCGTGACCCTGGCCGACGCGGCCAAGGGGATGACCGTTTCGCCCGGAGGGCACGTTGGCGGGATACAGCCCGACGACGCCCAGTGCGCAGAGTGTCACGCCGACCCGGCCCGTCCCGACATCAACGTCGCCACTGTCCACATCCCGGTGACACCACCGAATCCCGGCAACGCGCTCGTCCTCGGCGGGACCAACGCCAACACCAACGCGGCCTGGATCCTCTCCAATCCCGCCCGGAAGCCGGAAGGCGCGATCGTCGTCACTTACGACATCAAGAGCGTCTCGGTGAACGCGCAGCAGCAACCGGTCATGGTCTTCCGCATGCTGCAGGACGGTGTGCCGACGCCCCTCAACGACTTCGCTGCGGCGACACCTAATCCGGCGACAGGACAGAAGGAGATCTGGGACAACTTCATGGGCGCCCCCAGCCTCTACTTCGTATTCGCGGTGCCGCAGGACGGATTCACGACCCCGTCCGACTTCAACGCCACCGTCAGCGGATACCTGAGGACCATCTGGAACGGCAGCGCGACCGGTTCCGGCGTGGGCAGCCTGAGCGCGCCTGACGCCGACGGCTACTACACGGGAACGCTCACCGGGGTGACCATTCCGACGAGCGCCGTGATGCTCACCGGGGGCATGGGGTACTCGTACAACTGCACCAGCACGCTTCCGCTGACCCAGACGAACCTCGCGGAGTACCCCGTCACGGCACCCACGGCGAGCCCGGCCCCCGCCTGCGCCGCGAACGCCAACAACATCTGCAAGCAGGGCGGCCTGATCGTCATCGCCCCCAACGTCAACAAGGTTGCCACCGGGTTCACCGGCCGGCGGGCGATCGTCGAGGATGCACGCTGCAACAAGTGCCACCAGGAGCTCGGCACCTTCACCGAGGACGCCTTCCACGCCGGACAGCGCAACGACGGGACCACCTGCTCGTGGTGCCACACGCCGAACCGCGCCAGCAGTGGCTGGTCGGCAGATTCGGTGTACTTCGTCCACGCGATTCACGCGGGTGCGAAGCGGAGCACCGAGTTCACCTGGCACGCGTCGACTCCGACCGCGTCGTTCGCCGAGGTGAAGTACCCGGGAGTCCTGAACTTCTGCGAAGGCTGCCACATCCCCGGCGCGTACAACTTCAGCAACGCAGACTCGGAGGCCCAGCTGCCCAACCGACTCTACCGGACGTTCGCGACCGGCTCCTTCAGCGGCCACGTGGGCGATACGTTCACCACGTACAGCGGGGCAAGCTGCACCGCGGGCAGCTCTGCGCCAGCGACCGAGACGTCCGTGCACGCACTCGCCCCCTACTTCACGCCCACGGCGACCGGGACCTCCACGCCCAACTACGGGGTGGCCTTCTCGTTCAATGCCGGGGCGAATCCGTCGAACGGATGCACGCCGAGCGGCACGGCGTTCTCGATCGGGTCGGGACAGACCACGGAGGAAGTCGCGGCGGCGAACACCGCGTATCAGACGAACCTGGTGAGCTCGCCCATCGCCTCCGTGTGCTTCGCCTGCCATGACACGTCGCCCGCCATGGCGCACTTCGAGCTCAACGGCGGGTCGATCTACAAGGCCCGGAGCGCGGCGCTGGACACGATCGAGACCTGCATCATCTGCCACGGCAGCGGCAAGATCGCGGACATCAAGGAAGTGCACGCGCACTAGCCGAGTCCCGGGCGGTTCGACGGCGGCGCTGGGACACCCGGAAGGGTGCTCCGGCGCCGTTCGTTTTCCGGGGGCGGCTCGCCCTAGAAGCGCGCGCGAAAGCCGAGCGCCACCCGGCCGGAGAGCAACTCCGTGTCCAGCGCGGTCCCGGACGAGGTGCTCGACGGATCGGAGAGCACGTCCCACTGCGCGCTCCCCGAGACCCAGACCGTCCAGCTGGGGTCGATGCGCCAGGAGACGCGCACCCCGGCGACGTGGGCATGCCCCAGCGAGGAGGCGTACCGCAGAAACTGATACCAGGGCGCAAGGGTCCAGTCGCCGAAGCGCTGGGTCAGGTTGGGGCTGATCGACCAGCGAACCGGAGCCAGGGGGAACCCGGCGCCGAGCGAGTCCCCGGCGGCCGCGTTCGCCCGGGCGGTGAAGAAGACCGCGACGGTCGGGTCCTGGTCGTATCCGTAGTAGCTGCCGCTCAGCCCGAGGTCGGTGCTCGACCCGACCGGCTGGAGGAGCGCCAGCGACACCACCAGCTGGTTGAGGCTGTCCTCGCCGCCCTTCAGGTAAGGACGCAGCGCCGCGCACCTCCTCGGATAGACCGCGCAGTACACGAGCAGCTCCGTGCGATCCGCCGGTCTCCCGTCCAGACCGACGATGCCGTCCACCCGCTGCAGGGTGGTCAGGAGCGTCCACCCGAGGCTCAGGTCGATGACCGTCCCGCCGAAGACGGTGCCGAGAAATTCGGTGCCGCCGAGCTGCCAGGTGAACCCGCCGAGCAGCCCGATGCTCGAGGTGGCGTTGTAGAGGAGGACGTTGAAGGGCACCTCGATTCCCCCCGGGCCCTCGAAGATCAGCAGGCCGTCGAAGCTCTGGCTCGCCCGCGGGGAGCCGGCGACCTCGAGATACGTCGTCACCCGGGGGGAGACGTCCCACTCCAGCCCGCCGATGACGGTGAGGACCTGCGCGCTGCTGGTCCCGAACGCCCCGCCCTCCGGCGGAGGGCTCGCGGTGTCATGGGTGTACGTTCCGCCGAGCTTCAGGCTCCAGTCGTCGGCGAGGTCGAAGCGGAAGGTGAGCTGGTCGGCGACGTGGGTGCCGTGAGGCGACGCCGGCGAGCTCTCGGTCAGGCCGAGCGCCACCTCGTTGCTCACCGAGTGGGCCCGCACGGGCCCGGCGCCGAGCAGCAAGAGGAGCAGCAGCCGTCGGACGCGCATCACCGGACCCCGCAAGACTTGCACGAACCCCCTGGAACCCGGGAAGGGAGCGAAAGTCTCGCGACCGGGGGGTGGGTATGGACGAGTGGGTCCGGAGGGCCCGGGTTGTGCAATAACCCAAGGCGCGCTACTGGTGGAGGGACTCGACCGTGTCCCGCGTTGCCGTCACCGCCGTGCTCCTCCTCGCCTTCGCCGCTCAGGCGGCGGCGGCCGTGCACGACTTCGCGTGCCCGATGATGGACATGGCGGCCACTGCCGACGAGGGATGCGAGCACTGCCCTCCCCCACCGCCGGAAGTGGCGCTCCATGCCGCGCTCCCCGAGTGCTGCGTGGTGCATGCCGCCCCCTTGGAGGCCTCGGTCTCCGAGCCGGTGCGCGCCCCCCATCCGGCCTCCTCGGTGGCGCTCGCACCGCCGCGGGTCCTGGCAGCACCGGTCGCGGTCCCGCTCGCCCGCGCTCCACTGCCGGTGTCGCACGCCCCGGCGCCCCCGCCGCCGTCCCGGAACCTCCCGCTGCTCTCGTGAGACGGGCGCGCCCCTTCCCGGCGCTCCCGATGACCGAGCCGTGCGCCTCCTCGCGCCCGGCGTCCTGCCCGTGACCGGCTGAGTTCCGGTCCCGGCCGTCCTCTCACCCGAACTACCGCGGAGGCCATCGTTGCCCTCGCTCCTCTGTCTCGTCCTGCTCCAGCTCACCCGGGCCACGCCCGGCGACGATCCCGTTCCCTCGCTCCTCGGGGCCGACACCGCCGACCCGGCGCTCTCCGCGCTCGTCGCCGAGACGCTCGCCAGAAGCCCGGTGCATGCCCGCGTCCAGGCCGACGTCTCCGCCGAGCGCGAGCGCGTGCCGCAGGCCGGTGCGCTGCCGGACCCGACGCTGGTCCTCGGCATCCAGAACGACGGGTTCAAGTCCATCCAGATCGGCGTCGCGGAGACCAGCTTCTGGCAGGTACTCCTCAACGTCCCGCTCTCCTGGCCCGGCAAGCGCGGGTTCCGCGAGGACGCGGCGGCGGCACGGGTCACCGTGGCCGAGGCCGCGCTGCAGCGGGTTCGCCTCACCCTGCTGGGCGACGTCCAGCGCGCCTACCTCGACCTGCGGCTGGTCCGGGGGCAGCTCGCGCTGCAGGGGCGCCTCGAGTCGCTGTGGCAGCAGGCCGAGGAGATCACCCGGGCTCGGTACCAGGTGGGCGAGGTGCCGCAGTCCGACCTCCTCCGGTCCCAGCTCGAGCGAACGCGGCTCCGGCTCCAGCGGCTGGCGCTCGAGGCGGCGGAACGGTCCGCCTTACACGAGGTCAACCGGCTGCGCGTCCATCCGCTGGACGAACCGGTCGAGACACCCGTCCCGCTCACCGAGGCCCGCCCCGGAGCCCTGCCCGCGCCGGAGCTGCTGGTCGCTGACGCCGAGGCGCGGAGCCCGGATCTGACCCTGGCCACCCGCGGCGTCACCGTCGCCGAGGCCCGGGTGAAGAGCGCGTACCGGGAGCGCTGGCCCGACCTCTCGGTCACCGCGGCGATCATGCCCCGCGGTCAGCTCGAGCCGATGTGGGCGGCGAGCGTGGGCATCTCCCTTCCCATCTACTGGTGGGACAAGGGCTCGCGCGCGGTTGCGGAGGCGGAGCAGGTGCGTACCTCCGAGCAGCAGGGCGTCGAGGCCGTCCGGCAGCTGCTCGCCCTGCGCACCCGCGAGCGCCACACCGCCCTCTCCGCGGTGCTCGAGGCGCTGGAGGTCTACCGGCACGGCCTCCTGATCCAGTCGGACGCCACGGTTCGCTCGACTCTCTTCCAGTACCGGGTGGGCAAGGTGCCCTTCGCCTCGGTCCTGGAGGTGATGCGGGGATTGGTCACCGACGAGGGCGGGTACCTCGCCGCGCTGGCCGAGGCGGAGCGGCTGCTCATCGGCCTGCGCGAGGTGAGCCTCCAGCCTCCCTCGGCGACGGATGGGGTCTCGTCGGCGGCGGGCACCGTGCCCGGCTCCGCCGTCTCGAAAACCGCTTCCGCCGGCGCGGGCGCTCCCGCCCCGTCCAGCCCGGCGCCTGGGATGTGAAGGAGTCCTTCATGAGCACCCGACGCTTCGGACCCTGGATCCTCGTCCTCGCGCTGCTCGCCGGCGTCGCCGCCGGGGTGGGCGCCACCGCCCTCGTCCTCCGCCGCCCGGCGCCCCCGGCCCGCGCGGGGACGGTCGAGGCCCACGCGCACACCACCTACGTCTGCCCGATGCACCCCAGCATCACCTCGGACAAGCCGGGGGAGTGCCCCATCTGCGGCATGCAGCTGGTTCCCGCGAGCCAGCCGTCCACCGAGCGGAAGATCCTCTTCTACCGCTCGCCGATGGACCCCAATCAGACCTCGCACACCCCCCGGAAGGACGAGATGGGCATGGACTACGTGGCCGTCTACTCGGACGAGGTCGGCGGAGCACAGTCCTCGCCCTCCGGCCTTGCCACGGTGGGCATCGATCCGCAGCGCCAGCAGCTCATCGGGCTGCGCACCGCCCCCGTGGTCGAGGGTCCCGTGGGCGGTAGCTGGCGCACCGTGGGACGGGTCGCGGTGGACGAGACCCGGGTGCACCACGTGGCGCTCAAGTTCTCCGGGTTCATCGAGCAGGTGTTCGTCGACTACGTCGGCAAGCAGGTCCGGGCCGGCGAGCCCCTCTTCAGCATCTACAGCCCGGACGTGGTCTCGGCCGAGGCGGAGTACCTGCTCGCGCTCCGGACCCGCGACACGCTCGGGCCCGGCTCGGCGCAGGCGGGCGAGGACCTGGTGGCCGCGGCGCGCGAACGGCTCAAGCTGTGGGACATCCCCGAGGCGGAACTCCGGCGACTGGACCGAACGAAGAAGGCGCAGCGGACGGTGACCCTCTACGCCCCGATGAGCGGGGTGGTGACCAAGAAGGACGTGGTGATGGGGCACCGGGTCGTCGAGGGGGACATGCCCTACGAGATCACCGACCTGAGCCAGGTCTGGGTGCTGGCCGACGCATACGAGTCCGACCTGGGGCGGGTGAAGCTCGGCACCCCCGCCATCCTCACCCTCCAGGCGTTCCCCAACCGGGAGTTCTCCGGGAAGGTCATCTTCATCGACCCCATCCTCAACCCGAAGACCCGCACCGCGAAGGTGCGACTCGCCTTCCCCAACCCGACGGGCGAGCTCCGGCCGGAGATGTTCGGCGAGGTGACGCTGCGGACGCCGGCCCGGAAGGGCCTCAGCATCCCCACCGACGCGATCATCGACTCGGGGACCCGGAAGGTGGTCTTCGTCTCGCTGGGGGAGGGGAAGTTCCGGCCCCAGGAGGTGAAGATCGGCGCCTCCGACGGCGAGCGGTCCGAGGTGCTGGAGGGCCTGAAGGCCGGCGAACAGGTCGTCACCCGCGCCAACTTCCTGGTGGATTCCGAGTCGCGCCTGCGAGCCTCGCTCGGCGCCCTCGAGGGGGCGAAGAAGTGATCCGTCACGTGATCCGCTTCTCCGCCGAGAACCGCTGGGTCGTGCTCACCTGCGCCATCGTGCTGCTCGCCATCTCCTTCTGGACGATGCGCACCATCCCCCTCGACGCCCTCCCGGACCTCTCCGACACCCAGGTCATCGTCTACTCGCGGTGGGACCGGAGCCCGGACATCCTCGAGGATCAGGTCACCTACCCCATCACCGCGGCCCTGCTGGGCACCCCGCGGGTGAAGGCCATCCGCGGCTTCTCCGACTTCGGCTACAGCTTCGTCTACGTCATCTTCGAGGACGGCACCGATCCCTACTGGGCCCGCACCCGGGTGCTCGAGTACCTCTCGAAGATCACCGCCCAGCTCCCGCCCGGGGTGAAGACCGAGCTCGGCCCCGAC
>RPRB01000233.1 GCA_003818285.1 Myxococcaceae bacterium
CGGCGGACCAGCACGCCGAACACGCCCAGGCTGAAGAGCAGGGCGGCGAGGAAGAGATAGTGCTGGAGGGTGATGCTGATGCCGTCCACCGATGCCCTCGTTTCAGACGCGGGACTTGGCGACCACGACCGCACCGACCCTGGCCACCAGGACGCGCAGGGACACCGCCTCGAACGGGGCGAGCCACTGCGTGTAGAGCTGTGCTCCGATCGACTGGAGCGTTCCGAAGCTGGGCGGCGGCTGCGCGCCCACCGGGACGAAGGGCCGGGCCGCGACCACCAGGAACGCGAAGAGGACCGCCGAGGCGATGCCACCCACCACCCGCGGGAAGGTGACCTTCGCCGGTCCCACCGCCTCGCCGAGTGACAGGAGCATGATCACGAAGAGGAACAGCACCATGATCGCGCCCGCGTAGACCAGGACTTGCAGCACGGCGATGGTATGCGCGAGCAGCAGCGCGTAGATGGCCGCGAGGCAGAAGAACGTCCCCACCAGGGACATCGCCGAGTACATGGGGCTCCGCGCGGCGATGACCCCCGCGGCGGCGACCACGGTGAGGATGGCGAAGAAATAGAAGAGGAAGGTGGTCACGCGGTCATCGCTCCGTAGTGGCCCCAGGGCTTGTCGCCGAAGGGGCACTTCCCGAGCCGGATGTGATCCTCGAACTCCTGCCGGAACTTCACCACGAAGCTGTGCACCGGGAGCGCCGCCGCGTCGCCCAGGGCGCAGATGGTCTGCCCCAGACCCATCGGCGGATAGGGGGCGATGCTCTGGGCCACGTTGAGCAGCGTCTCGATGTCGCCCTCCTCGCCGCGGCCCTCCTCCAGCTTGCGGAGGACGCGGGTCATCCAGGGCGTGCCCTCGCGGCAGGGGGTGCACTGGCCGCAGGACTCCTCGGCGTAGAACCGGGAAACCCGCCACAGGCTCCGCACCAGGCAGGTGGCATCGTCCATGACGATGACCCCCCCGGAGCCGGCCATGTTCTGGATCTGCTTCAGCGCCTCGAACTCCAGCGCCACGTCGAGCTCGTCCGCGGTCATCACCGGGGCCGACGAGCCGCCCGGGATGACAGCCTTCACCTTCCGCCCGGGGGGCATGCCCTGGCCGAAGTCCGGGCTCTCGATGAGCTCGCGGACGGTGGTGCTGAGCATCACCTTGAACACGCCCGGGCGGTTCACCGAACCGGACAGGCACACCATCCGCGTCCCGCCCGACTTGTCCGGCCCGAGCTTGGCGAACCAGTCCGCGCCCTTCTGGAGGATGGCCGGCACGGCGGCGAGGGTCTCCACGTTGTTCACCACCGTGGGACAGCCGAAGAGCCCCACCACCGCCGGGAAGGGAGGCTTGAGCCGGGGCCAGCCCTTCTTGCCCTCCAGCGACTCGAGCATCCCGGTCTCTTCACCGCAGATGTACGCGCCGGCCCCGCGGACCACGTAGCAGTCGAGCGCGAAGTCGCGGCCGAGCAGCTTCTTCCCGAAGATGCCCGCGCGGTACGCCTCGTCGATGGCCTTCTGGAGCCGTTCGGCCTGGAACCGGAACTCACCCCGCACGTAGACGTAGGCGGTGTGCACGCCCAGGCCGAAGGAGGCGATGGCGATGCCCTCCAGTAGCATGTGCGGGTCGTTCTCGAGGATGTAGCGGTCCTTGAACGTGCCCGGCTCGGACTCGTCGGCGTTCACCGCCAGGTACTTGGGCTTGGGGCTGTCCTTGGGGACGAAGCTCCACTTCATCCCGGTGGGGAAGCCGGCGCCGCCGCGGCCCCGGAGGTTGCTCTTCTTGACCTCGTCGATGATCTGGGCCGGCTGCATGCCCAGCACCTTCTCCAGCGTCGCGTAGCCGCCGGTGCCCTTGTAGGCGTCGAGAGTCCAGGAGTCCGGGCGCCCCCAGTTGCGGGTGATGATCTTCTCTGCTGCCAGCGGCATCGACGGACTCCCTAGGAGGCGGGCTTCAACCGGGCGAAGACTGCGTCCACCGCCGCGCGCGACCGGAGGTTCTCGTGATGGACCTCGTTGACCTGAAGGCACGGCGCGGTGCCGCAGGAGGCGAGGCACTCGGCCTCGCGGAGGGTCCAGGTTCCGTTGCTCTCGCCGGCCGTCACCCCGAGCTTCTGCTCGAGGTAGGCGAGCAGGTCCTCTGCCCCCCACAGGCTGCACGAGAGGTTGGTGCAGACGTCCACCACGTACTTCCCAGGCTTCCTGATGTGGAACATCACGTAGAAGGTGGCGACCTCGTACGCACGTTCCGGGGAAACCTCGAGCTTGTGGGCCACCATCTCCATGCCGTCGGGTGGGAGCCATCCCTTCATCGACTGCAGGAGGTGCAGAGCAGGAAGCATCGCCGCGCTCTTCCGGTCCGACGGGTAGTGCGAGAGAATTTCGGCGAGCCGGTCGTCGAAGACCCGCTGCTCTTCGGCCGTCAGAAGGGGCGAGGCCATGGGGCCCGCGCTTCGTAAGGGACGACCGAACCGCTTGTCAACGATAGGGATTCTTCATGGCCACGGAAGAGAAGAGAGCCGATCCTCGTGCTCCGTTCGTGCTCCGGGTGAATTTCCGCGACCGCACCGATTGCATGGACGCCACCGAGAATCTCTCTCGGGGGGGCCTCTTCGTTCAGACCCTGGAGACCTTCCGGGTGGGGCAGGTCGTCCACCTCTCGGTGGGCTTCCCCGGGCTGCTCGAGCCGGTGGCCCTCAAGGGTGAGGTGGTCTGGGTCCGGCCCGGGCGGCAGGACGCAGTCGGCGGGGTCGGCATCCGCGTTGCGGACGAGGCGGATCGGCGGCGGCTCGATGACGTGCTCGGTGGACGCTCAGGGCGGGTGATCCAGCCCCCCGAGGGCGGCTTCAAGGTGCTGCTGGTCGAGGACAACCCACTGGTGGTCGAGATGTACAGCTACGTCCTCAAGAAGCTCGCCACCGCCGAGCTCCGCGGGAAGGTGCCGATGGAGGTCCACTTTGCCGCCGACGGGCACGCAGCCCTTCGAGCGCTCGCCGAGGGTGGCTTCCACCTGGTGCTCACGGACCTGTACATGCCAGTCATGGACGGCTTCGCGCTGGTGCAGAAGATGCGGGCGGATCCGAAGCTGCGCGACATCCCTGTGGTGGCGATCAGCGGAGGTGGGAAGGAGGCGGAGACGCGCGCCAGAGCAGAAGGTGTGGAGGTGTACCTCCGCAAGCCGGTGCGATTCGCCGAGGTCCTGGAGACGGTGAAGCGTCTTCTCCGGATCAGCTAGAGTTTCCCCCTCGTCTCACACCCGGGTAACGAATGACGACGGCACGAGCAGTCCTCAACCGAGACACGGTCAGCGGTGAGGCGCTCTTCATCCTCAAGAACCTGCGGGACAACTCCAAGCAGGGCCGCTCCAACAAGCTGGCAGAGGTGAAGACCGCGCTGGAGCCGGCGGTGAGCCTCGAGTTCGACGCGTACTTCTTCTTCCTTCGCAAGTTCCACTACATCGCCATGGACCGGGAGGCGCAGCTGAAGCTGACCGACTCCGGCGAGCGGGTGGTGGACGGTGCCGACCTGGACCGCTTCTCGGGCGAGGTGGGCGAGTTCTTCAGCGAGCAGCTGGCACCGGTGGACGAGCCGATCGTCGATGGCTCGCTCCCCTTCGAGACCGAGAGCAGCACCGACGACCTCTCCGTGGAGACCGCCGACTTGAGCCCTCCCCCCGCCCCCACCCCCGCTCCTGCCCCCCGTCCGATCCGGCGTGCCCCCGCACCCGCCGAGGCCGGCGCGGACCTCGACGGCCGCTACACCCGCGGCGAGGCCATCGGGGGCGGTCCGCTCGGCTCGGTGTACCGGGGCAAGCACCTCGGCCTGGGGACGGACGTGTGCATCAAGGAGCTGAAGGACATCTTCGGCTACTTCTCCTTCCTCCAGCGTGGCGAGGTGCTGAAGCGGCTGAAGCGCGAGCTCTGCGCCCAGGCCCAGGTCCGGCATCCGGCGGTGGTGTCCATCATCGACCAGGGCGTCGACGGGGCGCGCCCCTACGTCGTCATGGAGCTGCTGAACGGCTCGCTGCGTGACCGGCTCGACCGCGCCGGGGGCAAGAGCCTCCCCGTCGCCGAGTCGATCCGCGCCTTCCTCCAGCTGTCCTACGCGCTGCGTGCGGCCCATGGTTCCGGGCTGACGCACCACAACATCAAGCCGGAGAACGTGCTCTTCGACGCCTGCGGCAATGCCCGGCTGGGCGACTTCGGGCTCTCCCGGGTCATCGAGGTGGAGCCGGGCAAGGGCCTGCCGCAGGTCTTCGTGGGCACGGGCTCGCTCAGCTATTTCGCGCCTGAGCTCATCACCCGGAAGGACGCCGGCCCCGCGGCGGATGTCTACGGTCTGGGCATCCTCCTCTACGAGATGCTGACCGGCGGCATCCCCGGGCGGCGCTCGCCACTGCCCTCGGAGGTGAACGCCGAGGTCCCGAGCAAGCTGGACCCTATCTTCGACAAGATGACCCACGACCGGCGCGAGTCGCGCTACCCGGACTTCGACGCGATGCTGGACGAGTTCTACGGCGCGTTCAGCGACGGCGAGTTCCTGCACCGGGGTGACCTGGTCCTCTCCTCCGAACCCGCGGGGGCCTGAGGCCCCGAGCGGCCGAGGCACGATGGTCGACTCCGAGCTCCTCGTGGGTGCGCGCCTCCTGGCCTCCGGGACGTGGCGCGCCTCGCACGAGGCGTTCGAGACCGCCTGGCGCCGGAGCAACGGCGAAGGGCGCGACCTCCTCCAGGCGCTGGCCCAGCTCGCCGCGGCGCTCCTGAAGTGGAGCGAGGGTCAGCTCGAGCCGGCCGCCACCATCCTCGGACGAGTGAGGCAGCGGCTGGAGGGGCTGCCCTCGCAGGTGTCGCGGGTGGACGTGGAGACGCTGGAGTCGACCGTGCTCGAGCTCCAGGAACGACTGGCGCTCCGCGAGCCGGCGCCGGCGCAGGTGCGCGTTCCGCTCGGGGTGGAGGCGGCGGCTCCGGCCGATCGGGTGGGTGTCGGCGCGCCCTGCCCGTACTGCGGCGAGCGGGTCACGGTGCACGTCGAGCCGACCGGGATGTCGCTCGAGCAGTACGTGGAGGACTGCCCGGTCTGCTGCCGCCCCTGGGTGGTTCACGTGGAGCGGGCCGCCGGCCGGCCCACGGTAACCCTCGCCCGCGAGGACGACTGAGCGGCTCCGCGCTGTCCGGTCCGGGCTGGTCGCAGGACGATTCCCGAGTCGGTGGCACGGTGACCTCCCGCAGGTTGCCCTGGGCGAACGCGGGAGCGGCCGAGCTCGGTCCGTGGAGCTCCTGAACGGCCTGCGCGACCTCGAAGCCCTCGGGTCGCAGCCGCGCGGAGCAGGCCGTCCCGGCGCGGGCGTCCGCAGACGCGAGGCGCCTCACTTGCCCGTGAGCATGGGGTCGGTCCCCGAAGCTCGCCCCGGCACACGCCCCCGGCGGCCCCGTCGCGTACGCCCAGAGGTGATAGCAAGAACTAGGACTTAGAGTGAACTAAGGTGACGACCATCAGCGGAGTTAGGCGGGCCGCTCAAGGACTGAGTGTATGAGTTGTTGATTTAGCCTCTGGGCGTACCGCCCCCTCGCGGACCCGACGAAGGTGCCAGACACCTCGACCGCGATCGGAGGTGTCAAACACCTTCGATCCCCCTCCGTTCCCTCGCTGATCGCGCAAGTCCTCGGAAGGCAGATGGAAGGTCAGCGGGCCCGACGCCTCGAGCCGCGCGGGCGAGAGACCGTCGAAATGGGTCCGCCGCTGGCGCGTCTTCGGGGAGCGCTCTCGCCCGGAGGTCGCCCATGGTCCGTCCGCTCCTGGTCTCCCTCGCCGTCCTCGTCTCCGTGCCCGCCCTCGCCGAGGAGTGCGTCGTCACCGCCGGCCCGCGCGATCGGGTGAGCCGCGGGAAGACGGTGGTGGTCGAGCCGGGCGAGTCGCTGGAGGACGTCCTGGCCCTGGACGGGGACGTGGTGCTTCGTCGCGGCGCGCGCGTGAAGTCCGCCGTGGCGGTCAACGGAAACGTCATCCTCGAGCCGGGGGCGAAGGTGACCGGCACGGCCGCCAGCTTCGGCGGGGAGATCCGGGTCTCCCCCGGCGCGAAGGTCGCCGGCAGCCGGCTCCAGCTCTCCAACGGGATCCAGGTTCAAAGCGAGGACGGCAAGGACCTGGGCCTGGCTCTCTCCATCGCCGGTCGGGACGTCTCCAGGCTGCTGGTGACCAAGCTGGTGGAGAAGGCCCGCAGCTGTCGCTTCGAGACCGAGGCTGGGCAGATCCGCCTCTAGCCCGTCGCCTTCTTCCCCAGCGCCAGGGGAACCCGGAACAGCTCGAGCAGGATCCCCACGTCGATCGGCTTCGGCAGGCAGGCCACCGCGCCGTCCCTGAGCGACTGCTCCACCAGCTCGGGGGTGTGGCGTCCGGTCATGGTGATGAGCCGCACACCCTCCAGCGGCTTGCGCGCCCGAATCCGCCGGCAGACCTCGAACCCGTCCATGTCCGGCATGTTCAGGTCGATGAGCATGCCGTGCGGCTTCAGCTCCGAGACCAGGAGCAGCGCCTCCACTCCGCTGGAGGTCGTGGTGAGGTCAACCTCCGCGCCGTGGGCCTTGAAGGCCCGTCGCATCCCGTCGAGGACCGGCTTCTCGTCGTCCACCACGAGGATCTTCACCATGGGGCTGCCCAGCTCGTCGGGCAGCGGCATCTGGTGAGCGATGAGGAAGCTCCGCAGATCGCTCCCCCGGACCCGCCGGTGCCCACCCGGGGTGCGGAAGGCCAGAAGAATCCCCCGGTCGATCCACTTGCTCACCGTGGAGGGGTCGACCTGTAACAGCCTGCTGATGTCGTGGGTGGTGTAGAGCTGGTCCATTCGTCGCCCTTTCCCCCGGGTCCCCGTCTGATCTCCGCACCACGTCAGGAAGTCGCATCGCCGGCAAGCGGCGCGACGGTACCCGGGGTGATCGGTCCGTCCGGGCCTCGGCTGAGCTGCCCCCGGAGCACGAATTCCAGCCCAGCCGTCTTGTGAAATGTCGACTGCCCCGTCCTGAATAGGCGAATGTCAGGTCAGGTTTGATCGAGCGCTCGCCGGATCGCGACCAGCTGCCCGAGCAAGGCGTCCGCGAGGGCCGGCGTGAGGGAAGACGGCCCGTCGCACGGCGCAAGCTCCGGATTCTCATGCACTTCC
>RPRB01000234.1 GCA_003818285.1 Myxococcaceae bacterium
CCGTCGAAGGTGCCAACGTCGTGGACGGTGACGATGTTCGGGTGGGACAGCCGGGCGATGGCCTGCGCCTCGGCGAGGAGCTGGGGGCGCACCGCTGCCGGTCCCGCCCCGCGCCCCGGCCGGAGGAACTTGATGGCCACCTTGCGGTCGAGCTCGGGGTCGAAGGCGCTGTAGACCACGCCCATCCCACCCCGGCCCACGGGGTCGAGCAGCACGTAGCGTCCGAGGTTGGTCCCCCGGGACAGCGGCCGCCACGAGGGCTGCTGGTCGTCCTCCGGCGTCACCAGCGTGCGCACCATCGCGGTGACCAGCTCGCGGCACCGGTCGCAGGCGTCGATGTGCTCACCCACCCGCGACCGTTCCGAGTCCGTGCCCTCGCCCCCGACGTGGCGCGCGAGCGCGTTCTCGTCGAGGTGGCCTTCCTCGACCGAGATGGTCATGGCGTGTAGCCGGGCCGCTTCTTGTAAGAGCGCCCGAACTTGTCCAGGTGCGAGGGGTTGAAGAGCCGCGGGCGGAGGATCAGGTTCAGCTCGGCGGGCTGGCCCTCGGCGACGACCACCTCCGTCTGGAACGGCTCGATCTGCCGTCCCCACGCGTGCAGCGGGTGCTTGCCGGGCGGGACGTCGTGGATGACGAACGTGCCGTCGGGGTTCACCCTGGCGAAGGCGCGGTTCGGCAGCACGAGCACGTTCGCGTTCATCTGCTCGTGGATGTTGCAGAACACGTCCACCAGCCCCGGGGTGGGGAAGCCGACGGTGCGCGTCTCCTGGGGACCCGGCTGGCCGAGATCGAACGGGCGGGCGGTGGAGGTGGAGAAGACGTTGTGCACCACCGGGTCGTCGTTGGTGAACTGCACCGACTGTCCGGCGACGATGACCTGGAGGTCGGGGATGAAGGTCTTGTCCTTCTGGCTCACCACCGGCGAGTCGGGGAGCGGCGGCTGCCGGAAGCCGGTGAGGTAGACCACCACCGACTGCGGCGTGGCGGCCTGGACGCCCCCGTCGGGCGCGGAGACGGTGACCGTGCCGCGGATCTCGCCCGCGGCGGCCGCGGCCGCGACGAGCAGCACCACCAAGCTGGTCAGAGCGCGATGCCCCACAACACCCGTGGATAGTACCGGGAGGAGTCGTTGGTGAGGCCGAACAGCGACCCGAAGGTGATCCAGAAGGGCCCCCGCGTCCAGGAGACCGAGGGCCCGAGGTACATCTGTCCCTTGCTCGGGCGCGTGTCGCCATGGATGGGCAACTGGCCGAAGAACTCGCCCGCGATGCGCCACTGCTGCCCGAGGGGGAAGGAGACGCCCGCCCCGCCACGCCCCAGCACCGAGAAGCTCTGGGGGCTCGTCTCCTGGAGGAAGGGCAGCCCCATCAGGACACCCACGTTCAGGGTATAGCGGATGGACTGGAGGCTGCCGATGGTGAGGACGAAGGTGGTCTCGGCCGAGGGGGGTCCGGCCGCCGGATCGAGCGGGTGGTAGTAGGCCACGCGGAGGAGCGGCTGCCACCCGTGGTCGTCCTCCCGGGGGAAGATCCGGTAGCGGGCCACCAGCCCGATCGAGTGCAGGTAGGTGTCGTCCGGGACGGCGACGACCTGCAGCGGCAGCTCGAGCTCGAGGTGGTTGGAGACCGCGACCACCGGACCCCACCAGAGCCACATCGACGCCGGCACGTCGATGCGGTTGGGAATCCGTCCGTAGGCCCAGACCCACTGCTCCAGCTCGATGCCGCCCTCGGGGACGAGCTGCGACTCGTCGAGGAACAGGTGGAACGTCCGGGCGGCTCGCGCCGGCGCGCCCAGGAGCAGGACGAGGGCGAGCATCCAGGGTGCCAGACGTGCCGTGCCGACCACGCGCGGCAGTGTAGCGGAAGCCGGTACCCCGACGCCCGTGGGAGGCCGTCACATCGAGAAATGCAGTTGCCCGAGCACGCTGAAGCTCGGCTCGTGGCCGCCGCCCGCGAGCCCGAACTCGGTGAAGATCGTGTCCAGCCGGACCTCGCAGTAGGGGAAGAAGAACCAGGAGACGCTGAACCACCCACCGTAGCTCGTGGCCTGGTACTGCCGCAGCGCCTCGCCGGTGAAGATGAAGTGAAGTCCCTGGATCGGCTCGTAGTCCGCCTGCACGAGCCCGACCCCGCCCCAGTCGCGGGGGACGCCGGACCCGCTCTGGACCAGGAGATCCACTTCGGCCAGTAGCACCCACGGACCGCCCACGTGCCAGCGAGAGAAGAGCCCGTGCGCCTGCCGCCAGACGTCCTGTCTGTCGAAGAACGGGTCCGGCACGAACGGGTTGGTGATCGAGCCGATGCCGAGGCCGCGGTCGGCGTGCGTGACCAGGCTGGAGAGCCCGAGGGTGAAGGCGTGACTGAACGCGCCCTCGACGTACCCGCTGTAGCCCTGCTCCCGGTATGCGCTCGCAGGGACATTGTCCACGGGCGCGGGGATCGGGTCTCGGGCCAGGAAGTTCCCGGCGATGCCCATCACCGCCGCGCGGATGCCGGGAGCATCCCAGACGACCTGTCCTCCGTACTGCTGGGCGGAGTTGAGGTCGGTCCCGGTGGCGCTGCGGACGAAGCTCGTGTGCTCCACGTTGCGGAGGCCGAAGGGAAGGTTCATCCGCCCGCCGAGCAGGTAGAGCTTGTTGTCGACGAACCGCAAACCTAGCCAGTGCTCCCGGGAGACGATGTTGTCCCGGTCGCTGCTGGTCAGCGCCGCCAGTTTCGCTCCGGTGGGCACGTAACCGATGCTCGCCGAGGCGAGGAACGGCCCGGCGGTGACCCCCAGCCGCAGGTCGGCGATCATCAGGATGTCGCGCCAGTCGGTCTGTCCCAGGGTCGTGGTGCTGAGCACCGCGCCCCGGAGCGACAGGCCCACGTTGAGCCAGCTGGGCAGCGGGACCGCCCCGTAGACGATGCCGGGGGTGGGCTCGATCTCGTCCGGCTTCTTGCCCCCCCAGAGGGTGGGGAGGAGGATCTGCGCCTGACCGCGGCCGTACTCGGTGAGCAGCCCGAAGCCGGAAGGATCCACGTGGCACGTGCTGCAGTTGGTGTAGCCGTGACGGATCATCCACGGGTAGGCGTGCGCCTTCGCCGCCGGGAGCGCGACGAGCAGGAGCAGCGCGAGCGGCACGAGCCGCGGCGCCGGACTCAAGACCGCTCCGCGGTGAAGGAAGCGCTGGCGTCGATGTCGGGCTGCACGGTCACCCCGAGGTAGCTCGGCACGTCGATGTCGTAATCCTTGAGATTCAGCGGGACGTTCCCCGTCACCTGGTAGCGGTTCCCCGTCCGCACGATGCGGTACTTCACCTGAACCTCCTTGCTCTTGCCGTGCAGGGACATCTTCCCCGCGGCAGTCCCCTGGCTGGTCTGCCCGTCCTCGGGGAGCTTCACGCTGGACCAGGGGAGCTCGAGCACGGCGTCGGGATACTTCTCCACCTCGAGGTACTTCTCGCGCATGTGCTTGTCGCGGAGCCCGATGCCGGTCTGAAGCCCGGCCAGCGGCACGATGACCCGGAGCGTTGTCCCGTCGTCCTCGATGCGGAGCTGGTTCGTCTTGCCGTCCAGGCCGAAGCCGCCTGGACCGCGGCCGTGGAATCCGGCAGTGGGCTCGCCGGTGAGGCGCGCGGGCGCGGCGAGCAGAGGGAGCGCGAGCAGCAGCGCGGTGAAGAAGGCGCGTCGAGGCATGGGTCGCTCGTGTTCGGTCGGTCGTCTTCGGTGCTACTCGTGTTCGGTGCTAGGCGTCGCGAGGCGCGTGCGCGAGCTCCGCGCGCCGCTGGTCCATCCACTGGCGCAAGGGGCCGGTGTCCACGCCGTGCTCGTGCATCCCCGGGATGACCACGGACTCCAGCGTCTCCAGATAGATGCGCTGCCGCTCCGAGTGCGGCACGACGCCCGAATGGAACAGCCCCGGGTCGTCGGTCCCGGGCAGGGCAGGGCGGAACAGGTCCGGACCGGCGCTCCCGCCCACCATCACCGGCAGCAGCGCCGCAAGGAAGCTCAGGTCCATCCGCTCGCGGGCCCAGGTCAGGTAGCCCCATCCGATGCGGGCGTGCCCGACCTCGTCCCGCGCCAGCTCGTGGATGACGGACCGCAGCCTCTCGTCACGCGCGGCGTCCAGCAACGTCACCAGGGTGGCCATGCTCTCGGTCTCGGAGACGCAGGACTGCGCCACCACCTCGTAGGTCAGGCGCTGCTCGGGAGTGAGCTCCGGAGGCGCGTACTCCAGCAGCCGGGTCTCGGGGGGAGGCACCGGCGCCTGCCGTCCGCGAAGGATGTCCTCGCAGCGGCTGGCGTGGCGCGTCTCGTCCCGCGAGGCCTGTGCTGCCAGCTCCACCAGGGCTTCGGGCGCCCCCGCCTGCCACATCCGGCGGGAGAGCGACCCGAAGCGGAGCGCGGCACCGGTCTCGACTCCGTGCCGCGCTGCCCACACCCGGTCGGCGTGCCGACGGGCGGCCTCGTCTACCAACCCGGAGGCCCTCCTCCCCCGCCGCCGCCACCGCCGCCGCCGGTCCCGCCGTCGGGCAAGGTCTGCTGCTGGCCGCCGCCGCCGCCGCCGCCATCACTGCCACCGCAGGCGGCGACTCCCAGCCCGAGCGTCGCACCGCCGAGCACCAGTACCTGGAACAGCTTCTTGATCTTCATCCTTGTCTCCAGAGGAGAGCCGAAGCGACTCCCCTTTGCTTGGGAGACACGGTGTCCGCGGGGCCGTTGCGGGAGCGGGGCCGACCCGAGTCTCCGGGGAGTCGTGGCCCTCTTTTTTCAGTGAGTCCGGCTGCTTGGCATGTGGAACTCAGCACCTCCCGGGGCCTCCGGCCACCGGGCGGTGACCGTCTTCAATCGGGTGTAGAAGCGCACGCCCTCCGGCCCGTGGATCGCGTGGTCGCCGAAGAGCGAGCGTTTCCAGCCCCCGAAGCTGTGGAAGGCCATGGGGACCGGGATCGGGACGTTGATCCCCACCATCCCGCACTGGACGCGCGACGAGAACTCGCGGGCCGCGGCGCCGGAGCCGGTGAAGATCGCGGTGCCGTTCCCGAAGGCGTGGGTGTCCACCAGCGCCAGGGCCTCGTCGAGGGTGCGGACGCGGACCACGACCAGCACCGGTCCGAAGATCTCCTCCTGGTAGATGCGCATCTCCGGCCGGACGCGGTCGAAGAGGCACCCGCCGAGGTAGAAGCCGTCGGCACGTCCGGCGACCCGGAGCCCGCGCCCGTCCACGACCAGCGCAGCACCCTCGGAGAGCCCCACGTCGAGATAGGAACGGACCCGGTCGAGGTGCTCGCGAGTGACCAGCGGGCCCATCTCCACCGCGGCATCCGTGCCCGGGCCGACGCGCAGCGCGCGCACTCGCGGCGCCAGCCGGTCCAGCAGCGGGTCGGCCACCTCGCCCACCGCCACCGCGACCGAGATGGCCATGCATCGCTCTCCGGCCGAGCCGTATGCCGATCCGATCAACGCGTCGGTGGCGAGGTCCAGGTCGGCGTCGGGCATGACCACCAGGTGGTTCTTGGCCCCGCCCAGCGCCTGCACCCGCTTCCCGGCCGTGCTCGCCGTCCGGTGGACCCACTCCGCGACCGGAGTGGAGCCCACGAAGCTCACCGCCGCGACCTCGGGGTGACGGACGAGCGCGTCCACCGTCTCCCGGTCTCCGTTCACCACGTTGAACACGCCCTCGGGGCAGCCCGCCTCGGCGAGCAGCCGCGCCACCTCGAGGCTCGGGGACGGATCGCGCTCCGAGGGCTTGAGGACGAAGGTGTTCCCGCAAGCGATTGCCACCGGCCACATCCACATCGGGACCATCACCGGGAAGTTGAAGGGCGTGATGCCGGCCACGACTCCCAGCGGCTGCCGGACGCTCCAGGAGTCGATGCCCCTGCCGACCTGCTCGGTCATCTCGCCCTTCAGCAGCTGGGGAATGCCGCAGGCGAACTCCACCACGTCCATGCCCCGTGCCAGCTCCCCGCGCGCATCGGAGAGGATCTTCCCGTGTTCGTCGGTGATCAGCCGGGTGAGCACGTCCGCCCGGGCCTCGGCGAGCTCGCGGAAGCGGAACAGGACCCTGGCGCGAACCACCGGCGGAGTGCGGGACCACGCTGGAAACGCCGCGGCGGCGGCGCGCACCGCGGCGTCCACCTCGGCCGGGGTGGCGAACGGCACCTGGCGGGTCCGTGCGCCTGTCGACGGATCGAACACGTCGCCCAGCCGGTTGGCCTCGCCCGGCGCCGCGCGGCCGCCGATCCAGTGTGAGAGCCGCGCGGGGAGCTCCTGCTCAGGCCCGGACCGTTCAGCGCGCATGGCTCTTTCCTTCCTTCGACGGCGGGGTCCAGTCGGGGAGCGGCTTGCCAGCCTTCACGTGGTGGTACCCCGGCGTCTCCCGGATGAGGACGTAGATGTACTCGATGGGCGCGTCGATCGTCTCGTGAACCACGCGGGTGATGGCCTCGGCGAGCGCCCGCTTCTGCTCGGGCGTGCGGCCCTCGCGGATGTCACACTGGATGATGGGCATCTCCGGTCGTCTCCTCTCGGGGACCCGGGAGACTACGCCCGCCGCGGCCGTCCGGCGCGCTCGACGCGCCGCGCCGGGCTCACCCGAGCAAGCGGCTGCACACCTCCACCCAGCGCAGCAGCTCGTCCAGCTCGAACGGTTTGCGGAGCAGGGCCACCACCTGGGGAAACTCCAGCTCGCGGGGATGGGCGTTCGCGCTCATCACCACCACCGGGAAGCGCTCGCTCCGCCCGCTGCGGGACAGCTCCCTCAGCAGCTCGAGGCCGTTCATCCGCGGCATCGCCAGGTCGAGGAGCACCACGCAGCGCCCCTCGAGCCCGTCGAGCCGCACCAGCGCCTCCTCGCCGTCGGGCGCCTCGAGGACCCGGTAGCCCTCGGCGGAGAGCACCTCGGTGACGCTCTCCCGGATGCCGGGGTCGTCGTCCACGACGAGCACGGTGGGGGACGACATGGGCGCCTCCTCGGGGCGGAGAGGATACCGCGCGGGGGCCATGCGACTTCGGGACTAGGTCTCGGCGTGCGTTGACGGTGGGAGCGTCCGAGCGAGTCGGCCGACCGCTCTGCCCAGTACTCGGCAGGTGGATCCGCCCGGCAGCCCAGCCGACCACCGCCCCGCCGCCCGCGTCAGGAACCCCGCGGGGCAGGACC
>RPRB01000235.1 GCA_003818285.1 Myxococcaceae bacterium
GGCTTGTGGTTGGGATGGCTCCCCCAGCGCGCCGCCTCGCCCTCCTCGTCGTAGCCCGCCACCACCGACCAGGGACGCGCCGCATCCCCCGCGCCGAGGGTGGTCAGAGGCTCGCGCCGCAGCACGAGGGCCACCTCGTATACCCGCGCCAGCCGCTCGTTCCCTCCGCCCTCGGTGGCGAGCTTCGCCCAGACGAACTCTCCCGCGAGCACCCCAAAGCCGGCACCGGCGGAGACCGAGAGGATGGGTTGCTTCCCGAGGAAGTTGGTCCAGATCGCCAGCGTTCCCCCCGGAGCCACCGCTCGCGCCGCCGCGGGGAGCCACTCCGCAGTGAACTTGCGGTAGGCGCGCACGTCCTCGAAGCGGTGGATCGGATCGCGGTCGATCTTCCGCGCGGCTCGGCGCTCGCGCTCGTCGCCCCCCTTCCGGCGTCGGGTGAGGAGGCAGTACGGCGGGTCCGTGAGAAGCAGGGATGGACGGCGTCCGGCGAGCGCGCGCTCGAGCACCTCGGGACTCCTCGCATCCCCGGTGACGACCACCGCGCTCAGGGCGGCGCTCCCACAGGGGATGCGTCAGGGCGTGCCTCTCCCACCCGCTCCCCGGCGATCACCGCGGTGAAGCCATCCGTTCGGAGTCTTCCCTGGAAGAGCACCAGGGCGAGTCTCACCCGTCCCGGCTCACAGCTGGAAGCCGATCCGTCCTCCGAACGTCGCCCCGTTGTTGAGGTACGAGACCTCTCCGCCGAGGAGCACTCGCCCCAGGCGCAACCCCGCGCCCATCCCCACGTGGATGCGCACCGCGTCGCCCTTGAAGAAGAACCACGGCCCCACGAAGCCGTCCACGTAGACCGAGGAGACGTTCACCCGGACCTTGAAGTCGAGTGGGATGCCCGCGGGGATGTCGCCCGATGTGGTGAGAAAGAATCCCGGCTTGAGGCCGAGCTGGAACCCGGGCGCCACTCGCCAGAGCGCATCGAGACCGAAGCTGAAGATCCCCATGCCGGGCGACTGGGTCCAGTAGTCCGCGCCTGCCCCGAGGTCGAATTCCTGCGCCTCCGCAGCCCGCGGGGCCATCGCCAGCGCTCCCAGGACCCCGAGGAGCAGCCACCACCGTCTTCCGTGTCTCACGTCGCCTCCATCCGGCCCGGCCCGAGGGAGGTAGGGCCTGGGCGCGGCAACCTACATCCTGCTCCCGACGCGCCTTCCCGCCTCCGCGCGTGCTGTCGTAGAAATCCACTCTCCCCTCCGTGCCACGGCTCGCTCTCGTCGCCCTCCTGGTGTCCTTCGGCGCTGGCGCGCAGGAAGACCCCGTCCATCAGATTGCCCGCGCCTACCTCGACGCGCTGGTCGGGGTCGGCGACGACGCCGCCCGTGAGGCGCTGCTCGGAGGCGTGACGATGAACGCGTCCATCGCCAGCATCGGAAGCTGGCGGATCGTCGCCGAGGACCCGGTGCGCAAGGAGAGCGGGGGCCTGCAAACCGCCGCGCAGCTCATGACCGACCTGGACAAGGCGGGCCGGGCCACGCTGGCCAATCTCCTCAACCAGTCGGGGGCGACGAGCAACGAGGTGGAGGTTCGCGAGCTGTCCGAGGCCGAGGCCAACCGGCTGCTCGCGCCGACGCGGGAGCGTTCCAGCCGGTTCGTCCGCACGCTCCCCGTGCTGGCGTACGTCGCCCGGGTGAGCAAGCCGGTCTACTGGCACCCGAAGAATCCGATCCGGCCCCTCCTCGCGCACGCCGGAAACGACGGGACCTACTCGCTCGAGGTCCACCGCATGACCATCGAGAGTCTCGAGGGTCCCCGGAAGGAAGTGCGGCGGTGGCCGCTCCGGGTCCTGCGCTTCACGACGTCCCGTGGCCTCGACACGGGATGGAAGATCCTCCCCGCCTCGGACTGGAACGGGGACTAGGCCCACGGCCGGGCCAGGCCGGCCGATCCTCCTCGCAGCCGGAGCTCACGGGTCCCGTTCGAAGGCGCGCCCCGGCACCACCGGTCGGCCGTCTTCCGGGGCCCGTTCCCGACCGAAACGGGTGACGTCATCGCCCTTGTTGATTATCGAGTCAGTCGCGTAGGGTGCGCCCGACACGGCGCGTCACCACGCCCGAAGGAGCAACGTCGATGAGCCTCATCCGAAAGGTCGCGGTCCTGGGTTCCGGTGTCATGGGGAGCGGCATCGCCGCCCACGTGGCGAACGCCGGCATCCCGGTCCTCATGCTGGACATGGTCCCGCCGGAGGTGGGGCCGGGCGAGGACCGCAGCAAGAAGTCCTTCCGGAACAAGTTCGCCCTCGCCGGACTGGCCAATCTGAAGAAGCTCCGGCCGGCTCCCCTCTTCAGTGCCGCCGCGCTCGACCTCATCGAGGTGGGCAACTTCGACGACGACCTCGCCCGCATCGCCGAGTGCGACTGGGTGGTGGAGGTGGTGAAGGAGGACATGGCCGTCAAGCAGGCGCTGTTCGCCCGCGTCGAGCCGCACCTCAAGCCGGAGGCGATCATCAGCTCCAACACCTCCGGTCTCTCCGTCGTGGGCATGCTTCAGGGGCGAGGGCAGGCCTTCCGCAAGAGCTTCCTGGTCACCCACTTCTTCAACCCCGTTCGGTACATGAAGCTGCTCGAGCTGGTGCCCGGACCGGACACCGAGCCCGGGGTGCTCGCCCGCATGGCCCGCTTCGGCGAGGAGACGCTGGGCAAGGGCATCGTCTGGGCGAAGGACTCGACCAACTTCATCGCCAACCGCATCGGCACCTACGGGATGCTCCGCGTGCTCCGCGACATGCAGAAGGCGGAGCTCACCGTGGAGGAGGTGGACAAGATCTTCGGCCCGGCGATGGGGCGGCCAAAGAGCGCCGTCTTCCGCACCACCGACATCGTGGGCCTCGACACCTTCGTCCACGTGGCCCAGAACTGCTACGACACGCTGACCAAGGACGAGGAGCGCGACACCTTCCTGGTCCCCGAGTTCGTCAAGAAGATGGTCGCCGCGAAGATGCTCGGCGACAAGACCGGCGGCGGCTTCTACAAGAAGGTGAAGGGGAAGGACGGCGAGAGCGAGATCCAGGCGCTCGACCTGGCCACCCTCACCTACCGGCCGCAGCAGAAGGTCCGCTTCGACTCCCTGGGCGCGGCCAAGGGCATCGACGACGTCGCCGAGCGCATCCGGACGGTGCTCACCGGCACGGACAAGGCGGCGAGGTTCGCCGAGCGGGTGACCCTCGACACGCTGGCCTACGCCAGCCGGCGCATCCCGGAGATCTCCGACGACCTGGTGAACATCGACCGCGCGCTCCGCTGGGGCTTCGCCTGGGACCTGGGACCGTTCCAGGTCTGGGATGCCTACGGCGTGCGCAAGGGCGTCGAGCGGATGAAGGAGCTGGGCCTGAAGCCCGCCGCCTGGGTGGAGCAGATGCTCGCCTCGGGCCGGGAGAGCTTCTACGCGGTGGATGGCAGGGCCGACGCCGCCTGGGACATTCCGGGGCGGAAGGCCGTTCCGGTGAAGGAGAATCCGCGGTCGTTCCGCGTCGAGCACCTCGGGCGGGCCAATCGCCGCCTCGATGGGAACGACAGCGCCACGCTCTGGAACATGGGCGACGGAGCGATCCTCCTCGAGTTCCACACCAAGATGAACTCCATCGACGACGGCATCGTCGAGATGATGAACAAGGCGCTCGACCGCGCCGAGGCCTCCTTCCGCGGTCTGGTCATCGGCAACGACGGGGCGAACTTCTCCGCCGGTGCGAACATCATGGCCCTGCTCATGGCCATCAAGAGCGAGGACCTCGACTCGGTGGAGAAGATGGTCGCCGGCTTCCAGCAGGCCAACCAGCGCATGCGCTACAGCCCCATCCCGGTGGTGGCGGCGCCGTTCGGGCTCACCCTCGGCGGCGGCGCCGAGGTCACCATGGGTGCCAATGCGATCCAGGCCGCGGCCGAGCTGTACATGGGCCTGGTGGAGGTGGGCGTGGGGCTCATCCCGGGCGGCGGCGGGAATCTCATGCTGCTGCGCAACCTCTACGGACCGTTCGCCACCGACCGCGACTTCGACCCGCTCCCCTTCCTCAAGAAGCTGTTCCTGACCATCGGGACGGCGAAGGTGGCCACCTCCGCCGAGGAGGCCCGGGAGATCGGCTTCCTCCAGCGCCAGGACGGGATCAGCCTCAACCGCGACTTCCTGCTCAGCGACGCGAAGGCCCGCGTGCTGGGGATGGCCGACTCCGGCTTCCGTCCGCCGCGGCCCACGCACTTCCGTCTCCCCGGCCGGAGCGGGGCGGCGACCGTGGACATGATGCTGTACGACATGCAGGTCAACAACCAGATCTCCGAGTACGACCGGCACATCGGCCAGAAGCTCGCCCACGTCATCACCGGGGGCGACGTCTCGGCGTTTACTCCGGTGAGCGAGCAGCACCTACTCGACCTGGAGCGTGAGGCCTTCCTCTCGCTCTGCGGCGAGGAGAAGACCCAGGACCGGATCGCGGCCATGCTCGAGACCGGCAAGCCCCTCCGGAACTGATTAGGAGAACCACACCATGGCTTCCCGAGTCGTCATCGCCAGCGCCGTCCGCACCCCCTTCACCCGCGCGCTCCGCGGCGAGTTCAAGGACACCCGCCCCGACACCCTCGCCGCGGACGCGATCCGCGCCGCCGTCTCCGCCGTCCCGGGCCTCAAGCCTGAAGCGGTCGAAGACGTGGTGCTCGGCTGCGCCATGCCCGAGGCCGAGCAGGGAATGAACGTCGCCCGGCAGGCCGCGCTCCTCGCCGGGCTTCCGGACAGCGTCCCGGCGATGACCATCAACCGATTCTGCAGCTCGGGCGTGCAGTCCATCGCCCAGGTGGCCCAATCCATCGCCGCGGGCATGTACGACGTCGCCGTGGCCGGCGGCACCGAGTCGATGAGCATGGTGCCGATCGGCGGGAACAAGGTCTCCGCCAATCCGGACCTGATGGAGAAGCACCCGGAGATCTACACCTCGATGGGCGCCACCGCGGAGAACGTGGCCAAGCGCTTCGAGGTGTCCCGCGCCGACCAGGACGCCTTCGCCTACGAGAGCCAGCGACGCGCCGCCGAGGCGAGGGCGAAGGGACTCCTCAAGGACGAGATCATTCCGGTGCGGACCGAGGTCTTCGACGAGGACGGCACGCCACACGAGGTGACCGTCACCGAGGACACCATCCTCCGGCCGGACACCACGCTCGAGGGGCTCGCCAAGCTGAAGCCCGCCTTCAACCCCAAAGGAACGGTCACCGCGGGCAACGCCTCCCCCCTCACCGACGGCGCGGGCGCCGCGGTGGTCATGTCCGAGGAGAAGGCCCGGGCCCTGGGAGTGAAGCCGCTGGGCTACTTCATCGACTTCCAGGTGGCCGGGGTTCCCCCGGAGATCATGGGCATCGGACCGGTTCCGGCAGTCCGGAAGCTGCTGGCGAAGAACAAGCTCGAGGTGAAGGACATCGACGTGTTCGAGCTCAACGAGGCCTTCGCCGCGCAGGCGCTGTACTGCATCCGCGAGCTGGGAATCGACCGGGCCAAGGTGAACCCCAACGGCGGGGCCATCGCCCTGGGGCACCCGCTGGGCGTCTCCGGCACCCGCATGACGGCGACGCTGCTCCGTGAGCTGAAGCGGCGCGGCGGCCGCTACGGGGTGGTGACCATGTGCATCGGTGGAGGAATGGGCGCGGCAGCGCTGTTCGAGGCGGCCTGATGCGGGCCGCCCTCCTGGCGACCCTCCCTCTCGCGATCGCTGCTTGCTCCCACGGGGCGCCCGCGGCCACTCCGACCGGCAGCGCCGCCCCCGCTCGGCCGGCCACCGACGCCGGGGTTCGCCTCGATTACCCCGTCGCACGGAAGGTGGACGTCATCGACGACTACCACGGCACCCGGGTTGCGGACCCGTACCGCTGGCTGGAGGACCCGTCCAGCCCGGGCTATCGCGAGTGGATCGACGCCGAGAACACGGTCACCGAGCGGTTCCTCTCCACCATCCCGGACCGGGGTGCGCTCGAGGAACGGCTCACCGCGCTCTGGGACTACGAGCGCTACGAGGTCCCCATTCGCGAGGGGAACCGTGTCTTCTTCGAGAGAAACAGCGGTCTCCAGCCGCAGCCGGTGCTCTACGTGGTGGACCTCCCGCGCTTCGAGCCGCGCGTGCTCATCGACCCGAACACGCTCACCCAGGACGGGACCATGGCCCTCACCGGAACCGTTCCCTCCCGTGACGGAAAGCTCCTCGCCTACGGCGTGGCGGAGGCGGGCAGCGACTGGGAGGAGTGGCGGGTGCGCGACGTGGACACCGGGGCGGACCTGCCCGACCGCCTGCGGTGGGTGAAGTTCTCCACCGCGTCGTGGACTCCCGATGGCAAGGGCTTCTACTACTCGCGCTTCGACGATCCGGGACCCAACCAGCTCCGGGACGTGAACTACTTCCAGAAGCTCTTCTACCACCGCCTGGGCACGCCGCAGTCGGCGGACCGGCTGGTCTACGAGCGCAAGGACCAGAAGGAGTGGACCTTCGGAGCCGTCGTCTCCGACGACGGCCGCTGGCTGGTCATCCACGTCTTCCAGGGGACCGATCGCCGCAATCGCCTCTACGTGCAGGACCTCGGCCGCAGGGGATCGAAGATCCGCCCGCTCGTGGACGTGCTCGAGGCGAAGTACGCCTTCATCGGCAGCCAGGGGCCGGTGCTGTGGTTCCACACCAACCTGGACGCTCCGCGCGGGAAGGTCATCTCCATCGACATGCGATCGCCGGACCGGGCCCGCTGGAAGACGCTGGTCCCCGAGAGCGATGCCCGGCTGGAGAGCGCGTCGGCGGTGGGCCGCCGGTTCGTCCTCAACTATCTGCAGGACGCGCACAGCGTGGTGCGCATCCACGGCCTGGACGGGAAGCCGCAGCAGACGCTGAAGATCCCCGCGCTGGGGACGGGCAAGGGCTTCGAGGGCCGACTCGCCGATGACGAGACGTACTTCTCGTTCGAGACCTACGCCTCCCCGCCGGCGATTCTCCGGCTCGAGCCGGCGACCGGCGAGCTCCGGGTGTTCCGGGCGCCGCAGCTCAAGTTCGAGCCTGGCGAATTCGAGAGTCGCCAGGTGTTCTACACGAGCAAGGACGGCAC
>RPRB01000236.1 GCA_003818285.1 Myxococcaceae bacterium
TGCTGGTGCCGGCCTGCAACGCGTACCGGCGGTACAAGATCGCCCACCCGCGGAGCCTCGCCCAGTACATCTGAACGGCCCCGGTCCAGTCCCTCGCGTCACGCCTAGAGCAGCGCGCCGCGAAGGATGAGGCTCGCCACCGTGAAGTAGATGATGAGCCCGCTGACGTCGACGAGCGTGGCCACGAACGGCGCCGAGGCCTTCGCCGGATCGAACCCCAGGCGCCGGAGCAGGAAGGGAAGCATCGAGCCCACCAGGTTCCCGTAGAGCACCACCCCCACCAGGCTGAGCCCGACGGTGAAGGCCACCAGGAGGTAGTGCTCGCCGTAGAGGTGGAACACCCGCGCCCAGATGACGATCCGGAGGAATCCGATGAAGCCCAGCAGGCATCCCAGCGCGATGCCCGAGGCGATCTCCCGGCTCGCAACCCGCCACCAGTCCCGGAGCTTCACCTCCCGGAGCGCGAGCGAGCGGATGATGATCGAGGTCGCCTGCGATCCCGAGTTCCCACCCGAGGAGATGATCAGCGGGAGAAAGAGGGAGAGGACGACCGCCCGGGCGATCTCGTCCTCGAAGGCGCTCATCGCGGTGGCGGTGAGCATCTCCCCGAGGAACAGCGCCGAGAGCCACCCTCCGCGCTTCTTCACCATCGACTGAAGGCTCACGTCGAAGTACGGCGCCTCGAGGGCCTCGACGCCGCCGAGTCCCTGGATCTCCTCGGTGGCCTTCTGCTCGGCCACGTCGAGGACGTCGTCCACGGTGATCATCCCCACCAGCACGCCGCGGGAGTCCGTGACCGGGAGCGCGACCCGGTCGTACTTCTCGAAGGTGGCCACCACCTCGTCCCGGGTGGCGGTGGCGGGGATGCTCACCAGCGTCGCGTCGTTCAGCTCGGACACCTTCCGGTCCGGCTTGGCCAGGACCAGGATCGGGAGCCGCAGGTCGTCGAGCAACACGCCCTTGTCGTCGGTGACGTAGATGACGTTGAGCGTCTCCACGTCCTTCCCGTGCTCGCGGATGTAGTCGAGCGCCTCGCGGGCGGTCCACTCGGGCCGGACCGAGACGTGCTTGGGCGTCATGAAACGCCCGGCGCTGCCCTCCGGGTACCCCAGGAGCTGCCGCGCGATCTTCAGCTGGTCGGGGCTGAGCGTGCTCAGCGCCCGCTTCGTCACCTCGGCCGGGAGCTCCTCGAAGAGACGCGTCCGGTCGTCCGGCGCCATCCCGTTGAACACCCCGGCCATCTGGCCGGTACCGAGCGCGTCCACCACCTCCGTCTGCTGATCCAGGGGGAGGTACTCGAACACCTGTGTGGCGGTGTCACGTGGGAGCACACGGAAGATGACCCCCGAGTCCTCGGGCGGAAGGTCCTCGATGACCTCCGCGATGTCGGGAGGGTCCATCTCGGAGAACGCCTCGCGGAGCGTGGCGTAGTCCTTCGCCTCGATCAGCTCCTCGAACTCCGGCTTCAGAAGATTGCCGAGCATCGCGGTCTAGGCTCCGTGCCTTGGTCGGCGTGACGGGCCGGCATGGTGATATGAAAGCGGGGGACAAGCCATGGCCAAAGCGAACGGGACTCGCAGTCGCTCCGGGGCAGCGTCCAGAGGAACGGGGTCCCGCGAGGGACTCTCCACCGCGCTGCACCGGGCCGACATGGTCGGTCCGCGCATCGAGCTCGACACCCAGGACGACGGGCCGGAGCACCGCTCATTCCCCCGCGCCAAGCTCGCCGTGCCCTTCGTGCTCTGGATCGGCGAGGGCGAGTCCCGCCGCTTCTCGGCCACGCTGCTCTCGTCCAACGTCAGCGTGAGCGGGGCCTTCCTCCGGAGCAGCTTCTTCCTCCCGGTGGGAACCGAGATGTCGGTCCGCTTCCAGGTGGAGCCCACCGGGCCTGCGGTGGAGGCCCGGGTGGAGGTGCTGCGCCAGGAGACGGAGAGCGACCGCACCGGCCGCACCGGGATGGGCCTCCGCTTCCTGGAGTTCTTCCGCCAGACCGAGGTGGCCCTGGCCCGGCTCTTCCTCGGCGAGCAGCTGCGGAAGTTCGCCGAGGGTTACCTGGGATCGCCCCGCGCCCGGTCGCTCAGCTCGGAGCTGGACCGGGTGGTGGACGCGCTCGCCGCCTGGGAGCTGATGAAGGTCACCTCGCCCGACGACCCCTGGCGCTTCGCAAAGTAGCCGAGGGGTTCCGGCGTCAGGCCGGCGCGTGCTTCTTGAAGCTCTCCTCGAGCTTGGACTTGGGGACGGCGCCGAGGATCTGGTCGACGACCTTCCCGCCCTTGAAGACGAGGAGCATCGGGATGCTGCGGATGCCGTAGCTCTGAGCGGTCTCCTGGTTCTCGTCCACGTTGAGCTTGGCGACCTTCATCTTCCCCTTGTATCGGGTGGCCAGCTCGTCGAGCGCCGGGGCGATCGCCTTGCACGGCCCGCACCACGGAGCCCAGAAGTCCACCAGGACCGGCTCCTGCGACTCGAGAACCGTGACCTTGAACTCAGCATCAGTAACGTTGACCGTATCCACCCCAGCCATTGATCCTCCTAATACAGCCTCCGGACCCCTGGCGGGCCCAGCAGAGGCCGATGATGTACACGGCAGCCGACGAGTCCGCATCCCCTCGTTTGCTAAGGTCCCGGGACCCGTGAAGCTTTTTCTCCCGCAGAGCACCCTGGAGGAGTGGGCCGGCGGCGACAAGGCCGACGTCCAGGAGCGCGCCCTCGTCCTGTCGGGAGACTCGGTGGAGTACCCGGTCGAGCCGGCGGTGCACGTGAAATCCCTGGTCTCCGGGCCCGACGAGCACCACCTGCTCAAGAAGGTGAAGACCGACGCGCAGCTGGCGGCGCTCGGCGCCGAGCGCCTCGCGGACTCGGTGGTGGCCGGCGACAGCGCATACGACGTGGAGAGCGGGTACGTGGTGCAGGTTCCGGATCCGGGCGGGGCAACCACGGAGACAGCGCTGCTCGCCGATTACCTTCTCAACAAGCTCTGATCATGGTCCGCACCGCCTTCACTCTCGCCTTCCACGCCTACGCGTTCGGCGCGCTGGCCTACCTCGCGCTCCTGGCGCAGGGCTGGAAAGGAATGGCGTGGGTGGCACGGGGGCTCACCTTCGCGGGCTGGGTGCTCCACGGCATCGGGCTGGTCACTGTGCTGTCCACGCAACGATGGATGCCGAGCGGGTTCGGGCAGGTGGTGAGCCTGCTCGCATTCCTGCTGGTCACGGTC
This sequence comes from Myxococcaceae bacterium, assembly GCA_003818285.1. Taxonomy (GTDB): domain Bacteria; phylum Myxococcota; class Myxococcia; order Myxococcales; family Myxococcaceae; genus RPRB01. The sequence goes on from RPRB01000236.1 coordinate 3,218, forward strand.
TTCCTGGTGGTCGACCTGCGGGCGCGTGCGGCGCTGCTCGGCGCCTTCCTCTCACCCGCCGCGGTGGCGGTGCTGGTGCCGAGCCTGTGGATGGAGGCGCCGGGCCCCGAGCTCACCGCGGGCCTGCGCCAGCCGCTGCTCCCGGTGCACATCGGCGTCGCGCTCGCAGGACTGGCGGTGTTCGGCGTGGCCACCGCGGTTGCGGGGATGTACCTGGTCGCCGAGCGAATGCTGAAGGGCAAGCGGTTCGGTCCCTTCTTCCGGCGGGTGCCATCGCTCGAGCTGCTGGACGACCTGAACCGTCGCCTGGTCGCCTGGGGCTTCATCGCCCTGTCGCTGACCCTGCTCACCGGAGCGTGGGTGCAGGCCCGGCTGCGGCCGGAGATGCGCTGGAGCGCCGCGGAGTTCGCGGTGGTGGTGGCCTGGCTCGCCTTCGGGGTGCAGCTGCAGGCGCGCATCTTCGCCGGCTGGCGCGGGCGCCGGGTGGCGCTGCTCACGATGGCGGGGTTCGGCGTTCTCGTGGCCTCGTTCATCACCCGCTACGGGCCCTGGGTGAGCCGATGAGCCCGCCCCTGGTGTGTGTGGGCCTCTCGCATCACACCGCTCCGGTGGACGTCCGGGAGCGGCTGGCCCTGCCGGAGGATCGCCAGACCGAGCTGCTCCAGGCGATGGCCCAGGCTCCGGCGGAGGCCCTGCTGGTCTCGACCTGCAACCGGGTCGAGCTCTACGTCGTCGGCCCCGGCGCCGACCTTCAGGACCGGACCCGGACCGCGCTGGCCGGCGCCGCCGGAGACGATCTCGCTCCCTACCTCTACTCGCATCATGGCGAGGCGGCGGTGCTTCACCTCTTCCGGGTGGCGGCGAGCCTGGATTCCATGGTGCTCGGCGAGCCGCAGATCCTCGGCCAGGTGAAGGACGCCTTCGAGCAGGCCCAGCGGCTCGGTGCCGCCCGGGGCGAGCTGGCCCGCGTCTGTGCCGCCGCCTTCGGGAGCGCGAAGCGGGTGCGGACCGAGACCGACCTCGGGCGAGCCGCGACCTCCATGGCCGCCGCGGCGGTGGAGATGGCGCGGCACATCTTCGACCGCCTCGACGGAAAGACGGTGTTGCTGGTGGGCGCCGGGGAGATGGCAGAGCTGGCCGGAAAGCACCTCGTCTCGGCGGGTGCCTCGAAGGTGCTGGTGGTCAATCGCACCTTCGAGCACGCCCGGACCCTGGCCGCCGCGCTCGCCGGCGAGGCGCTCCCCTTCGAGCGGCTGGAGGACGGGCTGGTGGGGGCGGACGTGGTGGTCTGCTCCACCGCCTCGCCCCAGCCGGTCATCACCCGGGAGAAGGTCGCCCGGGTGCTGAAGCCGCGGAAGCACCGGCCGCTGTTCCTGGTGGACCTGGCGGTCCCGCGCGACGTCGACCCGGACGTGCACACGCTGAACGGCGTCTACTCCTACGACGTCGACGACATCCAGCGGGTCATCAACGAGAACCAGGCCGCCCGCGCCGCCGCGGCCGCCAAGGCCGAGGTGCTGGTGGCCGAGGAGGTCGGCCGCTACATCCGCCGGCGGGCGGTCCGCGAGCAGGTCCCGGTGCTGGCCCAGCTCCGGGCGCGGGCCGAGCAGATCCGCCGGGCCGAGCTGGAGCGGGCGATGGCCAACCTCGGCACGCCGCTGAGCCCGGAGCAGGCGAAGGTCATCGAGGCGATGACCTCGGCCATCGTGAACAAGATGCTCCACCAGCCCACGGCCAGGCTCCGCGCGGTGCAGACCGGAGACAGCGAGCTGGCCGACGCCGCCGCCGAGCTGTTCGGCCTGGACGGGACGGCCCGCAAGGCCAACGAGGGGTGATGCCGCCCCTCCGCATCGCCACCCGGAAGAGCCCGCTCGCGCTGTGGCAGGCGAATCACGTTGCCGGACTGCTCCGGGCACGCGCCCCGGAGACGCAGGTGACACTGGTCGAGCTGTCGACCGAGGGGGACCGGCTGCTGGACAGTCCGCTGTCTCGCCTCGGTGGCAAGGGGCTCTTCGTGAAGGAGATCGAGGCCGCGCTGCTCGATGGACGCGCCGATCTCGCCGTGCACAGCCTGAAGGACGTGACCAGCAGCTTCCCCCGCGGGCTGGTGCTGGCGGCGGTCCCGGAGCGGGAGGACCCTCGAGACGCGTGGGTGAGCCCGCGAGGCCTCCGGTTCGCGGACATCCCGCGGGGTGGGCGGGTGGGAACCTCCTCGCTGCGCCGGGCCTGCCAGCTGCGGGCGCTGCGGCCGGACGTGGAGGTGGTGCCGCTCCGTGGAAACGTGGGCACGCGGCTGCGGAAGACGGAGGAGCTGGGCCTCGGCGGCTCCATCCTCGCCCTGGCGGGGCTGCGCCGGCTCGGTCTGGAGCAGCGGGTGACCGAGCTGCTTGCCCCGGAGGTGATGCTGCCCGCGGTGGGGCAGGGGGCACTGGCGCTGGAGTGCGCGGAGGACAGCCCGCACCGGTCGCTGGTGGAGTCGCTCGAGCACCGTCCCACCCGGGTGCCGATCGACGCCGAGCGGGCGTTCCTGGAGACGCTCGAAGGCGGGTGCACCGTGCCGCTCGCCGCGCATGCAATCCTCGAAGGGGACCAGCTCTGGGTCCGGGGGCTGGTGGGCGCGCCGGACGGGAGCGAGGTCGTGCGTGCCGAGCGCCGCGGTCCCGGACCGCGCGCCCGCGCGCTGGGGCAGGAGCTGGCCCAGGAGCTGCTACGCCGGGGGGCCCGGGCGCTGCTCGACGCCCACGCCGGAGCCAGCTCGGGTGTCTGAGAACGAGGAGCGCGGACGGCGGCAACGTCTCGCCGGAGTGCGGGTGCTGGTGCCGCGACCTCGGGAGCGCGCCGAGCAGATCTGCTTCCTGCTCGAGGACGAGGGCGCCCACGTGCTGGCCATCCCCCTCCTCGAACTCGAGCCACCCACCGACCCGCGCCCGCTCCAGGCCGCCGCGGAGCTGCTCCGGCGCTTCGCCTGGGTGGCCTTCGCCAGCGAGCGCGGGGTGACCGCGCTGGTCGAGGCCACGCGCACCGCGGGGACCCTCGACCTGCTCCGGACGCGAAAGCTGGCCGCCGTGGGGCCGGGAACGGCGGCGGCGCTGGACGCGCACGGGCTCGAGGCCACGCTGGTGGCGAGCGTGTCCAGCGGCGAGGGGCTGGCCGAGGCGCTGCTCCCGCGGCTCCAGCCGGCGGAGGTGGTGCTCCTGCCGGCAGCCGAGGAGGGGCGGCGGTCCATCGAGGAGGGGCTCCGGGCGGCCGGGGTCACCGTGGAGCGGGTGGCGGCGTACCGCTCGCGTCCGGCGGGCTCGGCGCCCGAGGGCTGGGCGGAGGTGGTCGCGCATCCCCCGCGGTGCGTGCTCTTCGGGTCTCCACGCACGGTGGAGGCCTTCCTCGGGCTCCCCGGGGCCGGGGCGCTCGTTCCTGGGCTCAGGGCGGTGGCGGTGGGGCCGACCACGGCCGCAGCCCTCCGGGCGCAGGGCTGGGAGCCGGCGGCGATCGCCACCTCGCCCACGCCTCCGGAGTGGGTGGAAGCGGCGGTGCGGGCCGTCGAGGGGTAGACTCCGGCCTCACCCCATGACCCAGGCCGCCGTGGCGCGCACCAGCGCCGACTTCACCCTGAGCTTCGTCCTCAATGCGCTGGTCCAGGCCAAGCTCCTGACGCCCAGCCAGGCCCAGGACGTGCGCACCAAGGAGCAGGCCGCGCGGGCGCGGGTGCTGAAGCAGGTGGGCGCGGACAAGGACGAGGCCCGCTAAACCGTGTCGCCCATCGAGGTCGTGGCGGAGTTCCAGGTCCCGCTGACA
>RPRB01000237.1 GCA_003818285.1 Myxococcaceae bacterium
CGTGCCAGTACCGAGGCGGTGACGAGGGATTCGGGGTGGCCCGGACCGAGGTCTCCCGTAACGAGGTGTTTCGTAACCGTAGCGAGGTGTTTGGCACCTCGGAGCGGGGCACCTCGGAGCGGGGCACCTCGGAGCGGGGCACCTCGGAGCGGGGCACCTCGGAGCGGCCCCGACTCGCCGCCCGAAGTGGTCACCTCGTTCGGGTGGGCTCCGGACGGTGGGGACTTCGTCCGTGGGAATCTCCAGATCCGGACGGGAGTCCGCAGTCGTGTACCTGTCGTCGTGCAAAGCACGGGTGCGGCACGACTTCGTCGGCAGGTCCGTAACGAGGTGTTTGGCACCTCGTGAGGGCGCCTCGTGACGGGACTCCCGCCGCGCGGCCGAGTCCGGACGTCCGGTGCGGGGCTTCTCCGTGCCGCAGCCCTTTGCGAGACCCGGGGTGGCGTGCTGACCTTCCCGGCAGGCGGAAGACCCATGGCCCGTCGCACCGACCCACTCGAGACCTATCGGCAGAAGCGCGACTTCGCCGTCACCCCCGAGCCTGCCCCGGAACGGCCTGCCCCTGCGCCGGCCCGGGCGCTGCGGTTCATGGTGCACAAGCACGATGCGACCCGGCTCCACTACGACCTGCGGCTGGAGAACCAGGGGGTCCTCGTCAGCTTTGCCTGCCCCAAGGGGCCGAGCTACGACCCGGCACAGAAGCGGCTCGCCGTCCAGACCGAGGACCATCCCCTCGCCTACGGCGACTTCGAGGGCCGCATCCCCGACGGCGAGTACGGCGCGGGCGACAGCATCATCTGGGACCGCGGCACCTACGACACCGTCCCGCCGGGGCAGTTTCAGGAGCAGCTCCGCAAGGGGCACCTCCACGTGGTCTTCAACGGGCAGAAGCTCAAGGGCGGCTGGCACCTGGTCCGCACCCGGCCGCAGGGCGGAAAGGCCCAGTGGCTCCTCTTCAAGGCGAAGGACGGCACCGAGCGGCCCGACCACGACGTCGTCGCCGAGCGGCCGGAGTCGGTGGCGAGTGGCCGCCGCCTGACCCGGGGGCCCGAGCGGCAGCGAAACCTCCGCGGCGTCCACCCCGATCCGGAGACGCTCCTCTCCCGGGTATGGCCTCCGATGCTGGCCGTGCTGGCCAAGTGCACTCCGGCGCCGGCGGACCGATACGTGTACGAGGTGAAGTACGACGGGTACCGCGCGCTCGCTGCAATCTCGGGCGGCAGGACCTCGGTTCGTTCGCGGAACGACCTCGACTTCGCCGCCCGCTTTCCGTGGGTCGTGCCGGCGCTGTCGCAGATCGTCGTCGGCGAGGCGGTTCTCGACGGGGAGCTGGTGGTGCTCGACGAACGAGGCGTGTCGCGGTTCCAGAAGCTGGGGGACCCCACCGCCGAGCACCGGTACGTGGTGTTCGATCTGCTCTGGCTCGACGGCGAGGACCTCCGGTCGCGACCCCTGGAGGAGCGACGCGAGCTGCTCGAGTCGGTGATGGCCAACACTCGCCCACCGGTCGAGCTGGCGCAGCGGGTGCGCGGCGACGAAAAGTCCGCGCTCGCCGAGGCAAGGCGGCGCGGATGGGAAGGGCTCCTGGCGAAGCTCCGTGGCTCGCGGTACGTCGGCACGCGGACCCCTGACTGGTTGAAGCTGAAGGTGCTCGGAACGGACGAGCTGGTCATCGCGGGCTGGACCCCCATCTCCAACGGTGCGGCGGAGGTCGGAGCGCTCCTGGTCGCTGCCCGGCGCGGCGACCGATTCATCTATGCAGGAAAGGTGGGGACGGGCTTTGACCGGGCGATGCGTCGCCGGCTCCTGACCCTCCTCAAGAAGGACGAGGTTCCACGGCCGGCGATCGAGGACGCTCCGCGGATGCGCGACGCCCACTGGGTGAAGCCGCGGCACGTGGCCCAGCTGCAGTTCACCGAGTGGACGCGGGACGGAAAGCTCCGGCACCCCTCGTTCCAGGGGCTTCGCGAGGACAAGGGTCCGCTGGAGATCGGCGAGGACCAGGAACGACCGTCGAAGACCGCGCGGCGATCGGGGTCGACCTCCGCGGCATCTAGCTCGGGACGCCGCGCCGCGGGGCGCTCGGTCTCGGCAGCACGGTCGACGCCGACGACCACCTCGGGCGGTCGGGCCAGCAAGCGCCGGAAGGCCTCTGGCCGGGGAGCCGGCCCGAGCAAGTCCCCGATGTCCAGCCCCGAGGCCGGTGACGGTGACCCGGACGGCGCGACGGGGTTCTTCGGCACCGCTCCAGCCGAGGGTTTCGGCACGTGGCACTCGAACCGCGGCGAGGACCCCGAGAGTCCGGCACCCCAACCGTCCGCGGAGGTCACGGCCACTGAGCCGCCTCCGGCCGAGGTTCCTCTCACCCACCCGGACAAGGTGCTCTTCCCGGTGTCGAAAAGCACCAAGCGCGATGTGCGGGCGTACGCGGACGCGGTCGCTCCGGCGCTGATCGCCGCGCTCCGGGGACGACCGCTCTCGATGCAGCAGTGGCCTCAGGGAATCGGCAAGCCGGGCATCTTCCGGCAGGGCGCCACGACCGCCCCGGCGTGGATCCCACGGGTGACGGTCCAGCACGCCGATCACCCGCTCGAGCACATCGTCGTCGATCGGCCCGAGACGGTGTCGTGGCTCGCGAATCAATCGGCTCTGACCCTCCACATGACCTCGAGCCGCGCCGCGACCGTGGACAACCCGGACTGGGTGGCGTTCGACTTCGATCCTGCCACCGGCTGGGAGCAGATCATCCCTCTGGCCCGAGCCCTGAAGGGGCTGCTGGACGAGCTGAAGCTGGTGTCGGTTCCGAAGACCTCCGGGAAGCGCGGCCTGCACGTCTTCGTGCCCCTCGGTCCGGGGCACACTCACGCGCAGGCACTGGCCTTCGCCGAGGCTGTGGCTGGAGCGCTCGCAGCGCGCTTTCCGGATCAGGCCACGACCGAGCGCTCCCTGAACCGGAGGCGCGGGCGGCTGTACCTCGATGCGCACCAGAACGGCCGGCTGAAGACCATGGTCGCGCCGTACTCGATCCGGGCTGTGGAGGGGGCCCCGGCGTCGACGCCGCTAGAGTGGGACGAGGTGGACGCGCGCCTCGACCCCGGGAAGTTCAACATCCGTACGCTGCCCGCACGGCTCCGGGAGCGAGGAGACCTGTTCGCGCCCGCGCTTGCGGGCAAGCAGCGATTGCCGGAGTTCCACGCCTGAACGGAGCCATTCGGCCGGTTGGTCGGAGCGGGGAGCCTCGTCGTCGCCCGGCGTGCTAGTCGGGCTATGCCGGATGCGTGATCTGACCTCAGTGTCGTCGCGAGCCGCGGATCCCGCCGCGGACCGCCGGTTCTACCTGTTCAACGCCGTGGTTTCGGTGGCGGCGCTGGCGCTTCTCGGCTGGCTGCTGCTGGTGCGACGGGGGGTGGAGCCTGGCGCGGCGGACCTCCGCTTCCTCCCCGGAGTAAACGCGACCCTGAACGCCACGGCGGCGGTTCTGCTGTTCGCGGGGTGGGTGGCCATCCGGCGCGGCTCGATGCGCGTGCATCGGGCCCTCATGGTCGGCGCGTTCGTGGCCTCGTCGCTCTTCCTGGTCTGCTACCTGCTGTACCACTCGGTGCACGGGGACACGCGGTATGCGGGAACGGGTGCGATGCGTACGGTGTACCTGGGCGTGCTCGCGACGCACGTCCTCCTCTCGACCACGGTGGTCCCGCTTGCCCTGACCGCCTTCTGGTTCGCGCTGCGGCGAGAGTTCCGGCGGCACCGGAAGGTCACGCGAGTCCTCTGGCCCATCTGGATGTACGTGTCGGTGACCGGAGTTGCGATCTTCTTCATGCTTCGGTCGAGCTACGGGCGCTGACAGGCGTCCTGCAGGGGGCGCGCAGGGCACATCGTCCGGGTGCGGGAGCGCATGCCTGCCCGGGTGCGTGCCTGGCCAGCGTGCTAGCCAGTGACGATGGTGACCGTGCTCCTCGTCGAGGACGACAGCGACATCCGCGAGTCGATCGCCGAGCTGCTCGAGGCGGAAGGCCACTCTGTGACCCCATGGCGACGGCGCGCGCCGCGCTCGGATCTCTCGAGCGGCCCGGTTCACCCGATCTGGTGCTGCTCGACCTGCGGATGCCGGGCATGGATGGATTGTCCTTCCTCGACGCGCTGCGGGCACGTGCCGATCGCGACCGGTTCCGAGTCATCCTGATGTCCGCGGATCGGGCGGTGACGCATCTCACCGATGCGCCCGGTGTCGTCGCCGTCCTCGAGAAGCCGTTCGAGATGACAAAGCTGCTCGACCTCCTGCACCGATACGCGAACTGATTGCCTGACGAGGCGATCGGAACGGGGTTCTTCCGGAACTGGAACCAGAAGGGGCCCCGGAACGAGGTGTTTGGCACCTCGTCTTGCCTCGTCTTGGCTGCCAGCCCTATGGGTCTTGACCGAGCGGCCGTCGACTTCCCTCAGGCGGCCAGAGGCATCGCTCCCACCCCCGGCCAGACGAACGGCTTGATCGCCGATTCGGGGAAGAGAGCCGTCGAGTCTCCGCTTCTCCATCGGATTGAGGCGCGGCGATACGCCTCGGCGAAGCGTCGATAGCGCTCGCGGAACGCCTCGAGCAGCTCTCGAATCGTGGTGTGGCACGGCGGCCGCGGCCTGGGACGGGCCGGGGCTGGCTTTGCGTGGGGCCGCTGTCTCAGAACCCCGGAGCGCCCAAGAAAGGTTCGGTACTGACGCGAGGCTTGCTCCTCGATCGCCTTGACTGCTCGCTTCAGAAACGGGCGAAGTCCCCCTGGCCCCTGGAGACAGGCGTTCGGGAGCGGTGTCAGTCGAAGGTGTTCGGGTTCGGCCCAACGCTCGTCGAGAAGGGATCGGTTGGCGCGGCGAGAATTCCCACTCGTGCGGCGAGTCCAGTTGAACCATCGGACGCTCTTGCTCCGTCCATCGAGCATGAGCGACAGGCAGCTGAGGCCTGGCCAGTCTCGGCAGCGTCGAACGAGACCCTCCTTCACTCCATGAGCGAGCACATAGCGTACACGCCCGAGCAAGGCCGCCTCGTCGAGGACGGGTTCCGCCGAGTAACGACGCTGCCAGAAGCTCCCGCGCCATCCGACCAGCTTTCCGATCTTCTTCGAGATGTTCGTGAGTAAGTACTGCATGAACCTCGGAAGATTGCCGCGTGGTGCGCGGATGACGAGGTGCATGTGGTTCGACATCACGCTGAACGCGAAGAGCTCGACTCCATGGAGACGAACGGCGCGGGACAGTACACCTCCGAGGACCTCGTTCGTCTCTTCCGACGGACGGAGAAGGAACCGGCGCTGGAAGCACCGCACGGTCACGAAGAAGATTTCCACAGCGTTCAGCATTCGAATTGGCCTTGGCATTGTTCGACTCCCCCCTTGCGAGAGAGTCCTCTCAGCAGGAGTCGGGCCAACGCCGCGTGACGCGAGGGACGAGGGAGGAACGAGGGGAACGAGGTGTTTGGCACCACGGTGAGGCACCACGGTGAGGCGCGCACCACGGTGAGCCGAGGTGTGAGTACCTCCGTAACCTGCGATCGGTTTGAGGGCCCGTCCGCTCAGGACGCGAGCGCCGATTCCGGCTCGGTCTCGGTGCGGTCCGTAGGCAGCGGAATCCCGTCCATGTAGACGACCTTCTGTCCCAGGACTGCGGGGACGCGAGGCCCAGGGGTCACGATACCGGTGAGGTTGAGCGGGTCCACTCCTGCCAACTCGATCCGCAATCCGCTCGGGCGCGAGCGACGGATTGTCCGCGCAACCTCGACCGCCTCCGGGACCGCGAACTGCTCCCCACCCACTCCGGCCAGGAACCGGCCCCCGCGAATCTCACCTCTGGCCTCGAGACGCCGGTAGTGCCTCACCAGCTCGCGCCACGGCGGCGCGAGCGGCTCGCGCACGACGAGGTCGCGGAAGACGATGCCCCACCGGGACAGGAGCAGCCTCCCCATCCCCCCGAGACGCTCGTCCTCGCTGACCGATGACTCGGCCCGTAGCAACGACCATCGCCCCGGTCCGCCGCGCTTGAGCGCCCGCTGCTGGCGACGGCGCTTGGGACTGAGGAGCACTCGCAGGTTGTCCACGGCGTCGGCGGTCACAAGACCTCGGCCAAGGAGATCCCAGAGCGCGTCCTCCACTGTCTCGATGGAGAGGCCCGAGCCCGATACCAGCTCCGGGAAGAAACATGCTCCGCGTCGGTCAAGGACTGCCGCGACGACCCTGCTCGACTCGATGAGGTCCTCGGGCCAGCCCTCCGGGCAGTCCCATCGGGCTGCCGCAAGGAGCATCCCGAGTTCAGCGCGCCGGAAGAAGGCGAGGGTTGCGGTCCGTCCTGGTTTGACCGCTCGGGCCGCGGGGAGCTCCACCTCGGCACCTCGTCGCGGCCCAACGGGCCTGGGCTCACGGAGACTCAGCCGGCCCCAGGCGATGTCCCCCGTCCAGCAGGCCCGGTCGAGCAGCTCGGCGAGGTTCCCGCGCACACGGGCTGGCAGGAGGACCTGTTCCCAGGCCGCGGCCGGGGCCTCCCAGCCCTCGAGCAGCGACACGGCGCGGAGGAGTCCGCCCTGCCCTCCGAGCGCATCACTCGGCTCGAGGTGATGCCATCGGAACAGGAACCGCATGAAATCCTGTGCGGTCAGCGGTTCGATCTCCCGCCGCAGGCGCCCGACGGTCAGCCGGTGGATCCGCTGCAGAAGCCGACGGTCGCACCACTCGAGCTCCTGTGATCCCGGGCGGAACATGCCACGCAGGACCTGACCCTCCGATTCGAGGCGATGAAGTGCGAGCGTCACGTCGTCTTCGCACAATGCAAGAGCAAGGCTCAGGCCCGATGCCGTGACCGGCCCGGCGACCTCCATTCGAGCTCGAACCACCGCCAGCGTCGCACCCTCCCGCTCCACCGGAGCGTTACCCGCGAGTGCCGCGAGCGGGGGCGTCAGGACACCATCGGGAAAGAGAGCGCGCACGTGCAGGA
>RPRB01000238.1 GCA_003818285.1 Myxococcaceae bacterium
CCAGTCGGAGTCCGGCACCGAGTGCGTATCGAGCGTCACATCGAGCTGGAAGAACATGACGAGGCTGGATGGGCCGGCATCGGGCGGACCGGCGTCAAGCGGACCGCCGTCGGGCTGGCCGCCATCCGTCGGACCTGCGTCGGGCGCACCAGCGTCGGGAGGCTCCTGCCCGCCGTCGCCCCCGCCTCCGTCGAGTGACGACCCGGCCGAATGAAACACCTCGGCGCCTTGACCGCCGCACGACACGTGGATGCCCGTCGCACCGAGGACCAGAACAGCTGCCAAACCTCTGGCAAGTCCTTGCATGGTCCCCTCCTTGCTTCGGTGAGCGGCACGCTACGGCGCGATTTGATGTTCAGTCAATTCGGGCTCGCGGTCCTCCTCCCCACTGCCGCTCTACGCGTCCTTCAACTTCCCCGAGGCCTTGGCCGCGTGCGCGGCCAGCACGTCCATCAAGGTCGGGTTCAGGCAGTCGTACGGCTCGAGGCCGAGCTGCTTCAGTCGGGCCCGCACCTCGCCCATCCGCGAGGGAGGAAACCCTGACTCGATGATCGAGGAGACGAAAGCGGCAAACTCCGGCGCCGACCAGCCCGTCTGCGGAGAGAGCTCGGTGTGGACGAAGTCCAGCCCGCAGAACGCGTGCTTGGGGTTCTCCACCGGCCCGTACATGTGCACCCCGCAGCCGGTGCAGGCGTGGCGCAGGATGGTGGCCGTTTTGTCCACGACGGAGAGCTTCTGGCCATTCTTGGTGACGGTGAGCTTGTCGTGAGGCACCACCGCCACCACCGAGAAGAGGGCCCCGGGTGGCTTCCAGCACTTGGTGCAGCCGCAGGCATGGTTATGGGCGATTTGTGCCCGGATCGTCACCTCCACCGGGTCGTTCTTGCACTTGCAGACCAGGGTACCGCCCTGGAAGTCCTTCGCCCCGGGACGGATTCCACCATCGACCGCCGGATGAATGGAGAGCATCGTCTCCTCCTCTCGCTGCCCTGCTGATGACATCAGCCGGCGCTTTCGTTCAACCTCCATCGGCTGCAGCGGCTTCGGTTTCGGACGGTCCTGTCCGCCGGTACAGTCGCGACGCTGCGCAGCAAGGAGGTCTCTCCGATGAAGACCCGTGCCGCCGTTGCCTTCGAGGTGGGAAAGCCGCTGGTGGTCGAGGAGGTCGAGCTCTCTGGCCCCCGCCCGGGCGAGGTCCTGGTGGAGCTGAAGGCAACCGGGGTGTGTCACACCGACGAGTTCACCCGGTCGGGGGCGGACCCCGAAGGCATCTTCCCGGTCATCTTCGGGCACGAGGGGGCGGGCATCGTCCAGGAGATCGGTGCCGGGGTCACCACGGTGAAGCCGGGGGACCACGTCATTCCGCTCTACACGCCGGAATGCCGGCAATGCCCCTCCTGCCTGAGCCGGAAGACGAACCTCTGCACCGCCATCCGCGCCACGCAGGGCAAGGGGCTGATGCCCGACGGAACCAGCCGCTTCTCGCTCAAGGGCAAGCCGCTGTTCCACTACATGGGGTGCTCCACCTTCGCCAATCACACCGTGCTCCCGGAGATCGCGATTGCCAAGGTCCGGGCCGACGCCCCATTCGACAAGATCTGCTACGTCGGCTGCGGGGTCACCACTGGCATCGGCGCGGTCATCTTCACCGCCAAGGTCGAGCCCGGGGCGCGGGTGGTGGTGTTCGGGCTCGGCGGCATCGGTCTGAACGTGGTGCAAGGGGCGCGGCTGGCCGGGGCCACGCAGATCGTCGGCATCGACGTGAACCCGGCGCGGGAGGCGCTGGGTAAACAGTTCGGCCTCACCCACTTCGTCAATCCCGCCACCGTGCAGGGAGACCTGGTCGGGCACCTGGTGGAGCTGACGGGGGGCGGGGCCGACTACAGCTTCGAGTGCGTGGGGAACGTGAAGCTGATGCGCCAGGCGCTGGAGTGCTGCCACCGCGGCTGGGGAGTCAGCGTCATCATCGGGGTGGCCGGCTCCGGGCAGGAGATCTCCACTCGCCCCTTCCAGCTGGTCACCGGCCGGGTGTGGAAGGGAACGGCCTTCGGGGGGGCGCGGGGTCGCACCGACGTTCCGCGGATCGTCGACTGGTACATGGACCGGAAGATCGAGATCGACCGGCTGATCACCCACAAGCTCCCGCTTGAGAGGATCAACGAGGCCTTCGACCTCATGCACGCCGGGACGTCGATCCGGACCGTGGTCGAGTACCCCTGAGATGACCGATCCCCTCCGACGGAGCGAGCACCGCTGCCACGGCGGCGTGCAGGGGTTCTATGAGCACGAGAGCGTGGCCTGCGCCGGCCCGATGCGCTTCTCGGTCTTCCTGCCCCCGGCGGCAGTAGGCGGCGCGCGCGCTCCGGCCGTCTACGCCCTGGCCGGCCTGACCTGCACCGAGGAGACGTTCGCCATCAAGGCGGGCGCCCTGCGCGGCGCGGCGGAGCTGGGGCTGGCGCTGGTGACCTCCGATACCAGTCCACGGAGCGCCCGCTTCCCGGGTGACGATGCTTCCTGGGACTTCGGCCTCGGCGCCGCGTACTACGTCGATGCCACCGAGCCACCCTGGTCGAGCGCCTACCGAATGGAGTCGTACGTGACCGAGGAGCTGCCCGCGCTGGTCGAGGCGCGCTTTCCGGTAGCGTCCGATCGGCGCGGGATCCTCGGTCACTCGGTGGGAGGACACGGTGCCCTCACCCTTGCGCTGCGGCATTCAGATCGATATCGGAGCGTCTCTGCCTTCGCCCCGATGGTCGCGCCAACGCGGGTGCCCTGGGGCGTCCACGCCTTCAGCCGACTGCTCGGGCCGGACCGAACACGATGGGCGGAGCACGACGCCACCGAGCTGGTGACGCGCCGGCGCTTCGCGGGCGTCATCCGGATCGACCAGGGCACCGTGGACCAGTTTCTCGCTTCACAGCTGCGGCCCGAGCTCTTCTCCGCCGCCTGCGCGGTTTCGGGACAGCCCCTCGAGCTCCGGATGCGCGAGGGCTACGACCACGGGTACTGGTTCATCCAGACCTTCGTGGAGGAGCACCTCCGGCACCACGCTGCGGCGCTCCTTTGAGGGCCTTGGAAACGAGTCGGTCCACGGGCAGCTATCGCTTCCGGCGCGAAGAAGAGCGCCGCTCTCTTCGACTCGGCGACTTGCGCCTCGAGGCCTTGATGAGCTCCACCCCGAGTCGCTCGGCTTCCCCGAGGCTAAAATCCATCCAGTCGCCGTCACCCAGCCGGACGCGTACTGGCCAGCGCTCACTATCTTTTCGGACGACCGTCCAGGTGAACTCGCGGTGGACCTCCTTGCGCTTCGCCATGGACGGCTCCGCTCGATGACCCAGCCAGGATCCTAGTTCGGCTGAGCCAACACCGCGACTTCCGCTGCTGCTCGCAGATACGCGAGCTCGAGGATTCTGCAAGCGGCAAGTCAACACTTGGGCCTCGCCTCGAATTGGCCCACCGCTGCTCGGTTACCAGACTTGCCTCGGGTCGGGGGTCGTATGGGCGCGCGGGCAGGGGTGATGTTGGGATTGCTCGTGGTGGGAGCAGCGGGGCTGCATTGCGGGCCAAGCAGCTCTGGCGGTCGGAGCGGCCTGCTTGGGGCGCCGAGCCAGGGCGGCGAGCAGTCGCCAACCGACGCAGGGACCGACGGAGGATCCGCCTCTGCCTGCCGCGATCTCCTGCCTGGAGAGCCCGGCGCACCGGTGATCTACCGGAGCGAGTTCGTACCCCCACATGATGTGGGAGAGACCAGCACCACCGACCAGCAAGGCAACGTCCTCGTGGCGGTGAGCACCCATTTCGACCTGGTCGAGCTCTTCATCCTCGATCCCGCCGGGGTTCTCCTCTCGCATCCACCGGAAGCGACGGGAGCCAGCTCGTTTGGAAGGGCGGCCATTGGCGTCGCCGAAGGATTCATCGGAGTTCAAAACATCGACTCCGCGTCCTTCGGCGAGTTCCCGAGTCATCGCGTTCTCAAGCTGTTCCCCGACGGGGGCACGAAGCAGACCGCGTTCGATACCGGCCTGGGGAGCCAGGGTGAAGACCCACGCGGCGGGATGGTGGTTCTGGTCTCCGAGACCAAGACGCTCACGGCCTACGATCAGGATCTCGAGCCCCGGTGGGAGACCCAGCTTCCGATCACCGACTGGAACCCTGTCTCCAACGCCCTCCGTCTTCCGGTCGGCGTCGACACGGGCAGGAACAGCCTGGTGCTCTTCCCGCACGACCCGAGCGCCCCCGGTGCCGGAGTGATGGGGATCTGGACCGACTCTCAGGGCCATCCCGGGGCAGTTTTCGATACGGGGCAGAGCGGACCGCCGTCGTGTCTCCGGTTCACGACTTCTCTCACCGGCGGCTTGTACCTCCAGAATCTTGGTTGTGCCCCCCATCAGGACACGCCCGGGAAATTCGTCTCCAGCTTCCAGCCGCTCGATCAGGATCCCGGCCCCGTGCCGGAGTGGCTCGGGCAGCGTCCCGGGATCGAGCTGCGCCCGATCCGCGGCGGCGCCGGGTACGCAGCGATCGGAGGCCCGGCAGGCCCTGGCGCCTGCTTGATCGAGGTGCTCACCCCCGACGGTCATTCGTGCGGTCACGTGGACTTCGAGCGCTCCGTTGCCGGGAGTGCCTTCCGAAGGGGCTCCAACGCCGGCCCGTCTTCCCGCATCTTCTGCGATCTCTCGGTCGGACCGGATGGAACGGTGATCGCGAGGACCGAGGAGGTGGAACCCACCCAGGGCCTGCTCCGCTTCAACTGGCACTGGTGGCCAGCTTTCTTCCGCTGAGTCCCCCGACCCGGCGAGTGTCGTTCCGGTCAACACGCAGCGGGACGCGATACGAGAATGTGCCCGACGAGGGGCATCGCCGCTCCGTCAGCATGCCGGAGCGCTACAGGGATGCTTCTGTTGGACGAGGGGAACACCCCCGAGCGAATCGATGAGCTTCCGCGAAACTGGGGCTCGTGTGCGTCGGTGTCGGCTCCTGAGAATCAAGGGACGCCCGACCTCGTGCCGCCGTGCGTCCGCCTAGAATCGTGAAAGGCGTGACACGTTCACCGGACACGTTGCCCATCGATCTCCCGCGAGGCTGGCGTCTCACGCTCCGTCGCTTTCGCCGGTCGCTCCGCGAACGAAGCCGACAGGTCGTCGAGGCGGGCGAGAGCGGCGAGCGGCTGGTGGCGAAGGTCCGGCTGCTCTCGCTGGCGTTGCTCGCGCTCATCCAGCTGACGCCCCTGCTGGAGCTGGACAGCGTCCCGGCCCAGGTCGCGTTTCACAGCCAGGAGGCTGTGGTGGGGCGTTGCCTGACCGGGTCGGGCCTGATGGTGGCCATCCTGCTCTGGCTGGCCATCCGGTACGCCTACCGGCCGTGGATGGGGCTCTTCAGCATCTTCCTCGACGTCACCATGGTGAGCGCCGGGCTGGCCGTCTTCTTCGCCCTGAACCGCCCGCTCACCGCCGTGAACAGCCGGGTCGTGTTCGAGGTCTACTTCCTGGCCATCGCCAGCGCCGGGCTCCGGTACGACTGGCGTCTGTGCGTGGCGGCCACGGTCCTCGCGGTGACCGAGTACCTCGGGATCGCGCTCTACGCCGTGAATCACTGGGACCTCGCGGCCGCATTCGAGGCGGAGTCCTCGTACGGCGCGTTCGGCTGGTCCGGTCAGATCGGCCGCATGATCGTCCTCATCGGCGCAGGAGTGACCGGCGCGGCCGTCGCGCTGCGCGGCCACCAGTGGCGTCACCTCTCCGGGAAGGACGCCCTCACCGGCCTCGCAAACCGCGCCTGGTTCGAGGAGCGCCTCGAGGAGGAGATGAGCCGCGCCCGTCGCGGCGGGCAGCCCCTGAGCCTCGCGGTCGTGGACCTGGACAGCTTTCGCGAGCTGAATGGCGCCCACGGCCACGCCGGTGGAGACCTGGCACTGCAGACTGTCGCCCGACGCCTGCGGCACTCCATCCGGAAGAGCGATCTGGCCGCTCGCCTCGGGGGTGACGAATTCGTGATCGTCTTCCCCGACACGGACGTCGCCCAGGCGGTGCTGCGCCTCGATTCTCTCCGGCAGGAGGTTGCCGGTCTTCGCGTCCAGACGGGGCGCACCGCCTTCACGGTCACGATGAGCGTCGGCGTGGCCAGCTTCCCCGTGGACGGGAGCTCGACCGCGGAGGTGCTCGCCGCTGCGGACGCGCGGGCATTCGAGGCGAAGCACCTGGGAAAGAATCGGGTCGTGGGCCCGCAGCGCGTGGTGGGCCCCCCTGCCCTGGCAGCGTCGGACGAATGACTGCCACCCCGTTTCGCTTTCCCGCCGGGGTCCCGAGGGGGGCGCCGCAACACTGGCCAGGTCCATGAGTCTGCCCCCCGGGCGGCTTGTGCGCGGGCGCTACGGGACCCACCCCGGCAGAGCGGCCGCCTGCTGGATCCACGTCGCCAGCTGCGCCTCGTCGAGCTGGTCGTTCTCGTGGATGTCGAGGTAGCGCACCTCCTCGTGCCTGGACTCGCCGGGCGGGACAGGACGCAGCGATGTGCCTCGGAAGAAAGCCACCTTGACGTAGTTCGTGAAGGTATGGAGGTTGAGGAACCAGCCTTGGCCCTCGACTCCGTAGAAGGGCGAGTTCCATTTGACCGCCTTGCGGACGCCGGGGACGGTGCGCTCGATGAGCGCGTCGAGGCGGCGCCCGAGGTCGCGTTTCCAGCCCGGCATCGCCGCGATGTACGCCTGCACGGGAGCGTCCCCGTCGGCCTTGGCGATTTGTGGGTTCCCGCCGCTCAAGAGCCGCGGCTTGCCCGTCGCCGCTCTGCGCGTAGCCTTGCTGGGCATGGACTAGCCACCGGCTTTGGACGTGTTCAGGGTCACGGCGGCTCGAATCAGGGCCTTCAAGGCCTTCTCGTCAAGAGCATCGCCCTCGTGAACATCGATGGCGCGCCAGGTGTTGCCCTCGAGAGTGGCGTTGAAGAGGCCTGAAGG
>RPRB01000239.1 GCA_003818285.1 Myxococcaceae bacterium
GCGGGGGGGCTCGGCCATCGGCCTCTACTCCATGCTGTCCAGCGGGCCGGAGCAAGTCCGGGGGATGCTCGATGGCGTCCGGCAGATGGACGAGCACTTTCGAACCGCTCCCTTTCCGGTCAACTTGCCCGTCTTGATGGGTCTAATCTCGCTCTGGAACAACGACTTCTTCGGTGCCCAGACCGTCGCCGTCCTGCCCTACGAGCAATACTTGAAACGCTTCCCGGCGTATCTCCAGCAGCTGACGATGGAGAGCAACGGCAAGCACGTCACGCTCGAGGGGGAGCCAGTCGACCGGGACACCGGGCCCATCTACTGGGGCGAGCCGGGCACCAACGGGCAGCACTCCTTCTACCAGCTCATCCACCAGGGAACACGGCTGATCCCCTGCGACTTCATCGCCTTCGCCCAGCCGCTCAATCCGCTGGGACGCCACCACGACATGCTGCTGGCGAACGTGTTCGCCCAGACCGAGGCGCTCGCCTTCGGCAAGACGCCCGAGCAGGTCAAGGCCGAGGGGACACCGGAGTGGCTCGTGCCCCATCGGGTCTTCGAGGGCAACCGCCCCTCCAACACCATCCTGGCCGAGCGGCTCACGCCCGAGACTCTGGGGAAGCTGGTGGCACTCTACGAGCACGCGACCTTCACCCAGGGCGTCCTGTGGAACATCGACTCCTTCGACCAGTGGGGAGTGGAGCTCGGCAAGGTGCTGGCCCAGCGCATCATTCCAGAGCTGGAGAGTGGTGCGGATCCGGCGCTCGGCCACGACAGCTCCACCAACACTCTGATCCGTCGTTACCGGGCCATGCGCGAGCGGGCGAGCTGATGCCGAGCGGGGAGACCATGGAGAAGCTCACGCTCCAGCCCAGGGTTCAGAAGCCATGGCCGGTGTCTCCAGGGGCCGATCGGCGGGCTTCTACGGCCACTGAAACGCGACGGGCGCCGTCCTGGGTAGATCCCGGAGCCCGCGAAGGGGGCAGAATCTGAGATGGTCGGCTGAGCCCGGAGGGAGCCATGGCGCTCGAGGGTAGAGCAAAGCGGGTCCGCATCTACGTGAACGAGGGTGACCGAGTCGGCGACCAGTCGGCGGGCACCGCCGTCCTCAGCTTCCTCCGAGGCGAGAGCGCCACCGGGGCCACCGTCTTCAGGGCCGTCGAGGGCTTCGGCGGGCACGGCGAGTTCCATACCGCCCGACCGGCGGACACTGTCCAGGCGCCCCCGATGGTCGTCGAGTGGATCGACTCCGAGGAGCGCGTCGACCGCCTCCTCCCCCGGGTGAAGGACCTCGTTCCGCGCGGGCTCATCACGGTCGATCCGACCGAGGTCGTCCTTTACGAGCCCTCTCCTGTCCGCCGCGTCTCGAGCCAGCTGACCGCGGCCGATGTCATGTCCCACGACGTCGTGAGCGTGGGTCCGAATGCGTCGGTCCGCCAGGTCGTGGAGCTGCTCCTCGGGCGGGTCTACCGGGCCCTCCCCGTCGTCGACGAGAGGATTCCGGTCGGGATCATCACCAACTCCGATCTCGTCACCCGCGGTGGCCTCACCGTCCGGATGGAGCTGTTACCGAGCCTGGAGGGGCCGGAGCTCCGCGACGTGCTCGAGCGCCTCACCCGGCAGCAGAAGACCGCCGGCGAGATCATGACCGTGCGCCCGGTCACCGTGCTTGGCAAGACCCCCCTGGCGGAGGTCGCGCAGATCATGGCTCGGCGCCATCTCAAGCGGCTGCCAGTGGTGGGCCCGGGCGGTGGACTGGTCGGAGTCGTCAGCCGCATCGACCTGCTCCGCACGGTCGCCGAGGGTGTCTCGGGCAGCCAGCCCGAGCCCCAGCAGGTGGGGCTGAACGGAGAGGCGCCGATTGGCCAGGTGATGCGGCGCGACGTCCCGACAGTCCTGCCGGAGGCCTCGGTCGCGGAGGTGATGCAGGCCGTGTTCTCCACGCCGCTGAACCGCGCGCTGGTCGTGGATGGGGAGCGTCATGTGCTCGGCCTGGTCACGGACGCCGAGCTGCTGGAACGGGTCACCCCATCCCTGAAACCCAGTGCGCTCCAGTCACTGATGCAGCGCCTGCCGCTCCTTCCCAGGCGACAGGGTGAACATGAGACCGAGCAGCACGCGTTCGCTCACAGCGCCCGCGAGCTGATGATCGGCCAGGTCCCGTCGGCCAACGAGAGCACCCCGTTGCGGCAGGCGCTCCGGTCCATGCTCGAGGGCAAGGAGAAGCTCATCGCGGTGGTCGACGGACACCGGAAGCTGGTGGGTGTCGTCGATCGCGAGGACATCCTCCGGGGACTGGCCGGGCCCAGAGAGCGCTGAAATGCGAAGGGCGCCGATCCGGCGCCCTCGACTACGGGAATCGATGTGGAGCTAACCGGGATCGCACCCAAACGAATGACAGGGCCGGGCTCGCGCCCCAGTGGCCGAGCAGCAGGGGCGCCGCTTCCTACCCGGACTCCCTCACGAGAATGCGGGTTGTTTTCCTTGGATCCTCCTCGGGGTGTCGCTGGGGGGATTGCTCCTGTCGTTCGGGGCCACGAGCGCGACGGGCGTCGGGTCGGAGGAGGCCACCGCCCACGTCCAGGTTCCCTGACGCCCCCGGGTCGAGTGGGTCAGCGCCTGGCCTCGTCGCCGGGCGCATGGGGGCTGGCCTGCCAGTCCCCTTGCAGCACGAACGCGGCCCAGCTGTACGGGGCGCCGAAGGGGCGGGTTCGGCGCAGCTTCCGCTGCGCCTGCCGGAGCGCCGCGGCGGGCCGCGCTCCTTCACGCAGCATCGACCGGTAGAGCTCCGCCATCAGCTCGGCGGTGGCTCGGTCCGAGACCTTCCACAGGCTCGCCAGCACCTGCCGCGCCCCGGCGTGGAGGAAGCCGCGGGTGAGCCCGAGCACGCCTTCCCCCTGTACCCGCTTGCCGAGCGCCGTCTGGCACGCGCTCAGGACGACGAGGTCGGCCTCGATTCGCAGCTGGTAGACGTCTTGCAGCCGCAGAAATCCGTTCTGCGGCTCGCCGGTCTCGTCGACCAAGGAGAGGACCAGCCCCGACAGCTCGGGGTGGGTGCTGTTCAGCAGGCCGTGGGTGGCGAAGTGAAGGACGTGGTACCGCCCCACCTCCGGGTCCATCGCCAGCGCGCGCCGGGCCTCGAACCCGAGCGCCGCGAGCCGCTGCTCGCCGGGGACGAGCGAGAGGATGCCCTCGGCCTCGGCCCGCGTCCCGGGAAGCCGGCTGAGCCGTTGCAGCCCCATCTGGTCCATCGATCGCTGGAGATCCGCAGGGACGCTTGCCGGACCGCTCCGTCGCAGACGGGGATCCCGTCGGTCGAACACCGGGTCCGCCAGGACGGCCACCGCCCCCGCGTGTCGGTCGGGCCGCACGCTCGCACGGAGCGCAGCGACGGCCGATGCGGAGGGGAGAAAGACCAGCTCGTGCTCTTCCACCACCCGCCGCCCCGTGGACGGGATGACCAGCCCCGGAAAGGGGAGCTCGTGCAGCGCTCCGTCCGCGGCGATGGCCACCCGCTTCCCGGCGATCCGCGTCGCCGCCGGGCCGAGCAGCGTCCGGCCCAGCCGGCTCGCCAGACGCCGCTCCTCCAGAGGCTCGGCCTGTGGGGATTGCCACAGCCGGGTCAACCCGTGGACCTCCTTCTCCAGCCCGGCCCGGGCGGGGAGCGGGTGGACCTCGAGCGAGTCCGCAGAGACCACGAAGAGGAAGCTCCGGTCCGCGCCCACCAGGTACTCGAGAAGGACGGTGTCGGCGTCGAGCACCTGCGACTGGACGGCCGCCGCCTGCAGCGGCTCGGGCTGGGTGAGCGCCGCCGACCGGGGATACCGCGCCTTCAGCCGGGTGCGGACGTCTTCGAGCTCGGTCAAGACACGGCGCAGCTCGGGGAGATCCTGCCCGACGCCGGCACTCTCCAGCGTGCGCCGGGCTGCCTCGGCGGAGACGTTCTCGACCTCCTGCACCAGCCGACGCTCCCTGGCCAGGAGCTCGGGGTCCGCCCCCTGGTAGAGGTCGACGCGGGCCTCGGTGAGCAGATCGAGCAGGGTCCTGGCACGTGCGCGCTCGCTCACCCCGAACATCTCGGCCACCCTCGCCGGGTCGGGCGTGCGCTGCTGCAGGTCCCAGAGCAGCGAGACCAGGAGCTCGTAGCGATCGCGGTTGCGCGCGGTCCAGCTGGTCCGGCCCCTGCTCCCCGGGCGGGTCAGCCGGCCTGACTCGGTGAGGTCCACGGCCCGGTGAATGACGTCGAGGGCCTCGTCGAGCCGGCCGAGGGCCCGGAGCGCGCGGGCCATGTTGGTGAGGGAGATCGCCTCCTGGTTGCTGTCCGGCGCCTGCTCGGCCGTGCGTAGCGCCGCACGGTGCCGGGCGAGCGCCTCCTCCCACTGTCCGCGCAGGCCGAGGACCTCACCGAGGCCGTCGAGCGCGAAGGCGAGGTTGAAGCGGTCGCCCACCGCGGTCAGCAGCTCGAGGGCCTCCCGGTAGGTCCGCTCGGCCTCGGCGAGGCGGTTCGTGTCGCCGTACACCCAGCCGAGGTGGGTGAGGGAGATGGCCTGCTGCCGGCGATCGCCGGTGGACCGGTGCACCTGGAGTGCCCGCTGGAACTGTCCCTCCGCCTCGCGGTAGCGCCGGAGATCGTAGAGCACCATCCCGATGGTGTCGGTGGTGATGGCCCGGAGCGAGGGTGTCCTCCGGCTGTTGGCGGCGACGCGCTCCGACTCCCGGTACAGCTCGAGCGCGCGCTCGTAGTCCTTGGCATCATAGTAGACGAAGGCAATGTTGTGGAGGATCTCCGACTTGAGCGCGGGGCGAGGGAGTGGCTCGGCGAGCGCTCGGGCGCGGTTCAGATCCTCCAGGGCCGCCGCGAGATTCGAGAGGTTGATCTCGAACGCCGCGCGGTCGTTGTAGGCCTGGGCGAGCGCGCGGGGATCCCCGAGCGGGGTACGCAGCTCGATCGTCACGTCGATCTCCCGGTGCCCGGCCTCGATCTCTCCCAGCTGCCAGAGCACGTTGGCCGAGACGAAGTGGGCGTCGGCCTCCCCGCGAACGTCGCCCGCCTCGTGCGCCAGCGCCGCGGCGCGCAACTCGAGCTCCAGCGACTGACGGAGCGAACTCTCCGATCCCTCGACCCAGAGGAGGAGCGCCCGCTGGTGCACCCGCTCGCCTTCGATCTGCGTCCGGTCGCGGGCGGTGGCGACCCGTGGCGGGTCCATCCGCAGCACGACGTCACCGGGTGGCCCGGACTCGAGGCTCAGGGCGAGGGTGCAGGTGCCCGCGCGGGCGGGCACGGCGGCAACCGGCAGCGGATCGTCGGTCTGCGCGGGGTTGCGCACCTCGGCCAGCAGCTCACCCGCCGGACCGCGGAGCTGGGTGACGACGAGCTGCATGTCGGGAGCGACGGTCCCGCGGACGAGCACGCCGACGTCGCAGGAAATCTCCAGGGTGGTGGCGGAGCCCGTGGTGAGCCGGAGCGAATGCGAGGACCCCTCGGTGGTGGCCGCCCCGGCATCGGCGGCGAGCACCAGCAGCGCGGCGGCGGCGGACACGAGGGATCTCATCCGTAGGCCGATCTTCCGGGTCGTGGGGGCTCGAAGCCCCGGGGGCGGAGCATCCCACGGCTCGCGCGTGGAAGTTCCGCCCCTCACCGCCCTATTGCCTTCCGGACGGAAGCACCCACGCCTGGCGCGGCGCGCTGTCCACGGGGGGCGCCGGCGGGTGCCCCAGCGGCCTCTCGATGAGGCTGGCTGGCCCGGGACGCCACGGATCCAGTGTCGCTCGGGGATGCCGCAGCGCGCTGACGCCCACGAGCAGCGCCGCAGCAGCGAGCAGCGCCAGGAGCCGGGCGACTGCCCGCGTGCGTTCGAACGGGAACATCGGATCGTCGTGCCTCATGCCGTCTCTCCTCGCGAGCAAGTCTCGCAAGGGGAAGTGGCGCGAGCTGGAGAGCTATCGCACCGGGGCCCACTCTCGGAGCGGCATCCTCACCGTCTCTCCTTCGGTAGTCTCCACCCGGGCGTCGCGCAGGTACCGCTCGAACTCGAACCCGTCAGTGACCGGCCCGAGCGGGTCGTGCTCGGAGACTCGCTGCTCGGCGACTCGCTTCCCGGGGCGCGGACGAAGGCGTCCACTGAACGGGGACCTCGCGCAACTCCGCGCCACTGGCGCCGACGTAACCCGGCTCTGGCGCCCGGCCTGCAGCCCCTGGGGACGGGATGGAGGGCGGAGCGACCGAGGTCGGGAGCGGGGGTCTCGACGAGGTCCGGCGGCGAGCCGGCGTCGGGGCGCTGGGGGACGGGTACCGCCGCCGGGAACCGGAGGCCACCGTCCTACACCACCTGGATTCACGAGAACGACGTCATGGGCCTCGAGCGACTCTGCTCCTACGGGGCGCGCGGACCACTCTCCCTCGAGCGGCTCTCGGCTCTGCCCGATGGTCGCCTCGCCTACCGGATGAAGCGGCCCCTCTCCGGGCAGACGCCTCGTCCTCCCGCCGGTGGGCTTCCTTCGCCGTCTCGCCGCGCTCGTCCCGCCCCCGAAGTCCAACCTCGTCCGCTACTTCGGCGTCTTTGCTCCCAATGCCAGAGTACGCGCTCGCGTCGGCCTCGGACCAGGGTCGGTGGACATCGCCCCTGCGACCGGAGGGGAGCTCCTCGTCTGGGCAGGCCCGCTCTGAACCAAGTGAGGAGGCCTACTTCGCCAGGGACGGGCCGGTGTTTCCCAGCTGAGGGTTGACCAGTGTCGTTCCGCTCGGCCCGTAGCCGACGAGCTGGAGGATGACCTGCTCGTCCTTGGCCCCATCGTAATGGTGGGCCTTCGCCGGGTGCATGGCGTAGCTCCCGGCCTTGAGCGGCACCGTCTTCGCCGGCTCGAACGTGTCCCCCTCGCCCATGTACCAGGTGCCGGAGAGGACGACGA
>RPRB01000240.1 GCA_003818285.1 Myxococcaceae bacterium
GGAGCGGCCGCGTCCGGCATCGGTCATCGCCCCGCTCCTGTATCTCGGCAGCTGTCCCGATGTCCCCTTCAGCTACGTGGGCCGCCCTCCACCGGGGATGCCGGCCGACAACTGCGAGTACGTCGCCCGCCCGGTCCTCATCCACGATGCCCGCGAGGCTGCCGGGTTCCTGGACCTGGACCGGAACGGATTCGAGCTGTGGCACGCGCCCTCCTCGGTCCGGGACTTCCTCGACGAGGAGGAGGTGGAGGGGCGATACGTCCCCGAGCTGGTGGAGCTGGTCCTCCGGGCCACCGGCGCCGAGACGGCGCACGTCTTCGACACCGTTCTCCGCCGGCGCGAGCTCGGGCGCCCTCCGATGACCCTGGGTGGCCGGAGAGGTCCCTTCGCCGGGCCGGCGGGCCGGGTCCACGTCGACTACACCGCGGCCTCGGGGGCGAGGCGGTACGGGAAGGTGCTGCAGGGGCGGCCCGAGCCCGGTCGCTTCGCCATCGTGAACGTCTGGCGGTCCATCGGGCCGGCCCCGGTGCTCGACACGCCCCTCGCGGTCTGCGACGCGCGGAGCGTCCGGCCCGAGGACCTGGTCGCGACCGAGCTCCGGTACCCCGAGCGCACCGGGGAGATCGCCCTGGTCCGGTACCGGCCCGAGCATCGGTGGTCGTACGTGTCCGAGATGCGGCGCGACGAGGTGCTGCTCTTCAAGCAGTACGACACGGATCTCGAGGTGGCCCGCTTCGTGCCCCACGCCGCGTTCGACCATCCGGCAGTGCCGGCGGACGCGCCGCCCCGGCAGAGCATCGAG
This sequence comes from Myxococcaceae bacterium, assembly GCA_003818285.1. Lineage (GTDB taxonomy): Bacteria > Myxococcota > Myxococcia > Myxococcales > Myxococcaceae > RPRB01. Next base: position 803 of record RPRB01000240.1, read on the forward strand.
GCGCGCGTGCTGGTGACCTTCCCCTGAGGAGACGCCGATGGAGCTCTGGTTCGACCTGGCCAGCAACTACAGCTACCTCACCCTGATGCGCATCGACCGGCTGGCGGAGGAGGCCGGCGTGGAGGTGCGCTGGGAGCCGTTCCTGCTCGGGCCCATCTTCGAGGCCTTCGGCTGGAAGAGCTCGCCCTTCGTCCTCCAGAAGGAGAAGGGTGCCTACGTGTGAAAGGACATGGAGCGTCAGGCTGCCAAGTACGGGCTGCCCTGGCGGAAGCCGGCCCGCTTTCCGCAGAACACGGTCCTTCCGGTACGGGTGGCCCTGCTCGGCCGGGACGAGCCGTGGATGCATCCCTTCTGCCGGGCGATGGCGCAGGCGAACTTCGCCGAGGACCGGGACATCTCCACCGTGGAGACGGTGCGCGAGGTGCTCGAGTCCCTGTCGCTGCCGGCGGCAGCCATCCTGGCTCGGGTTCAATCGCCGGAAGAGAAGCCGAAGCTCCGGGCGCAGGTGGAGCGGGCGCGGGCGCTGGGCATCTTCGGCGCACCCACCCTCTTCGTCGACGGCGAGATGTACTGGGGAAACGACCGGCTGGAGGACGCGCTCCAGGCGGCGCGCGGACGGGCGCCAGGGCCGGTGGGATAATTCCGCGGCACCCTCCACTGGACTTGCTGAACCCGCTGTCCAGCAAGGAGTGGTGCCATGGAGAAGAAGGGCTCGATCAAGACCGTCGCTGCCGTGGTCCTCGGGACGTCGCTCGTCGGGCTGCTCCTGTCGATCGGATCGACAGGCGCGACCGAGGTCGGCTCCGAGCCGGCGGCCATCATCCAGGCGCCATGAGCGCAGCGGTCAGGGCGACGTGCCGCTGCGCGCGTCGCCGGACCGAGGCAGGGGGGCCTGCCAGTCCCCCTGCACGACGAACGCGGCCCAGCTGGCGGGAGCGTCGAAGGGCCGCGTGATCAGCAGCTTCCGCTGGGCCTGGCGGAGCGCCGCCCCGGGGCGCTGCCCCTCGACGAGCATCGCCCGGTAGACCTCCGTCATCAGCTCAGTGGTGGCCCGGTCCGAGACCTTCCACAGGCTCGAGAGGACCTGACGCGCGCCGGCGTGGATGAAGCCCCGGGTGAGGCCGACGAGGCCTTCGCCCTTCACCGGCTTGCCGAGCGCGGTCTGGCAGGCGCTGAGCACCACCAGGTCGGCGTCGATCCGCATCTCGTAGACGTCCTGGAGGCGGAGGAAGCCGTTCTGTGCCTCCCCCCGCGCGTCGACCAGCGAGAGCACCAGGCCGGAAAGCTCGGGGTGGGTGCTGTTCAGAAGACCGTGGGTGGCGAAGTGAAGGACGCGATAGCGGCCCACCGCCGGGTCCAGCGCCAGGGTGCGCCGGGCGTCGAAGTCGAGGGCGCCGAGCCGCTGCTCGGCCGGGACCAGGGCGAGGATCTGCTCGGCCTCGATCCGCGTCCCCGGCAGGCGGGGAAGTCGCTGCAGGCCCAGGGCATCCATCGAGCGCTGCAGGTCGGTGGGCAGGACCAGGGCCTCGGCGCGCTTGCCCTGGAGCCGTGGATCGCGCCTATCAAACACTGGATCGGCGAGCACGGCCACCACGCCGGCGTGCCGATCGGCCCTTGAGGTTGCCCGCAGCGCAGCCACTGCCGAGGCCGAGGGCACCAGGACGACCTCGTGCTCCTCGACCATCCGGCGCCCGGAGTGCTGGAGGACGAGCGCGCTGAAGGGAAGCTCGTGGAGCGCTCCGTCCGCCGCGATCGCGACGCGCTTTCCGCGGATCCGCTCCGCCGTCGGGCCGAGCAGGATCCGACCCAGCCGGCTGGCGAGGCGCCGCTCGGTGGCGGGGTCAGCCTGATGGAGCTGCATCCGGCGCCTGAGCTCGCGCACCTGCTTCTCGAGGCCCTCGCGTGCGGGCAGCGGATGCACCTCCACCGACTCCCGAGAGACCACGAAGAGGAAGCTCCGGTCCGCGCCCAGCAGGTACTCGAGGAGGACCGTGTCCTCGTCGAGCACCGCCGACTGGACCGCGGGGACGCGCAGCGGCTCGGGTCGGGTGAGCGCCGCCGAGCGGGGATCTCGCGCCCTCAGTTGCGACCGGACTTCCTCGAGGTCGACGAGGATGCGTCGCAGCTCGGGCAGATCCTTTCCGCCGCTGCTCCCGAGCAGGGTGCGGCGGGCGGCCTCGGCCGAGACGCGGTCCGCCTCCTGCATCAGACGACGCTCCCGGGAGAGGAGCTCGGGATCCGCACCGGCGTTGAGGTCGATGCGCGACTCGGTCAGGAGATCCAGGAAGGTCCTGGCGCGGGCGCGCTCGCTGACCCAGAACATCTCCTCCACCCTCGCCCGTTCCGGGGCACGCTGCTGGAGATCCCAGAGCACCGAGCCCAACAGCTCGTAGCGGCCCCGGTTGCGCGCGGTCCAGCTCATCCGCCCGCTCGTCCCCGGTCGGGTCAGCCGATCCGACTCGGTGAGGGCCAGCGCCTGGCGGAGGACCTCCACCGCCTCGTCGAGCCTCCCCAGCTTGCGGAGCGCATGGGCCATGCTGGTCAAGGAGATGGCCTGCTGGTTGGTATCCGGGGCCTGCTCCGCGACGCGGAGTGCCGCCCGGTGCTGGGCGAGGGCCTGCTCGGTCCGGCCCTGGAGCGCGAGCACCTCTCCCAGCCCATCGACCGCGAAGGCGAGATTGAAGCGATCTCCGACCGCGGTCAAAAGCTCGAGGGCCTCCCGGTAGACCTGCTCGGCGAGGGCGAGGCGGCCCGTGTCGCCGTACACCCATCCGAGGTGGGTGAGGGAGATGGCCTGCTGCCGTCGATCCCCGCTGGCCCGGTGCGCGGCGAGAGAACGACGGAACTGGGTCTCCGCCTCGGCGTGGCGGCCGAGATCGAAGAGCACCATGCCGATGGTGTCGGTGGTGATCGCCTGGAGGGACGCAGACGCGCTGCCCCTGGCCGCCACGCGGCGGGACTCCCGGAAGACCTCGAGGGCGCGCTCGTACTCCTTGGTGGTCCAGTGGACGAAGGCGATGTTGTGGAGGATCTCCGCCAGGAGGTTCGCGTTCCCGAGCGGCTCGGCGAGCGCGCGGGCGCGGTTCAGGTCCTCCAGCGCCGCGGTCAGGTGGGTGAGGGTGTAGATCACCGCGCGGTCGTTGAAGGCCTGGGCGAGCGCGCGCGGGTCACCGAGGCGGGTGCGAAGCTCGATGGCGGCGCTCAGCTCCCGGGCCGCGGCCTCGAGCTCTCCGAGCTGCCACAGCACGCCGCCGGAGCCTGCGTGGGCCTCGGCCTCGCCCCGGACGTCGCCGGCCTGGTGCGCGAGCGCCACCGCGCGGGCCTCGAGCTCCAGCGCCTGCCTCTGCGACGGCTCGGACCCCTCGGACCACAGGAGGAGCGCGCGCTGGTGCAACCGCTCGCCCTCGATCCGGGTCCGGTCGCCCTCCGTCGCCGGGCGCGTTGCCTCCATCCGGAGCAGGACCTTGCCCGGTGGACCGGTCTCGAGCGCCAGCTCGAGGGTGCAGGTGCCGGAGCGGGTGGGCACCCCGGCGATCGGGAGCGGCTCGTCCAGCTCGACCGGGTTCCGGACCTCCGCCAGCAGCTCTCCCGCTGGATCGCGGAGAAGGGCAATGATCGGTTGCAGGTCGGGGGCAAGGCTGGCCCGGATCAGCTCGCCGGCGCCGCAGGCGATCTCGACGATGGCGGGCCGTTCCGCGATCACCGGGACGGACCGCGCGTCGGAGCCGTCGGCTCCGGCGATGGAGGCCAGCAGGATCGTCGCCGCAGCGCAGGGAAGGGAGCTCATCCGGGCGGAGACCTCCACGTGTTCCCGGAGCTCACCGGTCGCGAGCCCGGCAGTCGCGGAGCATTCCACGTTGCGGGCCGGAAAGGCGAAGCGCGAGACGTTCTATCGGTGAGTGGACTCGACGGGGAGCTCCGGCGCCGGAGTCCCGCGGGCGACGCGGCTGGCCGCCTCGCCGTTCCGAGGAGCCCGGGGTAAGCCGCGATCCCGGAGCGCGCCCAGCAGGACGAGCAGTGCGACCGCGACGGCCAGGGCGGCGATCCGTGCCGCGGCGCGGGTTCCATCGAACGGGAGCTGATGCCTCATGACGCCCTCCTCGGAAGCAGGTCTCGAGAGGCAGGTGTCGCGGGCCGCCGTATCATCGCACCGGCTCTCCGGTCGGCCCGGGTGACGTCGTCGCGCGCCGTGCTTCCGGCCCACCAACCCGTTCCGCATCGCTGGAGCTGAGAGAACCGGTCAGGTGTGCCGCGGGGAGAGCGGCGGGCGCGGGGCGCCACGGCTCCAGCGTGCCTCGCGGATGCCGGTGCGCGGCAACGACGGCCAGCAGTGCCGCCACCCCGAGCACGCCCACGAGCCGGATCGCGCCACGGCCACCACCAGGCGGGAAGGTCGCGTCTTCGTGTTCCATGCCGTCCTCCTTCGATCGAGCTGTCGATCGAGGAGTGGCGGCAGCGGTCAGATCATCGCACCGGCGCCGGCAGCGTCCGGAACGGGTGCTGGGCGACCGGCACCCGCCGGCCGCCGCGGGTCTCGCCGTCGAGCGAGAGCGTGTACCGGCCGGGGGGCAGCAGCGAGGCGTCGAGGGCCACCAGCAGGGCGTCCCGGGTGGCCGGCGCGACGTCGTCCTGGAAGACGTCCGCGCCCTGCTCGGAGCGGATGGTGACGTGGTAGCGCTCGAACCGGAGCGGCAGCTCCCGCTCGACCCACAGCGCCACCGGCTGACCCGCGGGGGGGAGCACCACGCTCGGGAGGTCGCTCCCGCGGGTGGTCATGAGCGCGAGGACCGGGATCCGCCCGGTCGTCTTCGCGGGGCCGGGCGGAGTCGCTTCGGGTGGCTTGCGGGCGCGCTCCAGCTCGGCGCGCGTCCGGGCCAGCTCCGCCTCGGTCCGGGCAAGGGCGTCGCGCTCGCGGGCCAGCGCCTGCTCGACGCCGCGGGTGTGCTGCGCACCGGACCAGACCGCCACGGCGACGGCGGCCGCCGCCGCCACCGCCACCGCCCAGGCCAGCCGTGTCCCCCACCGCGGGCCGGCCAGGCGGCGAGCCGGCGATGGGGCGACCGCGGGTCGGCGGCGCTCCAGTTCCTGGAGCCCGGCCTGCATCCGCTCCGCGGACTCGACCCGGTCCAGGCACTCCGGACACCCGACCAGGTGGGACTCGAACTCGACGCGCTGCTCCGCCGGGAGCCGGCCGGTGGCGTACTCCTCGGGCCAGCTCGTCTCGTGCACGCGACCGGAGTCCATCTCACCGCTCAAGTGTCACCACCTGCCGAATTATCCCCGGGTTTCCAAAGTGCCCGGAATCGTTCACGGGCGCGGTGGAGGATGCGGTTGAACTGGAGCCGGTCCACACCGAGCTCGGCGCAGAGCGCGTCCTTGTCCTCCTGGCCCAGGTAGAAGCGCCGGAGCACGGCGCGATCCCGCTCGGTGGGAAGGGCCTCCAGCACCCGGGCCACCCTCCGGGCGTCCTCCTCGCGCTCCAGCTGCTCGGTGGCCGAGGCCGCCGACGACGGCGTCCGCTCCAGGCCAGCCTCGTCCTCGGGAACGGTGCGTCGAGCCTTCCGGAAGTGCTCGATGGCCAGGTTGCGCGCCAGTCCCGCCAGGAAGCCGCCCGGCTGGGACTCGTCCCGGAGGGCACCCGCGCGGATGCGCTCCAGTCCGAGCCGGAAGGTCTCCTGGTGCAGGTCGTCCACCAGCGCCGGATCGCGGGCCACGCGCCGGAGGATGACCCGTACGCCGCGGCTGAAGGCCCGGACGAGCGCGTCCTCGGCGGACCGGTCACCGGCGCGGATGCGCGCCGCCAGGGTCGCCAGGGCGGGGGGTGTCTCTTGCACCGCCAGAGATGTTGCCACGGCGACCGTGCGGACGGCGCGATGGCTCCCGGACGAGCCAAGTGCCGGGAGCGGGACCCAGCCCGTCCGGCCGGGTCAGCCGGCGGCGGCCTCGCCGGTGGTGGGCATCGGTTCCGGTGCCCGGCGCCGCCGCAGCCACACCAGCGCGGCCGGGAGCCACATCACGGCGGCCACGAGGCACGCCGCCTCGCCGATGACCGCGGTGATCCCCAGGCTCCGGACCCCGTAATTGAGGGAA
>RPRB01000241.1 GCA_003818285.1 Myxococcaceae bacterium
GCTGGCCACGGCTCTCCACCGGGCAGGGCACGGATTGGAGAACCACAGCTTCTCCCACCGAACCGGACGTGACCTCTTCCAGACCGAGCGGCTCCGCACAGATCTACAACGGTGCCAGGAGGTGATCGTCGGCATCACCTCGAAGGCGCCGCGCTACTACCGGCCAGCGGTGGGAATCCGGAATCCCGTCGTCCACCGCGCCGCACGGGCCGTAGGACTCCAGATAATCACCTGGACTCAGGCTGCGCGCGACGGCGCCTTTGCCCTCGATGCACGGCGGGCCCGGCGAATGGGCAGTCGGGCGACGCCCGGGAGCATCCTGGCCCTGCACGATGGCTCGTCCGCCGAGCGCTCCGCATTGCGCGAAGAGACTGTCCGGAACCTCCCCGAGCTGCTTCGCCGCTTGAAGGACCGAGGATTGCGCTTCTTGACCCTGGCCGAGCTGCTCACTGCAGCTTGACCACCGCGGCCAGAGTCTTCTCGGCGTCTCGAACGAAGGGATTGTTCTTGTCGGTCACATAGCCACCGAGAACTGCGGTGATGGCTTGCTTGATGGCGCCGTGCTTGTTCGGGTTGAGCAGGATCCGCGGCAGGTCTCCCTCGTACCAGCTCCGGACGAAGACCTTGAAGACGCCGACAGCCTGGCCCACGGCGCCGTCATATTCGACGTCCCAGTCCACGACCTCTCCGGACAGCGAACGGTGGACCAGTCCCGCGGCGATGCTCGAGGACTCCAGCGCGAGCGTCACTCCGGAGGAGAAGACCGGATCCAGGAACTCGGAGGCGTTGCCGGTGACCGCCCAGCGCGGGCCGTGGAACTTGGTCACCGCTGCGGCCCACCCCGATAGCTTGACGGTCTTGAGGACCGGGGAGGCGTTCCGGAGCCTGAGGTGGATATTGGGGTCCTCGTGGAGCAGCGTGAACAGTCGGTCGCGATCGCAGCCCGAGACGCTGTCGTAATCCGACTGGGGCATCACCAGACCCACCGAGGTGCGTCCGTTGGAGAACGGGATGATCCAGGCCCAGGCCCCGCGCGGGTGGATGCAGATCCAGATGTCGCCCTCGAGATCTCCGGGCGGACGATCGTCCCCCTCGACCCAGGTGAAGAGCGCGACGCGTGGTGGAATCTCCGAACGCTTCTCCAGCCCGAGCAAGCGCGGAAGGACACGGCCGTACCCGCTGCAATCGAGGACGAAGCGGGCCTGCAACTGGAGCCGTCGATCGGCCTCGAGATCGAGGACGCTCAGCGAGACTTGATCGCGTGCGAGCTCGATCGCTTCGACCTTGTGATTGTACCGGACGTCCACGCCTTGCCGTCGGGCAGCGGTGGCCAGGGTCTGGTCGAAGTCGTCTCGGGGCACCTGGAACGTCTGAGTCCTTTGCCCGGGGAAGACGTCGGCGAAGCAGAAACGCTCGCGGCGCTCGCCATCCAGGAAGAGTGCCGCATTCTTGGCCTGGTACCGGCGGGCGACGACCGCGTCGAGCAGTCCCGCGTCGGCCAGGATGTCGTTGGACCTGGGAAGGAGCGACTCACCGATCTGGAACCGGGGAAGCGTGCCAGCCTCGAGGGTGATGACCCGGTGGCCCTGGCGCGCGAGGAGCGAGCCAGCGACGCTGCCGGCTGGCCCAGCTCCGATGATGAGGACGTCGGGGTCCATGGGCAGGCCGACTGCGTGGCCGAGGTGAGCTCGTAGCATGCGGGCCCGTCAGTTGACGATTTGTGCTCTGCGACTTCGGTGCACGAGGTAGGTGGTGAGGAGCCCGGCCGGCAAGGCCAGGGCCGCTCCGACGATTGCGCCGCCCACCAGCAGGTCGGCCAGGAATTCTCCGACCAGCCTCGAGCTCGGAACTGCGCGCATCGCCTCCATCGACAAGGAAAGCCAGTGGCCACGGAGAACCAGGGCTCCCACCTGCGCGTTGGCGAAGAGCAGGAACGGCGCGAGCGGAGGAATGGAGATTTGCGTCCCGAGCAGCACCGCCAGACGGTTGAGCCTGAGCGCTGTGGCAAGCCCGAGGGCGACCACGGTCTGGAGGCCGTAGAAGGGCGTGCAGCCAACCCACACCCCGAAGGCCACGGCTGCCCCGAGCCGGCTGGGCTGGGCATGCTCGTGGAGGAGGCGGGATGGCCACCTTTGCAGCGCGTCACCGATCGCGCGGAAGCGTTCCCTGAGCCTCACCAGCACCGAGTAGCATACCGCTGTGTGGCCCCGGCGTACCCGGCCGGTTGACGGGGGAGGACGTATTCGGCATCACTTCGACGTGGCAGACATAGCCCTTCGCCGACGCTGCGACGAAGCGGGGGCCTGCGTCATCGTTCCCGTCTTCAACAACGTCTCGACCGTCGGAGACGTGGTGCGGGGCGCCCTCCAGCATGCCTCGACAGTGCTCGTCTGCGACGACGGCTCGACCGACGGTTCAGGAGCCGAGGCTGAAGCTGCCGGGGCGGTGGTCCTCCGACACGCGAGGAACGAGGGCAAGGGCGTCGCGCTCCGGACGCTGCTGGCGGAGGCGCACCGGCGGGGGTTCCGCCACGCCATCTCGATGGATGCCGACGGGCAGCATCTGGCCAGCGATCTCCCGGTGCTGGCAAGCGCGTTGATCGATGAACCCGGGTCGCTGGTCCTGGGGGCGCGGAACCTCGTCGCCGCGGGAGCTCCACCCTCGAGCGAGTTTGGAAGGCGCTGCTCGAACTGGTGGATCTGGTTCGAGACCGGGCTGCGCCTGCCGGACACCCAGTCTGGGTTTCGAGGCTACCCGGTGCCGGAGGTGATCGAGCTGGGAGCCCGACACCGGCGTTACGCGTTCGAGACCGACGTGATTCTCCGGGCGGCCTGGGCCGGCATTCCGATCCGCTCGCGGCCGATCACGGTCGTCTACCCGACCAACCGGACATCCCACTTCCGGCTGGTGATCGACAACGTCCGGATCGTGGCGTTGAACACGTTGGCTGTTCTCCGGCACCCGCTGCCGCTCCCGCTGGGTCGATCCCTCTTCCGGATTCCGCGCCGTCCCGGGTGGTCGTTGTTCGAGATCCGGAGATGGGCCTGGCTGGGTGGATCCGGCCCACTCTGGCGCGGCCTCGCGGCGGTGGTGGGAATTCTCGGAGCCACGGCTCTCGCTGGCACCTGGCCGAGGGTGCTCTCCTGGTTCGCCTGCGCATTGGCCGGAGTGGGCGCCCTGCCGGCCATCCTCGCGACGTTCGCCTACCAGTGGCTGCTGGCGCGAAACCTCGCACCCCACTGGGCCACGGCGCTGATCCTCATCGCTTTCCTGGGGTTTGGCCTCGGAGAAGCGGCACGCGCTCCCGCGCGGGTGAGTCCGCGAAGCTGGAGCGGACAGAGCCGGGGGGGAGTCTTCGGACACTGGTTCTTCCTCACGCTCACCCGGGCCTCGGGCAGGACGCTGGCGTACTGGATCCTCTACCCGGTGACCCTGTACTTCCTGCTCACCGCTCCCGTGGCGAGGGCGGCCTCGCGCGAGTTCCTGCAGCGGGCCCTGGGCCCCACTGATTGGCTGAGCTCGATGATCCGGTCCTATCGACACCTGCTCGCCTTTGCCCGGACGATGGTGGACCGGGCGTTGTTCCGCACCCGAGGGAAGAGCGCATTCCGGTACACCGAGGAGGGGATCCACCTCATCCAGGAAGCGGCTGCAGCTGGAAAAGGCGCGGTCCTCCTGACGGCCCACATCGGGAACTGGGAGCTCGCCGGAGGCCTCCTCGGCGGGGCCGCCAGAGAGAAGCTGGCGGTCGTTGCCTACGAGGGAGAGCGGGAAAGAATCGCTCAGTTCATGAAGCGCTCGGGCGGCCCCCAGTTCCGGATCATCGACGTGGGACGCGACTTTCTCGCCTCGCTGGAGATGATCCGGGCGCTCCGTGAGGGAGCAGTGCTGGCCGTTCATGGCGATCGGCCCATCGGCGGCCAGGTCATCGCCGTCCCATTTCTGGGTCGCGAGGCGCGGTTTCCCGTCGGCCCCTTCTTGCTCGCTGCCGTCAGCGGGGCTCCACTGATTGCCACGTTCTCCCTCCAGATTCGCCCTGCGGCGTATCGCTTCTTTGCTCACGAGCCACAGCGGTTGACCTTCACCGCGGGCCAGAGTCGAGAGGCCCAGCTGCGGATCTGGGTCGAGCAGTACGTCGCCGTGCTGGAGTCACTGGCGAGGCAGTACCCCTACCAGTGGTTCAATTTCTACGACTTCTGGGATGCACCGCCTCCGCTGGTTCCGTCGAGGACTGCGTTCGCCACCGGGGAAGCTGCGTAGCGAGGCGCCGGACGTCCTCGGCGAGGGGCCTGTCCGGATCCACGGGGGAACTGCACTGGCAGAGGAAGGCGAGCAACGCGGCACCGGCGCTGGACATCGGGGCCGGTGCTCCGAGGTAGGCGGCTTGCCGGAGTCCCAGCGCCAGCGAGGCCTGGACGAGCTGGAGCCGCTCGCTCTGCCGAAGGGCCTCGAGGGCCGCCTGGGTGCCGAACGGGACGATGTCCTGATTGTGGCCGTTGGTCGGCAGGCTCTGGATGCTGGCCGGGGTGGCATAGCGTCGCATGGAGGCCACGATGGAGGTGGCGGCGAGGTTGACCCCGGCGAGCCCCGATTGCGCTCCGGGCCGGGCCGAGAGCATCAGGGAAAGCCCGCCGTTCCGGCCGGGGTCCATGAGGAGATCGAGCTGGCGCTCGGCGAGATTGCCCAGCTGGGTGACGGCGAGGTTGAGCGAATCTGCGGCAAAGGCGACCTGCTGCCCGAAGAAGTTGCCACCGTGAATGACCTGACCCGTGTCCGGGAAGAAGACCGGGTTGTCGCTGACGCCGTTGAGCTCGGCCGTCACCACGCGCTCGACGTGCTGGAGGGTCTCCTCGACCGCTCCGACCAGCTGAGGGACGCAGCGAAGGGTGTAGGTTTCTTGCAATGGCCGCCCGCTCCGAGGAGTCGATCCGTCCAGAAGTGCGGCGAGCCTTCTGGCCGTGGCGTGGGCGGATGTGTGGCCCGACAGCTTCAGCAGCTCGGGAGACGTGAACTCGCTGGACGCTCCCAGCGATTCCACGAGCACTCCCGTCAGCTCGAGGGCGACCCCGAGTGAGGCGCGAGCAGCTCCGACGGCCAGGGCGGCTGCCGCTGCAGTGAGCGACGTGCCATTGACCAGTGCCAGGGCGTCCCTGCCTCGGAGCCGCAAGGGGCGGAGCCCCGCCCGCTCGAGGGCGACGCGTGCGGGTAGGCGTTCCTCACCCAGGAACGCCTCACCCTCGCCGCAGAGTGTTCCCGCGGCGTGCGCCAGGGGAGCGAGATCGCCACTGGCACCGACGGACCCCCACTCCGGAACCGCCGGAGCGAAGCGCGTTCCCAGGGAAGCCGCGAGGACGTCGAGGACTTCGGCGCTGACCCCGGAATGACCCTTCCCCAGGGTCCAGGCCCGGGCGAGAAGCATGGCTCGGGCGACCCGCGGGGCGAGAACGTCTCCTTGCCCGGCGCGGAGATGGTTGAGGAGCCCGATGCCGTGGGTCTCGGGGTCGGACGAGGCGGCATGGGTCACCAGCGGGCCGAAGCCGGTGGAGAAGCCGTAGATCGGCTTTCCGCTTGCTCCGTGGGCCCGGACGAACTCGGCGCACCGGGCGACGGCGGCCCGGGCGCCATCGGACAGGGTCACGCCGAGCGGCTGTGCGGCGGCTTCGAGGTCGGCCGGGGTCAGCGTGCGTTGCCCGTCCAGGACCAGGCTGCGGGAGTCGGTCGAAGAAGTCACGAGGAGGCGAAGAGCTGCTCGGCCCGCCGGCGCGAGACCTTGCCCGAGGAGGTGGTGCAGGCGGCCCAGAAGCTTTCGGGCATACGGCGGGGCGCTCGATGAGGAACGGGAAGGGAGAAGTCGGGAGGAATGTCTCCGCGCACGAGAGGCTGAACCATGGATTGGCCGGCCCCGATGAGCAGGACCCGATCTTCATAGGGTAGCTCCAAAGGAGCTGGATTCACCATGCGCCCGTTGTCCAGCTTGAACCGCTCGTCGGAACGGCCCTGGAAGACGAAGCCGCCAGTGTCGGTCTGCAGGGCCAGATCGCCGGTGGCAAGCCAGCCGTCCGGGCCCACGACCGGCTTCAGGGTCTCGCCGTCCAGTGAGCCGAGGGCGGTGTTGCCGCCGCGAACGAGAAGCTCGCGTCCGCCGTCCTCGTCGGGCGGGCCCAGCACCACCTCGCACCCGAGGGGCCGGCCAAGAAAATCGTCGTGCTCCCATTCTCCGGGGCTGCCGAGGGTCGCGCCCGGGGAGCACTCGGTCTGGCCATAGCCGACCCGGAGACGTGTGCGCTCCAGGCGTACCCGGAGCGAACCACGGATGGGAGCTCCGCCCACGATGCCGCCCGCCAGAGACGCCAGGATGGCATCCGGCACGGCGGACACGGTTCGCGGCACACCGAAGAGGACGTCGGGTCGGTGCTCCGTGAGTGTCTGTACGAAAGATGAGGGCGGAACGGAGCGCAGCTGGGCGCCCTTCAGCAACCCCATCAGGAATTCCAGCGTGAAGCCGAAGGCGTGCGTCCAGTGAAGACATCCCAGGATCCGGGTGCCGGGCGGATAGCCCAGCGCGGCGTGGTGGCTGTCGACGACGCTCAGGAGGCCGACCTCGCCCAGGGCAATCGCCCGAGCGTCGCCGAAAGAGCCGCTCGTGAAGAGAATGACCGCAGGGGCCGTGCCACTTGGATTCGAGGAGGGCCGACGACGGACGAGGTTGCCTTCTGCGGTGAGCACGCCGGTGACGCTGGCGAGCCGCATTCGCTCCTCGAGAGCTGACGGTGTGAGACCCGGGTTGAGCGGAACGAAGGTCAACCCACGTTGCAGGCAGGCGAGGAAGGCAGCCGCGAACTCCGGACCGTTCGGGAGCA
>RPRB01000242.1 GCA_003818285.1 Myxococcaceae bacterium
AGGCCCTGCAGGCGCTGGTCACCGACGCTCGCCGGACGGCGGAGCCGCTGGTCGCGCTCGAGCCCGAGCGGCCCTTCCGTCCGCACCTCACCGTGGCCCGGTCCCGCTCGGCACACGGGGACTTCCTTCTCGGGCGCTGCCGCTCGGCGCTCGCTCGCGGCCTGCAGGGCGCGTTCGTGCTCCGGGACGTCGGGCTGGTGAAGAGCGATACCCTGGCGTCGGGCGCGGTGCACACCGAGATCGCCCGCTGGACGCTGGCCGAACGGAGCTGATCGGCCGGCATGCCGAGGCGGACCTGGTTTTCGGTGTGGTTGAACTGCGCGGAAATCCCCGTCCTGGCTTGCGGATCCCGACGCGCCGGCGCGCCTTGACGATCCGGATCGCCGCCTTACGTTCGGCGCGCCTTGGAAGGAGCAGGAGCAAGAACATGAGTATTCAGCGTTGGAACCCCGGGCGTGACTTCGCGCGGCTGCAGGACGAGGTGAACCGGCTGTTCGACACCAGCCTGGGGCTGACCAGGAGCGGTGAGTCGTACGGCTGGACCCCCGCAGTGGACGTCTTCGAGGACACCGAGGGCGTGACCTTCAAGTTCGACCTCCCCGAGGTCGAGGGGAAGGACGTGGACGTTCGCCTCGAGGACGGCACCCTCACCGTGCGCGGTGAGCGCAAGCTCGAGCGCGAGGAGAAGCGCGAGGGCTACCACCGGATCGAGCGCGCCTACGGCACGTTCGCCCGGAACTTCAGCCTCCCCGCCACCCTGGACCCGGAGAAGGTCACCGCCGAGCACAAGAACGGCGTGCTGCGGATCTTCGTCCCCAGGCGGGCCGAGGCCAAGCCGAAGAGCATCAACGTCAAGGTGAACTAGGCCGGGGTCTTCCCTGGCCGCGCCGGCAACGCTTCGCCGGCGCTCGCGCCCACCCGGCCCTGTTGGGTCGTGGTGGGCGCGGTCGTTTCGTGGGTGCTCACTCCCCGAGGTACGCCTTCCGGATCTCCGGGGCGGCGAGGAGCGCCTTGCCCTGTCCCCGCATCACCACCTCGCCGGTCTCCAGCACGTAACCGTAGTGGGCGAGGTTGAGGGCCAGGTGGGCGTTCTGCTCCACCAGGAGGATGCTCACCCCGCGGGCGTTCACCTCGCGGAGGATGCGGAAGATGGTCTCCACCACCTGAGGTGCCAGTCCCAGCGAGGGCTCGTCGAGGAGCAGGAGCTTCGGCCCGCTCATCAGCGCCCGGCTGATGGAGAGCATCTGCTGCTCGCCGCCCGAGAGCGTTCCCGCCTGCTGCCGGACACGCTCGCGCAGGATGGGGAAGAGCCCGAAGACGTACTCGAGATCCCGCTTGATCTCGGGGACGTCGCGCCGGAGGTAGGCGCCGAGCTCGAGGTTCTCCAGCACCGTGAGATTGAGGAAGATCCCCCGTCCCTCCGGGGCGTGGGCCATCCCTCGTGGCACGAGGAGGTTCGACCTCAGCCCCTGGATCTCCTGCTCGGCCAGCCGGATGCGCCCGGAGCGCGGCTTCAGCATCCCGGAGATGGCCCGGAGGGTGCTGGTCTTCCCTGCTCCGTTGGCCCCGATGAGCGCGACCACTTCACCCTGCCCCACGCCGAGGGAGACGCCACGCAGAGCGGTGATCGCCCCGTAGGAGACGTGGAGGTCCTCCACATCCAGCAGCTGGGGCCGGGGCTCCCGGGTCCCGAGCGTGGAGGGCGCGCTCATGGGGCCGGCGTTTCCGAGGTGGAGTTGGAAGGCGAGGGCGGCACCGGCATCCCGTGCGCGGCCAGGTAGCTGTCGCCCAGGTACGCCTCGATGACCTTGGGATCCTGCCGAACACCCTCCGGCGCGCCCCGGGCGATGGTCACCCCGTGATCGAGCACGGTGATGTCCTCGCAGATTCCCATCACCAGCTTCATGTCATGCTCGATGACCAGGATGCCGAGGGAGAACTGGTCCCGGAGCTGGCGGATGAGCACCATGAGATCCGCCTTCTCCCGGGTGTTCATCCCCGCCGCGGGCTCGTCGAGGAGCAGCACCCGCGGGCGGGTCCCCAGCGCGCGGGCGATCTCCAGCCGGCGCTGCTCGCCGTAGGGGAGGTTGCGGGCCTCCTCGTTCCTCCGGTGGGAGAGGCCCATCACCGCGAGGAGCTCGTCCGCCCGCCGGGTGATCTCCTGTTCCTCCTCCTGGAACCCGGGGGTGAGCAGCAGCGCGCGCCACCAGTCCACGTAGTTGTTCAGCGCGTCCATCATGCTGGCCACCGGGCTGCTCCCTCCGGCGCGCCGGCGGAGCGCGGCGATCCGTTCGCGGGGAAAAAGCGGCCGCGCCTCGGAGAGGCAGGCCACCCGCACGTTGTCCAGGGCCGAGAGCACCCGGAACAGCCGGATGTTCTGGAAGGTCCGCGCCAGGCCCAGGTGGTTGATCTGGTGCGGCGGCCGCCCGTTCACCCGCTCGCCGCACATTCGGATCTCCCCGTGCGTGGGCACGTAGACCCCGGTGAGGAGATTGAAGGCGGTGGTCTTGCCAGCGCCGTTCGGCCCGATGAGTCCCTTCAGGTCTCCGTTGCGGACCTCGAGGTCAAACCCCCGGAGCGCACGGAGCCCTCCGAAGTCGATGCCCACCTGTGACGCCTGGAGCAGGCACTCGCTCACGTCAGCCCCTTCCGGGCGCGTGGAATCCACCGCGGCAACAGGTCCCAGACCTCCCGGGTGCCGAACAGCCCTTGCGGACGGACCAGCATCAGGACGACCAGCAGAATCCCGTAGACCGGCATGCGGATCTGATCGACCTTCTGGGCGAGGGAGACCCCCGCTCCGAGACCCCCCAGTTGCAGGAACAGCGTCCGCAGCGCCTCGGGGAGCAAGGTCAGGATCACCGCGGCGACGATCGCTCCGGTGGTGCTCCCCAGTCCCCCGAGGACCACCATCACCACCACCTCGATGCTCTTCACGAAGGTGAACGAGCCGGGGTTGATGATCGGGACGAAGTGGGCGAACAGCCCGCCCGCCACCCCGGCGAAGAACGAGGAGATGACGAACGCCCGGACCTTGTACCCGGTGGTGTTCACCCCCATCGCCTCGGCGGCCACCTCGTCCTCGCGGATCGCCCAGAGGCTCCGGCCGTGGGTGCTGCCCACGATGCGGCGGGCGACCAGCACCACCAGGAACACGCAGAACCAGACCGCGAAGAGGCTCGAGGTCTGCGGGATGCCCGAGAGGCCCAGCGCGCGGCCGAACACCTCCATGTTCTGGACGATGACCCGGATGATCTCCCCGAAGCCCAGCGTGACGATGGCCAGGTAGTCGCCCCGGAGGCGCAGCGAGGGCAGGCCGACGATGAAGCCGCAGATCGCCGCGGCGGCTCCGCCAGCCAGCAAGGTGCCCAGGAACTGCACCTGGTCCGAGACCACGGCCGGAAGCCCGGCGATGGCGACGTCCTTGAGGAGGAAGCTCAGCTTCCCGGCGGTGTACGCCCCCACCGCCATGAACCCGGCGTGGCCGATGGAGAACTGGCCGGTCATCCCGTTCACGATGTTCAGGGACACGGCTAGGATGACGTTCACCCCGACGATGGACGCCAGGTAGACGAAGAACGGCAAGTGGCCGAGCAGCAGCTGGAGCACCGCCAGCACCGCGATGGCGATGAGCACCGGCACGAGCCCGCGGAGCCAGGCGGGCATCGTTACACCTTCTCCGCCGCCACGCGGCCGAACAGCCCGCCCGGCCGGACGAGCAGGACCACGATCAGGAAGCCGAAGGCCACCGCGTCACGCCAGCTGCTGGAGGAGTAGCCGACGACGAACTCCTCCACCAGACCGAGGAGGAGCCCTCCTACCACGGCGCCGGGCACGTTGCCGATGCCTCCGATGACCGCGGCCACGAAGGCCTTCAGGCCCACGTACAGCCCCATCAGCGGCTGGATGGCGGTGTCCTTGATCGCATAGAGGATGCCCGCGCCCGCCGCGAGCGCGCTCCCCAGCATGAAGGTGAGGGCGATGATCCGGTCCACCGGGATGCCCATCAGCGCCGCCGTCCGGTGATCGAAGGAGACGGCGCGCATCGCCCGGCCGAACCGGGTCCGGTACACCAGCGCCTGGAGGATCAGCATCAGCCCGATGGCGATCGCCAGGCTGATGACCTGCCAGTTCCAGATGACCACCGCCCGGTCGCCGATGATGAGCCACTCGCGGGGAGCGATGATCTCCGGGAACGCCCGCGGCGCCGCGCCGGGCAGCGGCCCGAAGTCGAGCTGGAACCCGTAGGACAGGGTGAAGGAGATGCCGATGGCGGTGATCAGCGCGGTGAGCCGCGGCTTGTCCCGGAGCGGACGGTAGGCGAACCGCTCCATGAGAAAGCCCATGACCGCGCACGCGGCCATGGCCGCGAGGAAGATGGCCAGCACTCCCCACAGCGACGACTGGTGCTCGTACCCCAGCTTCTGGGCCACGCCGTAGCCCAGGAAGGTGCCCACCATCATCACGTCGCCGTGGGCGAAGTTGATGAGCTTCAGCACCCCGTAGACCATCGTGTACCCCAGGGCCACCAGGGCGTAGATGGTGCCGGCCGCGACCCCGTTGATGAGGTGCTGCGCGAAGTCCGACATCAGGGGGCGATGGTGGCCACGTACTTCGTCTTGCCCTTGCCGACCTCCAGGACCACCGCGGGCTTGGTCGCGTTGCGCTTGTCGTCCAGGGTGATGGTGCCGGTCACCCCGGGGAAGTTCTTGGTCTGGGCGATCGCGTCACGGATCGCCGCCCGGTCGAAGCTGGGAGCGCGCTTGATGGCGTCCACCGCCACCATCGCCGCGTCGTAGCCCAGCGCCGCCAGCGAGTCGGGGACCGAGCCGAAGGCCGCCTTGTAGTCGGCGATGAACTTCTGGATGCGGGGGTTGGGGTCGTCCGGGCTGTAGTGGTTGCTGAAGTAGCTGCCCTCGATGGCCGACCCGCCGAGCTCGAACAGCTTCTCGCTGTCCCAGCCGTCGCCGCCCATCAGCTTCGCGGTGACGCCCAGCTCGCGGGCCTGCCGGGCAATGAGCCCGATGTCGTTGTAGCCGGGGATGTAGATGGCGTCGGGCGAGGCGCGCTTGATGGCGGTGAGCTGGCTGCGGAAGTCGGTGCTGCCCTTGGTGTAGGTCTCCCGGGCGACGATCTTCCCGCCCATCTCGGTGAACTTGCGCTCGAAGACGTCCGCCAGGCCCTGGCTGTAGGCCGAGCCGAGATCGCGCAGCACCGCCACCTTGGTGAGCTTGAGGTTGTCGTGAGCGAACTTCGCCATCACGTAGCCCTGGAAGGGGTCGATGAAGCAGACGCGGAAGATGTAGTCGCCGATCTCCGTCACCTTCGGGTTGGTGGAGGCATTGGAGATCATCGGCACCTTGGCCGGCTGCGCCTTCTCGGCCATGGCCATGGAGTTGCTGCTCGCCACCTCCCCGAGGATCAGCAGCACGTTGTCCTGGTTGATGAGGCGATTGGCGGCCTGGGCCGCCTCCTCGGGCTTGCTCTGGTTGTCGTAGACCCGGATCTCGATCTTCTTGCCCTTCACCCCGCCGGCGGCGTTCACCTCGCGGATGGCGAGCTCGATCGCGTTCCGGGTGGAGATGCCGAAGGTGGCCTCGGAGCCGGTGAGCGAGCCCACCTCGCCGAGCAGGATGGTGTCGCCGGTGACGCCGGGCGTTCCTCCAGAAGGTGCCGCCGCGGTCCCGCCGCTGGGGGCCGACGGTGGCGGGGGAGCGGAGGCCTTCTTCTCGCAGCCGACGAGGGCGAGGGCACAGCTGGTCAGCACCGCGGCGAGGGCAGAGCGCATGGGGACCTCGTGACGTCCAGGGAGCAAGCCGCGGTCTTGTAGGTGGACTGTCCGAGGACGGTCAAGGTGAAGCGTCGGGCCTCCCCGCCCGGCGCCGGAGGTACTCGGCCCCGAGGGTGAGGAGGATGCCCCCGAGGGCGACGCAGGCCACCACCAGCGGGGCGAACACGATGGTCAGCGCAGCCAGCGGGTCGGCCTGGATGTCGAAGCTGTGCGCCGCCCAGACCAGCGCCCCCGCGGTGACCAGCGCGGTGAAGAGCGGGAAGCGCCCCCCCGGGCCGCGCGACGCCCAGAAGGCACCCACCACCAGGCCGGGGAACGCCAGCCAGGCGACCTCGAACACCGCCTGGCCGACGGTGGCGGGGAGGTTCCTCCGAGGGGAGAAGCCCACCGCGATGGTGAGGAACCAGACCGCCACCGCGCCCACCGCGCAGGCGGCGACCTTCTCGGCCGAGCTCCGGGGACCACGCATGTCCCTGCCCCTTAGCTCAAGGGGACCGGGCCCAGTCCAGGGCATCCTCGAGCCGGTCGTCCCCCCAGAAGAGCTCGCCGGCGACCAGGAAGGTGGGGGCGCCGAAGATGCCCTGGCGGGCGGCCTGATCGGTGCTGGCGCGGAGGGCGTCCTTGATCGGCTGGCTCTGGGCCCGGGAGACGACCGCCGCGCCATCCCGGCCCAGGGTGGAGACGAGGCTCGCCATGACCTCCGGGTCAGCGATGTCGGCGTCTTCCTCGAACTCGGCGCGGAAGGTGGCCCGGACGCAGTCCTCGCCCCAGCCCTCGCTCAGGGCGACCAGGGCCACCCGGTTGGCCAGCACCGAGTGCCTGGGGAACCGGCTCGGCTGCCGGAAGGTCAGCGCCCGGCGGGCGGCGCGCCGGGGCACGTCGCGCCACATCCAGCGGCCCTTGGCGGGAAAGAGGTTGAAGGGCGAGTCGTTCCAGCCCTGCGCCTGGAAGATCGGGCCGAGGAGGAAGGGGTTCCACCTGGCCTCGACGGTCCCGGCGACGTCCGCGATCCGGAGGGCCGCCAGCGCCGAGTAGGGGCTGGCGAGGTCGAACCAGA
>RPRB01000243.1 GCA_003818285.1 Myxococcaceae bacterium
CGCGCTGTCCGTGGGGAGGACATGTTCGCCCATCCGCGATTCCCCGAGACCGTGCCACCGGCGGTGGCCCCCACTCTCGAGAAGGTACTCGCGAGCGAAGCCGCATACGAAGCAAGACTCGAGGACTGGCTGTCGAAACACCGGAAGCGTTAGTTGCGGTTGTTCCGGTTGGGTCAGGTCGCCTGGAAGCAGGAGCAGCTCGAGGTCCTTCGCTGACGAAGGGCGGGGCACCGGACACGCAACGCTGGCGGGGTCCGGTGTCCTCCGCCGGGAGACCGGATCGATGGACCGGGGAGCGCCTGGGTCGCAGCCCGAGTCCTGGGAGTCGTGTCGATGCAGAGTCTCTATCACGCGCAGTCCTCGCCCTGGCGCACCCGGGCAGGCGATCTGCTGGTCCGGCTCGTCCGCCCGTCGGCTTGGATCCCAAACGCGCTCGTCCGCCTCCTCGGATGATTGTCGCTGAACAGAAGGGCCAGGTCGCTGTTCTGCCCCTACATCTTGGTGCATCGCCGCACCTCCGGTGAGAAGGTCGCTTGCCATGGCTCTCTACAACGCCCGTATTGAAGAGATCTCGTCGGGCCTCAGGACACCCGAGGCGTCGGACACCGCCAAGGCCGGGGAGCATGGCGCGGACCAGGCAAAGGTTCTGGCCCGCTACACCGGCTTCACGAACGACCTGGAGAAGTATTCGGAGTGGCGAGACGAGGTGCTGCAGGAATCACTCGCGATTCTGAAGGAGGAATCTTCCTCTCCGTCGCCGGACGCCTACCAGGCGAAGTGGACCGAGTACTACGCCAAGAACAGCGCGGAGGCGGCCAAGAAGATCATGGACGCGTTGAAGGACGCGACGACGGTGGCTCCGGAGCTGTGCGCCTTCGCCCAGACGGTCTCGACTCAAGAGGCCGCATTCTTCGCTCAGTGTGGCCGGATGACGCTGGCTCGGATGTCGGCGCAGGCGCTTCTCAACTCCATCAACTTCGATGTCGAGGCGGATCGGCTCGAGGCGAAGTGGAAGTCGCTGGGCGACAGCGATCGCTCCATCGACGACAAGGTCGCCAGCACCACCAAGCAGATCCAGGATCTCTTCAAGGAAACGGTCGAGAAGGTGATCGCGGAGCAGCGCTGGCTCGCGGAGAAAGCGGGGAACATCAAGCTGGATCCAAACGCGACTCCCAACGATTGGAAAGATGTCGTCAAGCAGCTCGCGAAGGCAGCGGTTCAGCACGTCATGCAGACGCTCGAGCCCTACAAGAAGGGGACTTCCACTTATGTAGAGGCGCTGAGCCAGATGAACCGGGAAGAGGAGACCCTTGTCGTTCTCTTCACGCAGATTCGGGAGAGCGTTCGCGAGTTCGTCAAGCGCACGAACTATGAATCGGCGACGCGCGAGTACAACGAGACGACCGCGAACGCCGAGTCCCTTGCATCGGGATGTCCCACGTCGGGCGGGCAGAAGGATGCGCTGCTGCTCGCCCGTGCTGCTGCCGACGCGGTCAAGCCGTTCATGGATGAGCTCAAGCACGGCTATGAAGACTTCATGAGCGAGTTCCGCGACGTCTTCGTCGGCCCGGTCGGTGACAAGACGGTCGAGGAGCTGCTCGAGCTGTCCGAGAACCTCCACACCTGGGAAGACATCGAGCGCTTCAACCTCCCCGGGCGGCTCGATGCCGCGTTGCAGGACTTCGACAACAGCTGGAAGGTGAACGTCGACGGGCTGAGCGACGATGACAAGGAGGCGCTCCGCCTGGTGTGGAAGACGGAGCTCGATGAGCTGGCCAAGGGCATCATCGAAGCGAAAGAAGACCGAGTACGCGACCAGATTGGCCAGTACCTGCGAGACAAGAAGAAGGCGCTGATGGATAGGATCAGGAGCTCGAAAGGAGGCGGCGAATGAGCCCCGCAGCGTTGCCGCTCTCGCACGACACAGGCTCGGTCATCTCGGGCCTCTCGACCACCGCCGAGCTCGAGCGAGGAGAAGCGCCCAGGGGGCTCTCGGTCAACTGGATCGCGTGGTCGTCTCCGTTCAGGGCGACGGGGCTTCGCATTGGCGACCGCATCACTCACGTGAACGGTGAGGCGCTGGAGCCACGGATGGCGCCGAACAAGTTCCAGGGCCTTCCTGGCCAGCCGGGCGAGTCCTACGAGTGGGAGAAGCGTGGGGCCAAGGCCGGCGATGCGTTGCGATTCAAGATCTGGCGCCCTGACGGCGAGGTCGAGATCGAGGCAAAGCTCGTCCCCGAGCTGACGTATCAGGACGCCGAAGGAAGATCCGCCCTGGCGCCGGGTGGACCGGCGGCGCTGGAGAGCGACGGCTTCTCGGGCACATGGAGCATCTGGTACGAGAAGCTCGTCTGGAAGATGACGCAGATTTTGGACGGCTCCTGGGAGCGAGCCACGCTCAACACGCGAAGCGAGCTCGTGGAGATGCTGAGTCAGGGCGAACGCATCGAGATGCTTCGAAAGAAGTATCCGGGGGACTTCGCGGAGCGCACCTACGGCGATTGGCAGCGCACGGTCGAGTCCTTGCGAGGGAAGAAGCTAGACACGGTCGACCTCAGTTATCGCGAGCTCGGCGCCAAGCGCCTGGAGAGAGCGAAGCAGGCCTCGGCGGAGGCGTGGGAAGCGCTCAAGAAGGAAGGTGCCGAGAAACTGGTCCCAACTTTCCCGGTGCCGGACATCCACGCGCGGGCAGAGGTTTCGGGCCGGTGGGTCGAGCTGCCGTGGATCACGCCTTCGACCATGGTCAACGACCTGGGTCAGACCTGGGCGGTCGCAGACGGAGGGTCCGACGGCGCGTATGTCGTGCGGCTGTCTGAGTCGCCGGAGTACCTCGCCTTCTATCGGACGCTGTTCCGGTTCGGGACGCTCGTGCAGCCGGGTACCCACGAGCGCTATCAGTTCATGGCTGAGATTCTGCCCATGCCCGCCATGATCACTTTCCGCGACCGGCCGCTGACCGCGCACCAGGTGAAGCTGGTTGCGGGGCGCGCCGGCGAGGATGGAGAATTCTTCGTCGACCTGCGGAAAGCCGAGCCGGTCTTTGCCTCCGAATCGGAGATGACCGCCATCGGTGCGAACGCCCTGAAGGACGACGCATCGCCTACGGAAGTCCTCGATTTCATGGTGGCGGCCATCAAGCGGGCCGACGAGAAGGCGTTTCGGGATGTCTTCGCGACGTGGGAAGCCGGTCTTTACGACGGGGGTCGCCCGAGCTTCTTGCCGCTGCGCATTCCAAGCACGGGAGAGTGGAATTCTGCTTGGGAGGCGGCGCGTCGGGTGATCATGAAAGACGTGTATGACGTGCGCGTCGATCGGGTGAGCGCCGTGCGGCGACTGTTCGACGCAGACGCGAAGGTGGGCGTGCCTTCGGTGGACCAGATCGTCGCCTACCTCGACATCTTTGGCCGCTTCGACGACGAGTACCGTTCCTTCAACCACTTCACCGTTCACCGTCGCCGCGTCCTTCAGCGCACCGCGAACGGCCCCTGGCGCATCGTGGAGGTCCAGGGCATTTGAAGGAAACGATGCTCACCAAGGTGAAGAAGGCCCGCTCGGGGGGAGCGGGGCACCTCTGCGACACGCGTCACGAGGGCTGCCTCCTTGGCAGGGAGACGGCCGGCGCGCCGCCTCACTCGGGAGGGCGGCGCGCCTGCCGGGACGTGGTCCGCCTCGCCTGCCGCGACGGGGCAATGGTGCGGTTGTAGCGACCCGGAGCGGGTTTGCTCATCGGGGTCAGCCCCCGGGACGCTCGGAGCCTCCGAGCAGTCCCGGGATTCCGCCCGTCCTTGCTTCGTCCGCACGTCGACGTCGCGGCGCTGGAGTGAGAGTGTCCTGATTTCGAGCCGAGTCTCCGTCTTCTGGGTGCTGTCCCTCGGGTGGTGAACCATGAACAGCGGTCCGCTCCATTGGGTCCAATTGGTCGGCTACGCGGCCTCGGTGCTGGTGTTTTCGACCTTCTACATGAAGACGATGATACCGCTGCGATGTGTCGCGATCGCCAGCAACGTGGCGTTCCTGACCTACGGATACTTCGCGGGCCTCTATCCGGTCTTCCTGCTCCATACGGTTCTACTGCCGTTGAACGTCTTTCGGCTGCACCAGATGTACAGGCTCAAGGAGCGGCTCCGTCAATCGCTCGAGCGGGAGCTCTCCCTCGAGTGGATGCTTCCCTTCGTCAAGCGGGAATCCTTCAAGGGGAAGGAGCCGCTTTTCCAAAAGGGCGATGCAGCCGACAAGCTCTACTACCTCGAGCGGGGAACGGTGTGGTTGCCGGAGGTGGATAGAACCATTCACGCGGGAGAGATCATTGGTGAAATGGGGGTGTTCTCGCCCTTCAAGGAACGAACGGCCTCGGCCGTCTGCACGACGGATTCAACGTTCCTCGTCCTCGGCGAGCGGACGGCGCTCGAGCTGTACTATTCGAATCCCGACTTTGGGTTGTTCATGGTGCGCACGATCATCCGGCGCTTCCTGGACCAGCAGGCCCAGAGTGGTGCTCGAGCGAACTGAAGCTCGAGGTTGGTGAGCCCGAAGAGCGGGCCCCCGCAACTCCCGAAGTGCTGAAGCCCTACCGACCCCTACGGCGATGGGGCTCGCTGGGCGTTGCGACGCTCAGCGAAACGCGGCGAGCCATGCGGCCACCGGGACCCACCCGGCGGCGAGGGCGAGCAACGCCTGAGCGGCCCGGTTTCGCAGCGGCGGCAGGCGCGACACGGCCGCGCCGGCCAGCACGCCGCAGAGGAATCCGCAGAGATGGCCGGTGAGGTCGGCGCGCTTCGACGTTCCCAGGAACGCAAGCAGCGCGAGCCCCCCACTCAGGGGGATCCAGGCGCGGCGGCCGTGCCGCGGCAAGGCTGCCAGTGAGCCCACGGCACCGAAGGCGGCGGTCGAAGCGCCAATGGAGACGAAGTCTTGGCGCATCAGCTCGGCGGCGGCGAGCGTCCCTGCGGCGCCCGAGAGCAGGATCAGGGCGCTCGCCATCCCCGGGCCGATGGAGCGGGCGAGCAGGGCCAAGAGGAGTCCGCCCAGCACGGCGTTGCCGGCGGCATGGCCAGCGTCCGCGTGCAGGGTGAGCGCGGTGACCACTCGCCACCACTCGCCGCGTAGAATCGCGGCGGCGTCCGCGCTCCCCCGCGCGAACCAGGGTGAGCCGGCGGAGTCCGAACCCGTCCAGACGTACATCGTCAGCAGCCCGAAGAAGAACACGAGACCGCAGGCAACCGCTCCCGCTGTGGAGTGGACCGGCTCAGGACGGCGCACTTCCAGCGGGTTCTCCCGCTCGAACGCGGCGACCGCGGCTTCCGCCCGCCAGGCGTCCTTGTCCTCGATCTGGATCGCCCAGTGCTCGTCTCCGAGGCGGCGCACCTCGTGGGCAATGCCCTCCTGGTCCAGGACCAGCGACAGGTCCATCGCGCGGCGGAAATCGCTGGGGAGACGTAGGAGCACGCGGGCAGCCTACAGGGCGCGGTCCTGATTAGGAGAGCGCCGGCGTTGCGACCCTCGACCCGCCTCGTGTTGCGGTGCTCCCCGTGGGCCCACCCTCGCGGAACGGGTCGAGGTCGCTGGCCCTGCGTCGAGCCCCATCGCCTCCAGCACGCAAGGTAAGCGGGTTCCGAGCTCGGAATTCGCCGGGCGGTGGAGGAGCGAAGAACGACGGCGACGATGCAGGCGAAGGAAGATCCCGGGTGTGGCGAGGTGCGATCTCAGTGCCCTGACTGGCCTCGACCAGCCCTGAACGAATGAGGTCGCCTCGACCAACCGAACGGGATCCCCAGACAGCTGACGGGCCGGAGATCAGAGTCCTTTGGCGGATAAAGGAGTCACTGTCCCGGCCTCTCCCTCGGCGGCGACCAAGACATCGGCTCGCTGAATCTCGCCGCAGTTTTCAAGGATGATACAGCCGCGACTACGGAGCACCTTCACCTGGTCAAACTCAGAATCGGCTTGGCTGAGAAGTTTCGTGACCTCGACGGCTAAGTCACTGGCACGGGACTTCGCTGCGACAAGATCCTTCTCGAACCATGCCGACCGTGCCAACCATGCTTGCGGGACCGACCCTACATTCAGAGTGATGGTTGCGACGAGCCGCTCCCTCAACGCGACGCCATGACTCACCAACTCCTGACATCGGCGCTGCTGATTGAAGAAGGCATCGAAGCTCTTGCGGGCGTGGCCTTCGGCACGGACGAGGGGAACGACGTTCGCGTAGTTTCGAAACATCGTTCTCTGGTGAGTGTCGTGGAGGAGCGAGAGCTGACGAGCAAGGATTTCACTTCGCTCGTCCAGGGCTCTCAAACACTTCTGTACTTCGACCTCGGTTCGCGAGAGTTCGGTATCCAAGCTGGCGAGAAGATCCGCGGTTGCCTTCGTCTTCGAATGACACCCGAATAGCGCCACGATCAGGAATATTGGTCCGATACCGGCTCTCATCAACTCCTCCGTCAGGACGGTTCCTTCAGTTGTATTCCGCTCTCCTTGAGGTGACGCGCCCACGGTCTGCGGTGGCTCGTCGTCGAGCGTCTGCCGAACGCGGTCGTATTTGCGCTTGTTCTCGATGCAGGAGCCAGACGCGCCCGCTCCGACGATTAAGCCCACGAACAAGGGCGTGTACGGCCCAGAATCGTCCGTCAGTTTGCGGGATGAGACCATGGGGCCGCACGCGCACATCGTGTGCCCCTGCCGTCGGCGCTGCTGAATGGTGTGCGGATTAGGCCGTGTAGCCTCCACAGGGCCGGCTGGTCCGTGCAGTGCTCTACGGGGTCTCCCCGGAAGACCCGCGCATCCTCGGCGGGGTGGCGCTGGTCATCTCGGCAGTCGCGGTGGCCGCCTGCTTCCTCCCGGCACGTCGC
>RPRB01000244.1 GCA_003818285.1 Myxococcaceae bacterium
CCGAAACGGTCATGCGCGACTGGAAGATGGCCAAGGCATTTCTCCATCGGGCACTGACTGATGGAGTGTCGGGGTGACGCCGGAGCGCTACCGGGAACTCGAGGACCTTTACCATCGGGCCCTGGACAAACCGGCGGCGGCGCGCCAGGCCTTTGTCGAAGCAGTCTGCGCGGGCGACGAGGCACTGCGCCCCGAGTTGGAATCGCTGCTTGCCTCTTCCGAGCACGCGGAAGGTTTTCTCGACCGGCCGCCAGACGATTTGGCCACGGAGCTGTTGCAGGCGGAGGATGAGGCCGCGGGCACTCGGACGTTGGGCCATTACGTGCTCCGCTCCCGGCTGGGTGGCGGAGGGATGGGCGAAGTCTTCCTGGCCGAGGACGTCCTCCTCGGCCGCGCGGTAGCCCTCAAGTTGCTCACCGGAGCGTCGGCGTCGCAAGGCGACCCCAGGCGTCGTCTGCTTCTCGAAGCGCGAGCCGCATCTACCCTCAACCACCCGAACGTCGCGCAGATCTACGAGATCGCAGGGGCCGAAGGCATCGAGTTCATTGCGATGGAGTATGTGCCGGGGCGGACGCTCAGCGCACACCTGGCGGAACGCCGGCTACGCCCGCCGGAGGTGGTGGAGATCGCGCTCCAGGTGGCGGACGCTCTCGAGGAGGCGCATACGAAGGGCGTCATCCACCGGGACATCAAGCCGTCCAACATCATGATTACGCCTCGCGGGCGGGTGAAGGTGCTTGATTTCGGCATCGCCAAGATCACCGCTGTCGCGCGGAAGCGGGTGGCTGGCGATTCCTCCTCTGCGCTCGAGACGAAACCCGGCGCGTTGATGGGTACGCCGGAATACATGAGTCCGGAGCAGGCGCTCGGTCAGGACGTCGACTTCCGGTCGGACATCTTCTCCTTCGGCTCGATGCTCTATGAAATGGCTGCGGGGAGGCGACCGTTCGGCGGAGGGACCAGCGGCGAAACGCTCGACGCCGTCATTCATGCCGAGCCAGAGGCGATCACAACGCTGAATCCCGCGGTCCCGACGGAGCTCGCGCGCGTGCTCGCCAAGTGCCTCCCCAAGGACCGTGAGCGGCGCTACCCGTCGGCGAAGGAACTGCATGCCGACTTGCGAAATCTGGCGTCGCCGCGGATCAGGCTCGCGGTCCTGCCGTTTGAAAGTATCGGCGCTGAACCGGAGCGCGATTATCTCGCCGACGCGCTCACTGAGGAAACCATCTCGGCGCTTGGACAGCTCGAACCGGACCGATTGGGCGTGATCGGCCGGAGGTCGGTCATGGCCTACCAACACACCAAGAAGACCCTCGTCGAGATCGGTGGCGAGCTCGATGCAGCCTATCTCGTGGAGAGCTCGATCCTCTCTGAGGGGAATCGTGTGCGGGTGATGCCCAAGCTTACGAGAGTCGCCGATCAGGTCCAGGTCTGGTCCGCCTCTTACGACAGCGAGCCAGCCAGCATGCTCGCATTCCAGCGCGAGCTGGGCATGACCATCGCGGAGCAGATCCGGCTCCGGCTTTCTCCCAAGCGCCTCGAGATGCTGAGCCGGCGGCAGACGCGGAACCCGCAAGCCTACGACCTCTATTTGCGAGGCCGTCACTTCTGGAACCAACTCACGCCAACGAGCACCCGGCAGGCGATTGAAATGTTCTCTCGCGCCACCGACCTCGATGCAGATTACGCACTCGCCTGGTCCGGACTCGCCGACGCATATGCGGCGAGTCCGGTCACGAGCGACGCGCCTGCCCAGCAAGTGTGGGTGCCGGCGCGAAAGGCGGCCCTACAGGCCATCCATGCCGATCCGGAGCTGGCCGAGAGCCAAAGTTCCCTGGGCTTCGTGGATTTCTGGCTCGATTGGAAGTGGGGCGAAGCGGAGGGGGCCTTCCGGAAGGCGATCGCATTGGACCCGAGCTATGCGTTTGCTCACCGGATGCTGGGGCACGTCCTTTCGAACCTCGGAAGGCATCCGGAAGCCCGACTGGAGATGCAACGAGCGCGAGAGCTGGACCCGCTCTACGCCATGCATCACGCTCTCTCCGCCCAGGTTGCTTTCGCGGCCCGCGACCATCAGGCGGCGATTCAGTTCGCACGGCAGGCGCTCGTGATCGATCCGGAATTCTGGATTGGGCACTTCCAACTCGCGCAGGCGCTCGAGCAGACGGGCCAGCTCGCGCAGGCGCTCGAGTCGGCGAAGGATGCAGGCAGGTTCTCGGGCAATTCGAAGGCGCTCTCGCTGCGCGGATATATCCTCGCGAAGCAGGGCCAGTTGCAGGAGGCGCGGGAAGTTCTGAAAGCGTTGGAGACCGTCTTACGGGATCACTTCGTTCCGCCGTACGCGATGGCCCTGGTGCATGCAGGACTGGGGGAGCACGACGCAGCGCTGGACTGGCTCGAGCGCAGCGTCCAGTTGCGAGACGTCCATCTCGTCTTCTTGACCATCGATCCGAAATGGGACGGGTTCCGGGCGGACCGCCGCTTCGATGATCTCCTTCGCCGGTGCGGTCTCCCGACTGCAGAGTAGTGGATCGCGGGCGGGTCTCCCTGCTTCTGGAAGACGGGTTGAGGGTCTAGCCGAGCCGACCAGTGGTCCGTCCCATGACCCTCCACGGTGGCGTCATATCCGCCGGGGCGCTTCAGCTGGTCCAGTAATTCGGGGTGGGCAGGGCAGCGTCGCCCGAACCGTCTCCGAGGCTCCCGCAATCGATTGCGGGAGCGTCGGTTCTCCGCTCGAAACGGCCCTCAAATCCGCCCGAGAATGCGCCCGGAAAGACGCTCCAGGATCGGGCGTGGTTTCGGGCCACTTCGCGGGCGAAACTCTCGCGGGTACGCATTTCCGTAACCAAGGTAGTTCGCCGGTTTGCGCCCTCGCCCGCCCCATCTCGCTTGCGGCAACGGGCGCACCCCCGAGCTTCCCGCTCACGCCCTCACAACCATGAGAAGAGGGCGTGAGCGGGAATCTCGGGGGTGGGGACAAGACATGGATGGGGCGGGCGAGGGGGCAGGAGATCGGCAGCGAAAGCGAACGGGCGGGTGAGAATCTGGATGGATGATGGGGACGGGATTGACATGACGGCTCCCGGGGGTGGCGTGAAGTCGGAAACGAGCAGGCGGCACGGGAAAGCGCGTTCCGGACGCTGGAGTGGGCTCGCCGAGGCGGGGAAGCCGAGCTGCGGAAGGGAGGTGTCCGGGGCGGGAGGGAGCCTGACGGAGGCGCAGGTGCACGACGATGGGCTGGGCTGTCGAGGACCGGAGGACGACGCCTGGGCGACCCAGTGTCGGGTGACCGACACCGTACAGCTCAGCCGTTCGGCGCAAGTTTCCGAGGCGTGCCGCTCTGGCTGCGGAGAAATGCGGCAGATACGGTCCCCATCAATGCGATCTCGACCGCCTTCTCGACGGGGGCCGGCCGCCCGAACACCGGTGGTCGTTGGCCGCGAGCGGGCGTCGCCCCATCCGGCGTCGAAATCGGATCACCCCGCGGACGACGGCGCTCCTTTGGGTGGCGGCGTGTTCCCGATCGTCGGAATCGGGGCATCGGCCGGAGGCCTCGAGGCGTTCACCCAGCTGCTCCGCGCCTTGCCCCTCGACACTGGCATGGGGTTCGTCCTGGTCCAGCATCTCGATCCCGACCACGAGAGCGCGCTGACCCAGATTCTCTCTCGGGCCACCCCGCTTCCGGTGAGGGAAATCACCGACGGCGAAGCGGTCAAGCCGAATCAGGTCTACGTCATTCCGCGCGACACCAACCTGAGCATCGCCGGCGGCCTGCTGAAGATAGAACCGCGCCCTCGGACGCGTACGCCGCACCGGCCGATCGATTCCTTCTTCGAGTCCTTGGCGCAGGATCGAGGCGAGCGCGCGGTCGGCGTCGTACTCTCGGGCACGGCGAGCGACGGTACGCTCGGCCTGGAGGCGATCAAGGCCGAGGGCGGAATCACCTTCGCACAGGACGCGTCGGCCCGGCACGACTCGATGCCCCGAAGCGCTGTGGCCGCGGGCTGTGTGGACCTCGTCCTTTCGCCAGCGGAAATTGCGAAGGAGCTGGCGCGGTATGCGAAGCACCCCTACGTCGCCGGGGGGCCGTTCTTCCAGTCCGACCCCACTTCCCCGGAAGACGTCCGCGCCTCCGCGACTGCACAGGAAGATGATCAGACGCCGTTGCCTTCCGGAGGCAGCGGCACCCCGGACACGGGCGCCGAGCAGGCGCGCTCCGAGGCGGGACGCGGCCGGCGGGAGGAAGCTGGGGCAGCAGAGGCCGCCTACAAGAAGATCCTCCTGCTGCTCCACAACCATTCCGGGGTGGATTTCTCGCTCTACAAATCCACCACCATCCAGCGTCGAATCGCGCGGCGCCTGGTGCTGACCAAGCAGGACACGCTGGCGAACTACGTCGCCTTGCTTCGCCGCAGCGCTGGCGAGCTCGACGCGCTCTACTCCGACGTGCTGATCAGCGTGACCAGCTTCTTCCGGAATCCGGAAACGTTCGACGTGCTTCAGAACAAGGTCCTCCCGGAGCTCCTCAAGCAGCGCGGCCATGATCCGCTGCGGTGCTGGGTGCTCGGATGCTCCACCGGGCAGGAGGCCTATTCCCTTGCCATGGCCTTCACCGAGGCTGCGGAGAGGACGTCCCCCATCCGCAAGCTCCAGGTCTTTGCCACCGACCTCAACGAAGCGTTGCTCGACAAGGCACGCCACGGCCTCTACGCGAAGAGCCTCGCCGGCGACATCGGCCCCCAGCGCCTCCAGCGCTTCTTCGTCGAGGAGGAGGGGGGGTACCGGGTCAGCAAGGCGCTGCGAGAGATGGTGGTCTTCGCACGGCAGAACTTCATCGCCGACCCGCCGTTCTCCCGGATGGATCTCATCAGTTGCCGCAACCTCCTCATCTATCTCGGACCCGGCTTACAGAAGAAGGCAATCCCCACCTTTCACTATGCGCTCAAGCCGGGAGGGTTTCTGCTCCTCGGCGCCTCGGAATCCATCAGCGGCTTCACCGACCTCTTCGAGCCGGTAGACAAGAAGCACAAGGTCTATTCCAAGAAGCCGACGCTGCTCCCCTCGCTGGGTCTGCCGCTCAAGAAACGAGGTGGCGATGCGACGCCCGAGCTCCGTCCACCGCTCCCCCTGAAGAAGCCGGTCGAGCCGGTCTCGCCAGGAAGCTTCCACGGCGAGCTGGGCGCACAGCGCGAGGCCGATCGGATCACCGTCAACCAGTTCGCTCCGCCAGGAGTGGTGGTCAATGGCGAGCTACAAGTACTGCAGTTCCGGGGGTCGACCGGTCCGTTTCTCCGATCCCCCATGGGCAAGGCCAGTTTCGACGTCCTGAAGATGGCGCGGGAAGGCTTGATGCTGCCGTTGCGCACCGCGATCGAACGGGCCAAGAAGGAGAACAGGACGGTCCGGAAGGAGAAGGTCAGGGTCGAGCGCAAGGGGAGGGCCCGGTCGATCACCCTGGAAGTCATTCCACTCGGGAACCCGCGCGAACGTTGCTTTCTCATCCTATTCCACGAAGCCGAGCAGCAGCGGGCGCGGCGCCACGCTCCGGAAACCGGGCCGGGCCGCTCTGCCCGCTCCGCTCGCGAACGATCGAGCCGCATCGGCGAGCTCGAGACCGAGCTGGCCGAGACCCGGGAGTACCTTCAGTCCACCCAGGAGCAGCAGGAGGCCGCGAACGAAGAGCTCCAGGCGGCCAACGAGGAAGTTCAATCCGCCAACGAAGAGCTCCAGAGCGTGAACGAGGAGCTGGAGACCTCCAAGGAAGAACTGGAGTCCGCCAACGAGGAGCTGACCACCGTCAACGAGGAGATGCAGAACCGGAACGTCGAGGTCAACCGCCTGAACAACGACCTGATCAATCTCCAGACGTCGGCCAAGCTTTCCATCTTGCTGGTGGGGCGCGATCTGATGATCCGGAGTTTCAGCCTGGCGGCGGAGAAGCAGTTCGACCTGCTGGCCGCCGACATCGGGCGGCCGATCGGCAACATCCGCCACGGCCTGCGAGCATCCCAGGGGACCGCCGTCCGTCAGGCCGGACTGGTCGGGGCGGATTCAACCGCCGTCGATCTCCCGCGACTCGTCGCCGAAGTGATTGCCGAGGTTCGGGAGCATGAACAGGAAGTCCATGACCAGGCCGGGCGCTGGCACTCCTTGCGGGTTCGGCCTTACCGGACGCTGGACCATCGGGTCGACGGGGCGGTGTTGATGCTGGTGAACATCGACACGCTCAAGCGGAGCGAGCAAGCCATCGCCGCGGCACGCGATTACGCCCAGGGCATCGTGGAGACCGTCAGGGAACCGCTCGTGGTTCTCGATGGCGAGCTGAAGGTCGAGAGCGCCAATCGCTCGTTCTATCGCACCTTCCAGCTGGGGCCCGCCGAGAGCCTCGGCAAGTCGATCTACGAGCTGGGTGGTCGCCTTTGGGACATCCCCCGTCTGCGCCTGCTGCTCCAGGCCGTCGCTTCCCAGAACAGCAGCCTCGACGACTTCGAGGTGGAACACGACTTCGAGTCCCTGGGGCGGCGCACCCTGCTGCTCAACGCCCGCCGAATTCAAGACGAAGACCCCGAGGGCAGTCGGGTGCTGCTGGCGATCGAGGATGTCACCGACCGCAGAAGCGCCGAGAATCGATACCGCACGCTCTTCGAATCCATCGACGAAGGGTTCTGCGTGATCGAAAGAGTGGAGGGCAAAGCGGGAGAATTGCTGGATTTCCGCTACGTGGAGGTCAACCCGGCGTTCGCCAAGCAATCCGGCATGGAGAACGTGCTGGGGAAGACCATTCGCGAGGCGTTTCCGGCCGAACCCGAAGA
>RPRB01000245.1 GCA_003818285.1 Myxococcaceae bacterium
GGAACGACCTGCCGGACGGCGGCGTGGGCCGCGGCGACGCCCCGGCCGGCGCGGAGCGGCTTCCGGAAGTCGAGCGCCTGGGCGGCGACCAACACCTCCACCGCGAGGCAGCTGCGGGTGAACTCCACCACCTGGCGGGCCTTGAGCGCGGCGGTCATGCCCATGCTCACGTGGTCCTCGCGCCCGGCGGAGGAGGGAATGGAGTCCACCGAGGCCGGGTGGCTGAGGATGCGCGACTCGGCGACCAGCGCGGCCGAGGTGACCTGGGCGATCATGAAGCCCGAGTTGAGGCCCGAGTTCCTGGCCAGGAAGGGAGGAAGCCCGCTCAGCGCGGGGTTCACCAGCTGCTCCACCCGCCGCTCGCTGATCGCCGCGAGCTGCGTGCAGGCGATGGCCAGCACGTCGAGGGCGAGCGACACCGGCTGTCCGTGGAAGTTGCCGCCGGAGACGATGAGGTCCTCCCCGGGGAAGACCAGCGGGTTGTCGGTCGCCGAATTCACCTCGATGGAGAGCACGCTCCGGGCGTGGGCCAGACCGTCGCGGGCCGCGCCGTGCACCTGGGGCATGCAGCGCAGCGAGTAGGGATCCTGGACCTTGGAGCAGTCGGCGTGGCTCTCGACGATCTCCGAGTCGCGGAGGAGCGCGCGGAGGTGCGCGGCGACGGCGCCCTGCCCGGGATGAGGTCGCGCGGCCTGGATGGCGACGATGAACGGGCGGTGGCTGCCGAGCAAGCCCTCCAGGGTCATGGCGCCGGCGAGGTCGGCGATCTCGGCCAGCGCCTCGGCGCGGAGCAGGGCGAGCGTGCCCACCGCGCACATGGCCTGGGTGCCGTTGACGAGCGCGAGTCCCTCCTTCGCCTCGAGCACCACCGGCTCGAGCCCGGCGCGGGTCAGCGCGGCTCGTGCGGGGAGCCGCTCGCCGCCGACGAAGGCCTCGCCCTCACCGATGAGCACCAGCGCCAGGTGGGCGAGGGGGGCGAGGTCACCGGAGGCGCCCACGCTGCCTCGCTCGGGGACGACCGGGATGACGCCCCGGTTCAGCATGTCCAGGGCGAGCTGGAGCGTGCGGGGCCGGATGCCGGAGTGTCCCTTCGCCAGCACGTTGCAGCGGAGGAGGAGGAGCGCGCGGGCCTCGGGGATGGGCAGAGGCGTGCCCACGCCCGCGGCGTGCGAGAGGAGGAGGTTCCGCTGGAGCGTCCGGAGGTCCTTCCGGTCGATGCGCACCTCCGCCAGCGTGCCGAAGCCGGTGTTGATGCCGTAGACAGCCGCCTCGCCGGCCGCCACGCGGTCCACGAGCGCCCGCGCGCGTTCCACGCGGGCCAGGGCCTCGGGCGCGAGCTCGACCTCGACTCCGCCGCGGGCCACGTCGCGGATCTCCTCCAGGCTCAGCGTCTCGCCGTCCAGGAGCAATCGCCGGTGAGTCATGGGCGCCGGAAGGTACCCCGAGCCGCAGCGGTCCGTCTAACGTCGAGACCACCTGGATCGACCGGATGATCGCACCGCGATCGGCAGGCGAGGGACGGATCGATCCGGTGGTTTCGGCGTTAAGGTGGCGGACGCCTCGGGCGGACGCCGGAGGCCCTGGGGAATCGCGACGCGCCGTCCGGGCGCGGCTGCTGCATGGAGGACGGCACGGGTGGGACTGTGGGTCCAGAAATACGGGGGGACTTCGGTGGCGGACCCGGAGCGCATCCGGGCCGTCGCACGGAGGTGTCTCCGGGCGCGGGCGGAGGGGCACGATCTGGTGGTGGTGGTCTCGGCGATGTCCGGTGAGACCAACCGGCTCCTCAAGCTGGTGCAGTCGGTGAACCAGCGGCCGAGCGAGCGCGAGCAGGACGTGGTGGTCGCCACCGGGGAGCAGGTGACCATCGGGCTCCTCTCGCTGGCGATCCAGGCCGCCGGCGGGCAGGCGACGAGCTTCCTCGCCCACCAGTGCCGCATCGTGACCGACAGCACGTTCAGCAAGGCGCGCATCAAGCGGATCGACGAGGAGCCGCTGCGTGCCGCCCTCGCGCGCGGGGAGGTGGCGGTGGTCGCCGGGTTCCAGGGCATCGACGAGGAGGGGAACGTCACCACGCTCGGGCGCGGCGGTTCGGACACGACGGCTGTGGCGCTGGCCGCGGCGCTCCGCGCCGAGCGCTGCGAGATCTACACCGACGTGGACGGGGTCTACACCGCCGACCCGAACGTGTGCCCCGCGGCGCGGAAGCTGGACCGCATCAGCTACGAGGAGATGCTCGAGGAGGCGTCGCTCGGGGCGAAGGTGCTGCAGATCCGCTCGGTGGAGTTCGCGATGAAGTACCGGGTCCCCCTGTGGGTGAAGTCATCCTTCACCGACGATCCGGGAACGCTGGTGTGCGAGGAGGATGCAGCGATGGAGGACGTGCTGGTCAGCGGCATCACCCACGATCGGAACGAGGCGCGGCTGGTGCTGCGCGGAGTGCCGGACCGGCCGGGGGTTGCGGCGCGCATCTTCGGGGCGCTCGACGAGCGGCACATCGTGGTGGACATCATCGTCCAGACCGCGCAGCAGGACGGCCGGGCCGACCTGAGCTTCACCGTGGGCCGCGCGGATCTGGCTGCCACCCGGGAGGCGATGGACCGCCTGGTCCCGGAGCTCGGGCTGCGAGGGGTGGAGAGCGACGATCAGGTCGCGAAGGTCTCCATCGTCGGAGTGGGGATGCGGAACCACTCCGGCGTTGCGGCGCGGATGTTCGACGTCCTGGGCAAGGAGGGCGTCAACATCCAGAGCATCTCCACCTCCGAGATCAAGGTGTCCTGCGTGGTGGCGGCCAAGTACGCCGAGCTCGCGGTGCGGGCGCTCCACACCGCGTTCGGGCTGGACCGAGCCGACGCGGCGGCAGAGCGGTGAGCCACGGGCGGACCGCGGCGCTCGGCGTCGTGCTGCTCGGGGCGCTGGGAGCGGGGACCCTCGTGCAGGCCCGCTGGCCGGACGCGAGGCCCGCCCTGAGCTGTCCTCCGGAGCGAGTCCGCTGGGTGGGGGAGGGCGCGGTGGGAGTGGCCCGCTGCGACCGGGGAGGCCCGCCGCCGGCATCGGTCCGGGTCGCGCTCGGGGTCCGGCTGCCGCTGAACACCGCTGCCGAGTCCGAGCTGGCGCGGCTCCCCGGTGTGGGCGCCGTGGCGGCGCGCGCGCTGGTGCAGGCGCGACCCTTCCGGAGCTGGGACGAGGTGGACGCGGTTCGAGGGGTGGGTCCGGCGCGGCTCCGGGCGCTGCAGCAGGCCACTGAACTCGATCCCTGAAACCTTTCCTGCTAACGCTTCTCCTCGGCCCCGCGTGCAGATCGCCTGTCCCAACTGCCACACCCGCTACGCGCTGGATGACCGCCTGGTCCCCACCGGCGGCGCGCCGGTGCAGTGCACCCGCTGTGGCCTGGTGTTCACCGCTCGGCGCGGCGGGGACGCTCCCGGTGCGCAGGGAAAGTCGCCGGCGCCGTCGGGCACGCTGCCCTTCGGAAGCGCCGCGCGCACGGCCGGGCCCATCCGGACCGAGGCCTATGGCCAGAGCCCTCCGCCGGCGGCCTCGACCCAGGTCTTCGGGTCCAGCCCCGCGGCCGCCTCGCCGGTCCCGGCGCGCCCGGCGGCGGGCCGGACGCAGGTCTTCGGCTCGGAGGCGGCCCGCACCCAGGTCTTCGGCGCCGGCGCGGCCGCCCCGCGTGCTCCGGCCCCCGCGCCACCGGCGGCGAACCGGACGCAGGTGTTCGGAGGCGCCGGGCCTGGCCTGCCGCCGGAGCCTCCGCCCGCGGCCCGCACCCAGGTCTTCGGGGGAGCGGCGGCAGCTCACCCCGAGGCGCCGGCAGCGCGCCGCCCACCGGCTCCGCCCGAGCCGCCCCAGGCGATGCGGACGCAGGTCTTCGGCGGTGCCGCGCCCCCGGGCCCGGCCAGCGCTCCGGCCCCGGCCATGCGGACGGCGGTCTTCGGCGGTGCCGCCGCCCATCCGCCGCCCGACGGGCTGGACCTTCCCCCGAGTCCCGGGGAGGACGTGTCGGCGAGCGCCGTGCCGTCGCTGGAGCTTCCCGGGACCGGGCCCGAGCCGCTCCCGCTTCCGGGGGCGCCTCCTTCCCGGATCCAGCGGCCGGACCCCGCGGAGCGGGCGCTGGCCGCGGAGCTCCGCCGGCGGAAGCGCCGGGCGCTGGGGACGCTCCTCGGCGTCGTCGCGCTCGGGGTGCTGAGCTACGCCGGCTGGTCCTGGTGGACCGGCCGCTCGGCGGTGCCCACGTCGATCCGCGCCGAGCGGGACGACGCCTTCTCCCGGCTGCGGCGCGACGATCCGCAATCCCGGGCCGCCGCACTCAAGGTCCTGGACGCCCTGGTGGAGCGCTACCCGCAGTGGGTCGGGGCGCGGGCCACGCAGACTCTGGCGCAGACCCTCGAGCTGGACGACCAGCGGACCGTGCTGCGCCGCCGCCTCGCGGACGCCGAGGCGTTGAAGACGACCCTGGCCCGGCTGGAGGCGGAGCGCACCCCCGCGGACTGGAGGACCCAGGCAGACGCGGTCCGGACGCGGCTCGAGCAGCTGAGAAAGCAGACCGACCCCATGGTGGACGCGGTGAACGCCCTCGAGGTGAGGCTGAACGCCGCCCGGGACGCGCTGAACCGGCTCCCTCTCGGGAACGAGGACGACGAGCGGGCCAGGCTGCGGGCGGACGCGGTGTTCGCCGGGGTGGCCGGGCGAGCCGAGCGCGCCATCTCGGACGCAGAGCGCTACCGGCAGCTCGGGGGCAGGGACGGCTGGGCCGAGGTGGCCTATGCCGAGTACGTGCTCAGCGCCAAGAACGCCCCCCCGGACAGCGTGGAGCAGGCGGTCCGGTCGATGAACGACCTCATGGCCCGCGACTCGACGTTCATCCGGCCCTACGTGCTGGCCGGCCGGCTGCTCCTCACCTTGCGCCAGAAGGAGGCCGCCCTGGCCAAGCTGGACGCGGCGGTGGCTCTGAACCCGAAGCACCTCCTCGCCCAGGCGCTCATCGACCAGGAGCGGGGCGGCAAGTAATCGTTACAGCCGCCCGCCACCCTGGAGGGTGCATCCGCCCGCAACTCCTGTCCTTCCCACGGCATGCCCGTTGCTGACCCGGAGGGCTCCCGGGAGGGCGTGGATGGCGACGGTGGCGTTCTGGGCGGCGGCGGTGCTGCTGGCACAGACGTATTTCCTGTACCCGCTGTGGTTGCTGGTCCTGGCCCGGGTGAAGCGCGGGGAAGGCAGCGCGCCGGCTCACCCCCGGGTCTGGCCGAGCGTGTCGCTGGTGGTCGCGGCTCACGACGAGGCGGAGTGCATCGACGAGAAGCTCCGCAACAGCCTCGCGCTCGACTACCCACCGGACAGGCTCGAGGTGCTCATCGGCTCGGACGGGAGCACCGACGCGACGGACGTCATCGTCGAGGCACATCCGGATCCGCGCGTTCACCTCTCGGCGGCGCCGCGCGCGGGAAAGACCAGCGTGCTCAACCGGTGCATCCCGGCCGCGCGTGGGGACATCGTGGTGCTCTCCGACGCGAACACCCGCATCGAGCCGGGGGCGCTGAAGGCACTCGTCCGCCACTTCGAGGACCCGGAGGTGGGCGCGGTGTGCGGCCGGCTCCAGCTCTACAACCCCAC
Source organism: Myxococcaceae bacterium (assembly GCA_003818285.1). Taxonomy (GTDB): domain Bacteria; phylum Myxococcota; class Myxococcia; order Myxococcales; family Myxococcaceae; genus RPRB01. The sequence goes on from RPRB01000245.1 coordinate 5,614, forward strand.
CCGTGCCGAGTACGAGGAGAGCGCGTACTGGAGATACGAGTCCTGGCTGAAGGCGATGGAGGGGAAGCAGGGCGCAGTCGTTGGCGCCAACGGTGGCCTCTACGCCATCCGCCGCGACCTCTTCACCTCGCTCCCGCCCTCGACCATCGTGGACGACTTCGTGATCGCCCTGCGGCTGCTCGACCAGGGCTACCGCGTGCTCTACGAGCCGCAGGCGCTGGCCTCGGAAGAGACCACCGAGGACTACGGGCGCGAGTTCGGGCGTCGGGCGCGCATCGCGGCAGGGAACTTCCAGAGCCTGGGCCTGGTGCCGGGGCTGCTCTCGCCGTTCCGGGGCTTCCCGGCGTTCGCTTTCTGGTCGCACAAGGTGCTTCGCTGGTGCGCGCCGGCGCTGATGCTGTTGGCGCTCGTGGCGAACGTGGTGCTACTCGACGCGCCGTTCTACCGCTTCACCATGGCGGCCCAGGTCGGCTTCTACGGCCTCGCGGTACTGGGAAGCGTGGCGGTGGGGCCGGCGCTGGTGCGGCGCGCGGCGGGCATCGCCTACTACTTCGTGACCATGAACCTCGCGATCGCCGTCGGCTTCTGGCGATTTCTGCGAAACTCGCAAGCCGCCGCGTGGGAGCGAACCGCCCGCGCGTAGATGCGTCGGAGGCGGGGCATGCGGAGCACGCTGGCGCTCGGGAGCGCGTTCGTGGTGCTGTCGTCGCTCGCCGTCGCCGGCCCGGCTCCGGCCGCCGACGCGGGCACGAAGGGAGCAGCGATGACGGGGGCGGCATACCTCCACGCCGAGGGCAGCTTCGAGGTGAAGCTCACCCCACAGGCGGACGACGCCGGCACCGGACTGGGACGGATGTCTCTCCAGAAGACCTGGCACGGACAGTTCGAGGGGACGTCGCGCGGCGAGATGCTGACCGCGATGGGGAAGGGCAAGGGCAACGGCGCCTACGTCGCTGTGGAGCGCGTCACCGGCAAGGTCCGCGGCCGCCAGGGAAGCTTCTCACTGGTGCACCGCGGGGTGATGACCAACGGTGAGCAGGAACTCTCGATCACCGTCGTGCCCGGCTCGGGCACCGAGGACTTCCAGGGGTTCGTTGGAGGGGTCACGATCCGCATCGACCCCGA
>RPRB01000246.1 GCA_003818285.1 Myxococcaceae bacterium
CTGGCTCGCGCCGATGCCCCTCTCCGCAGCGGCGGCCCGGGTCCTCGCCGGCAGGCCCTCGGCAGCCCCGCGCGCCCGCGCCGGATGGTCGAGGTGCTGCTCCCTCCCGAGGGGTTCTGGGGACCCATGGGCCTTCGCACCTGCCCCGCGGACGACCTCTATTTCCAGCGTCTCCGCGGGTGCTGCTCTACGACTTCAAGAAGGGCCGCCGCGGGCCCGTGTCCAACTGGAGCGGACCGGTGTGGGTGCTCTCCAGCTACTACCTGGCGGAGGGGCTGTCCCGGTACGGGTTCGGCGCCCAGGCCCGCGAGCTGGCGGTGAGGACGGCGCGGCTGCTCGCCGGAGACCTCCAGCGCACCGGCGCGCTCCACGAGTGCTGGAACGACGCCGGGGTCGGGCTCTGGCCCCCGAGCGGCACCTTCGTCTCCTGGAACGTGCTCGCCCCCTTCATGCTCGACCGGTTCGCCTGAACCCCCGGACGTGCGAAGGCCCGGGACCCCTGCGACGGAGTACCCGGGCCTGTCGTGAAGGTGCGTTCAGTGCGGCGTCAGATCAGATGGCGCGGACGTTCTGCGCCTGCAGACCCTTCGGGCCGCGGGTGATGTCGAAGGTCACCTTCTGCCCCTCAGCGAGGGTGCGGAATCCATCGGCCTGGATGGCGGTGTGGTGGCAGAACACATCCTCGCCACCCCCATCCTGAGTGATGAAGCCAAAGCCCTTCGCATCGTTGAACCACTTCACGGTACCAGTTGCCATTTCGTTGCTTCCTTCATGAACGGCCGGGACTACGTCCCGAGCCAGCGACCCCGGCCGTCATGGCTCGAGCGTCGGCGCGCAACATAAGAGCTTCTTCCTCCACTGTCCACGCGGTTTTCCAGGAAGAACGGCTGAAACGGATTGACGCGACGCCTCACCACCCACACGCGCGCCCCTGGTTCTGCAGCTGGAGCCAGGTCCGGAGCGGGGCGAAGTACTCGAGCAGCGCTCCGCCGTCGATGCGCCGCTCCCCGGTGAGCGCCTCCAGCGCGTCCGGCCACGGCTTGCTCGCCCCCAGGGCGAGCATCGCCTGGAGACGCCGTCCGGCCTCCTTGCTCCCGTCGAAGTGACAGCCGTGGAGCGGGCCGGTCTGGCCCGACGCCCGGCAGAGCCCCCGGTAGAACTGGAACTGGAGCACGCGGGCCAGAAAGTACCGTGTGTACGACACGTTGGCCGGCACGTGGTACTTCGCCCCCGGGTCGAACTCGGCCTCGGTCCGCGGCGCGGGCGGGGCCACGCCCTGCTCCTTCGTGCGCAGAGCCCACCACGAGCTCTCGTAGCTCGCCGGAGTCACCTTCCCCGCGAAGACCTGCCACCGCCACCGGTCGATGCCCCTGGCGAAGGGAAGGAAGGACACCTTCTCCAGCGCGCTCTTCATCTGCGCGTTGATCAGCGCCTTCTGGTTCTCGGGCGGGACCCGGTCGAGGAGGCCGGCCTGCACCAGATAGGCGGGGGTGACCGACAGCGCGAGCGCGTCCCCCACGGCCTCGTGGAAGGCCTCGTTCGCCCCGGTCATGTAGAGGAACGGCTGCTTCACGTACGCGTGCTGGTAGTAGTTGTGGCCCAGCTCGTGGTGGATGGTGATGAGGTCCTCCTCCTCCGGCCGGATGCACATCTTGATGCGCAGGTCGTCGGAGTAGGTCACGTCCCCGGCCGAGGCGTGGCACACCACCTCGCGGTCCCGGGGCTTGGTGAGCAGCGAGCGGGTCCAGAAGGTGGCCGGCAGCGGGTCCAGCCCGAGCCCGGTGAAGAAGTGCTCGCCCAGCTTCACCATCCGGCGGGCGTCCCACCGCTGCCTCTCGAGCTTCCGGGTGACGTCGAGGCTGGCCACGCCCGGGTACGGCTCGACCAGCGGATAGATGTTGGTCCACTCCTGCGCCCACATGTTTCCGAGCAGGTGGGCCGGGATGGGCGTGCCGTCCGGGACCAGCGCCTTGCCGTACTTCCGCTGCAGGCCGGCCCGGACGTAGCAGTGGAGGTCGTCGTACAGCGGCTTGGCCTGGGCCCAGATCCGGTCGGTCTCCCGCTCGAACTCCTCCGGGCTCATGTCGTAGGCGCTTCTCCAGAGCGCCCCGAGGTCGGCGAAGCCGTTGTCCCGCGCGCCCTCGTTGGCCAGCACCACGAAGCGCTCGTAGAGCGGGCGGATCTGCCGGCCCACCGCGTGCCACCCGGTCCAGGCGTCGAGGAGCGCCCTCGGATCACGGCTGCGGTTCACCACCTTCTCCAGGGCCTCGAGGTCCCGGCACTTCCCCTTCCCGTCCGGACCGCAGTCCTTGCCCGCGCCGTAGAGGCCCTCCATGCGGGCCAGGATGGAGGTGAGCTCGGCGCGGTGGGCCGCGTCGGCCGGGGCGAGCACGCTGTTGTTGACCCGGAGGAGGCGCAGCATCCGGGCGGTGTCGGGGTCGAGCGTCACGCCATCGAAGCGCTTGGCCTGCTCGAGCGCGGCCCGGGTGGCGGCGAGCAGGTCGTCGTTCGCCCAGGCCGCGGCGCGCTCGCTGTCCTCGGTGATGTAGGTGGACTTGATCCAGTCCGCCGTGGACTGCTTGACCGTGAGCCGCTTCAGATCCTCGTTGACCTTCTGGATGAAGACCCGGGCGTCCTCCGGCGTGGGGTCGGCGGGCGCAGCATGGGCCAGGGGCGGCAGGAGCAGCAGGGCGAGCGTCGGGATTCGCATGAGGGGCCGGGGACCCTAGGGCAGGCACACGAGCGGATGAAGCGAGAACGCAGCGAACGGGTCCTGGTCTTCCTCAAGGGCGGCATCGGCGACGTGGTGTTCGCCCTGCCGCTCCTCGGCGACCTGCGGGCGGGCTTCCCGGAGGCCGAGCTGGTGGCGCTCAGCCACGACCAGGGCGCGGACGTGCTCCGCCACGCGCCCGCAGTGGACACGGTCCGCTCCACCGGCCCCATGTCCGCCCGGACCTCGGTGAACGACGCGCTCCGGGCGCTCGGACCCGGGACCTTCGACGTGGCGGTCACCCCGGTGCGGTCGGCCCGCGCCGCGTGGCTGCTGCTCCGGTCGGGCGCCGGAATCCGGGTGGGCTTCGGCGGCGGACCCGAGCGGCTGCTCCTCACCCACGTCGCGCCGGTACGCCCATTCGAGGTCGTCTTCTCCCGCCGCTTCGACCGGCTGGCCACCGCGCTCGGGCTGCGGACCGGAGCCCCCGCGCGGCTGGCCATCGCGCTGCCCGAGGAGGACGAGGCGCGTCAGCGGCTGCGCGCCGCGGGTCGCGCGGAGGCCCGTCCGCTGGTGGCCCTTCACGTCGGGGGCGGCTGGCCCACCAAGCGCTGGCCGGTCGTCCACGCGCGGGGCCTGGTGGAGCGGCTCGCCGGCGCGGGCGCGCAGGTGCTGCTGGTGGGCGGCGCCGAGGACCGACCGCAGGCGCAGGAGATCGCGGCCGCCGCCCCCGCCGCGGTCCTCGACCGGACCGGCGCGAGCGTGGCCGACACCCTCGCCGAGCTCTCGCTGGCGAGCGCCGCCGTGGGCCTCGACTCCGGGCTCTCCCATGCCGGAGTCGCCCTCGGCATTCCCACGGTGCTGCTCTTCGGCCCCAACGATCCGGCCTCGGTCGAGCCGGTGGCCCACGCGAGGCTCGTCACCCAGCCCCTTCCCTGCCGTCCCTGCAACCGCGCGGGCAAGGTGCGGTGCCCGGAAGGTCACCACCGCTGCATGCGGGACACCACGCCCGAGCAGGTGCTCGCCGCGCTCGACGGGCTCCCCGCGCCCACGGCGCTCACTGGCCGCTGACCGAGTCCAGCGTGCGGAACCACTGCTCGGCCATCCGCCCGTAGGCCGGCTGCGAGGGGTGAATCCCGTCGGGGAGGTTCACCACCCCGCCGTCGATGGCGTCGGTCATCCCCGCCACCCAGGCGATGTGGAAGCCCGCGTCGGCGTACCGATCGACGATGGCGACAACCCGCGCGTTGAACTCGGAAACCTGGTCGGAGGGCACCGACGTCTTCCAGGGGACCGGCGAGGCGACAACCCCGACCGCGGGCGAAAGGCTGAAGATCTGCGCCAGGAGCCGGTCGTACATCGCCGAGGTCCTGTCGGGGTACAGCGTGTCCGGAAAGTTGAGGTTGTTGGTGCCGGCGAGGAGGAGGATGACGTCAGGCTGGTAAGTCCGCAGCGCCGAGTCCACCACCGCGCCGGCGAGCTGGTTCCCGCCGTCCGCCGACTCGATCTGGTAGCCGCCGTGTCCCTCGTGCCACGGCCGGGGCATGGCCGCCGGCGAGCCTTTCCGGACGCTCCCCACGTAGTCGAAGGCGTAGCCCGCATCGACCAGGAGGTCCTCCAGCGGCCAGCGGTATCCGCCCAGTTCCGCCTGCGCGCCCTCGGTGATGGAATCGCCCAGCGGCATGATCTTCACGCCCGCGTCGCGCCGGAACCACACGCTGCGGCCGGCGTCCGCTCCCGCGTCCGCGCCCGCATCGCCACTGCCGCTGTCGACGAGGATTCCCGAATCGGGGACGAACGACGCCGGTCCCGTGCCGCCGCAGCCCGCGAGCATGGCGCAGGCGAGGGCCAACCTGACCCAGCTCCCCCTCCTTCCCTCACCCGTGGACACGGCGCGCCAAGCTTGGGACGTCCCTGCTCGCATGCAAGCCCGGGATGTCGGCGAGCATGCCTGGACCGTCCGATGGCCTATGCTCCGTCCGAGAGTGGACGTGGACCTGGACACCGCCCGGGCGGGGGTCGGTCCCGCGCCGTTGCTGGGCGACGGGTGGGAGCTCCGTCTGCACACCGGTCGCGGCGCGGGGACGGTGCTGCTGGTTCCTCGGAGGGGAGCGGTCCTGGGCAGCTCGCGCGATTGCGAGCTGGTGCTCTCGGACGATGGCGTGGCGCCGCGGCATCTCCGGCTGGTCGAGGGCAGTCGCGGCCTCGAGTTCGTCCACCTCGGTGGCCGCTGGCCCACGCTGCTGGACGGGGAGCCGCGGACGTCCGGAACCCTTCCGGAGGGGAGCCTGCTTCAGGTCGGGGCGGTGCTGCTCTCCGTCGCCCGCCGCTCGCTGACTGCCCCACCCGGTGGCCCTGCGACCGAGGACGACGAGCCGCCCCTCACGCCGGGCACCGTGCTCGCCGACCGCTACCGGATTCACGACCTCGTGGGCCGCGGCGGAATGGGCGCGGTGTACCGCGCCGAGCACCTCGCGCTGGGCAACACGGTGGCGGTCAAGGTCCTGCGGACCTCGCACGGCGCGCGGGACGACATCGTCCGCCGCTTCCAGCGCGAGGCGGTGGCGGCGAGCCACATCCGCCACCCGGGCATCGTCGAGGTCACCGATTTCGGGCGCACCCCGGACGGACGTTTCTATCTCGCGATGGAGATGGTGGAGGGCGAGACGCTGGCCCGCAGGCTGGCGAGGCTCGGCCCGCTCCCCCCAGGCGAGGCGATGTCGCTGGTGCGCGAGCTCGCCCGCGCGCTCGCCGCCGCGCACGCGCACGGCATCTACCACCGCGACATCAAGCCGGAGAACGTCCTCCTCGGCCGGGACGGAACCGCGAAGCTGGCCGACTTCGGCATCGCTCGCCTCGCCGAGGGGCCGCGCGACGCTCGCGAGACGGCCGCTGGCCTGATCTTCGGCACGCCCCATTACATGTCTCCGGAGCAGGCCGCCGGTCAGCGTCAGGACGGCCGCAGCGACGTCTACGCGCTGGGGGTGCTCCTCTTCGAGCTGCTCACCGGCGCACCTCCCTACCTCGGGGCGAGCGCCACCCACGTCCTCGCCGCGCACCTCCTCTCGCCCGTGCCCCGACTTCCGGCGCAGGGACCGCACGGACCCATCCCGCCGGCGCTCGCCGACCTGGTGGCGCGGATGATGGCCAAGAGCGCGGCCGAGCGCCCCGACACCATGGCCGAGGTCGAGGCCGCGCTCGAGGCCGTGCTCGCCGGACACGAGCTTCCGCCTCCCCGTCCACACGCCGGAGACCGGCGGTGGAAGCGGTTCGCGGTGGTCGCGCTCGCTGCCGGCGCGGCCCTGGCGATCCTCGCGCTCGCTTCCCGGAGCGTGTGGACCCGGCCGCTGCCTCCACTGGCCGCGTCGCCCGGCCCGGCCACGGAAAGCGTCGCACCGCCGCCCGAAGCAATCCTCCCCGCGGCGCCACCTGCGTCGTCGGCGGCGGCGACACCGTCCCCGCAGCCGGTGCAGACTCCGGCGACGAGGCTGCCCGCACCCCCGCCCGCGCGCGCCGAGCGGCCCGCGCCGGTCCCGGTCCAGCTGCGCTCCACCCCTCCGGGTGCCCGGGTGACGCTCCATGGCCGGCTGCTCGGCCACACCCCGCTCTCGGTCGAGCTTCCGCCGGACCGCACGGTGCTCCTGGTCTTCGAGGCACAGGGGCGACTGTCGATCGCCGAGCGGGTGCGGGCACGCGACCGCCTGGTGGTCACCGCGCACCTCCCTCCTGCGCCGGGCGCGCCCGGCCTCGACGACCTCAAGGCCTCGCCGTACTGAGGCCGCTGGGACCTACCGGACGCCGCGGCCTTGACCCACCGGACGCCGTGGCCTTGACCTACCGGACGCCGCGGCCATGACTGCTGTGACGCCGCGGCCTTGACCGGTCTGACACAGGGTCTTGACCATCGCGCGCCGTGGCTACCGGACGCCGCGGCCATGACTGCTGTGACGCCGCGGCCTTGACCGGTCTGACGCAGGGTCTTGACCATCGCGCGCCGTGGCTACCGGACGCCGCGGCCTTGACTGC
>RPRB01000247.1 GCA_003818285.1 Myxococcaceae bacterium
CCTCCGGCGGACCAGAGGACGGGGATCACAGCACGTCGTCGGCGGAGAGGACCTCCACCGGACCGAAGCGCTCCAGCTGCGGCCGGAGCCGCTCGGCCGGACCGACGACGACGGTGAGCGGCGGCTCCGGGAAGCAGTACCGGGCGGCGGCCTCGCGGGCCTCGGGCCGGGTCACCGCCCGCACCCGGTCACGGTAGCGGTCGAGCCAGTCGTCCCCGAGGCCGTAGAGCGCCATGTCCGCCAGCACCGCGGCGAGCGACTCGTTGGTCTCGGTCCGCAGCGGGAAGAGACCGGCCAGGTAGCGCTGGGCCTTCTCCACCTCGGCCTGGGTGGGGCCTCGCTCGCGCATGCGGTCCACCTCCTGCCGCATCACCGAGAGGAGCTTGCCGGTGGTCTCCACCTTGGTGAAGCTGGAGACGGAGAACAGCCCGCCCGCCCGGAGCGCGTCGAACGAGGAGCCCACCCCGTAGGAGAGGCCGCGCTTGACCCGGACCTCGCGCACCAGCCGCGAGGTGAAGCCTCCGCCGAGGGTGACGTTCACGATCTGGGCAGCGAACTGCACCGGGGCGCCGCGGCGATACGCCGGCCCGGCGAGGCGGACCTGGCTCTGGGTTTGCTCGGGCCGATCGACCACCACGACGGTTCCCGAGCGGGCCACGCCCCCGGGCGGTGGAACCTCCACCCCGCGCTCCGGGCCCCCGGCCCAGGGCCCGAAGGCCTCATCGACGTGGCGTCCGACCTCCTCCGGATCCACCGAGCCCACCACGAAGAGTTGCGCAGGACGCGGTCCGAAGTACGCGGCGTGGAACCCGGCGGGGTCCTGGCGGGTGAAGCACGTCACGGAGGCGCGGGTGCCCGACACGTCGTGCCCGTAGGGATGCCCGGCCCAGGCGGTGCGGATCAGCGCCCGGTCAGCCAGGAGCGAGGGGTCGTCAACGTCGTTGGCGAACTGCCCGAGGGTCCGCTCGCGCTCGGTGCGCACCTCCTCCTCGGGGAAGCTCGGGGTCCGGGCCAGCTCGGAGAGCACCCCGAGCATCGCCGGGAGATGCTCGGCCGGCGTGGTGAGGGCGAGCGCCACCTGGTCCTCGCCGGCGAACAGCCCGAGCGAGGCGCCGACGAACTCGATGGCCTCGTCGAGCGTGTGCGCGTCGCGGTGGGCGGTCCCGCGGCGGAGCAGACGCATGGTGAAGTCGGCCAGCCCCTCCTTCCCGCGAGGATCGCCTGCCGCGCCCGAGGCCAGCACCAGGCGCACGGCGACCAGGGGAATGCGGCCGCGCTGGGCGACGGTGACCGGGAGTCCGCCCTGCGTCTCGAACCGGTGCAGGCGGAGGCCGCGACCCACGGCCACCGCGCGGACGGTGCGCTGCTTGGCGGCGGTCACGTCCGGGCGTCCTCGGGGACCAGCGTCACCACCGAGCGCTGGGTGGGGTCGAGCCAGCGGCGGGCCGCGGCCTGGACCTTCGCCGCGTCGATGCGGCCGTACGCCTCGGCCAGGGCGAGCCCTTGCTCCCAGCGTCCGAGGAACAGCTCGTAGGTCCCCAGCGCATGGGCGCGGCCGGAGTTGGAGGTGAACTCGCGGAGCAGGTGCGCCCGGAGGTTGTTGCGTGCCTTCTCCACCTCGCGCGGCTCCACGCCGTGCTCGGCAACCCGGGACAGCTCGGCGTAGAGCTCGGCCTCGGCGGCGCGCACGTCGGCGTCCGGCTGCAGCTCGAGGTGGAAGGCGAAGACGCCGGGATCGCGGCGCCAGCTCCAGTCCACACCCACGTTGACCGCCAGACGCTTGCCGTAGACCAGCGCCCGCTGGAGCCGGCTCCCCTCGCCCACCCCGAGGATGAACTGGAGCACGTCCAGGGTGAGGGTGTCCGGGTCGGTCACCTGAGGGCCGCGGTAGGCCACCAGCAGGGAGGGCGCGCGCGAGGGGTGGCGGAGCTCGGCACGGCGCTCGCCGCGCTGCGGAGGCTCGGAGTTGATCACTGCCGGCACCGGTGGCCCCTGGGGGATGTCGCCATAGGCCTTGCGGATGCGCTTGAGGAGCGCGTCGGGCTCGAAGTCCCCGGCCACCCAGAGCGTCGCGTTGTTCGGGGCGTAGAAGGTGCGGAAGTAGGCCTCGCAGTCCTCACGGCGGATGGCCTCGATGTCCCCCATCCAGCCGATGACCGGCCAGCGGTAGGAATGGGCCTCGTAGACGAGCGCGTGCAGCGCCTCGTCCATCAGGCCGGCGGGCTCGTTGTCCACGCGGAGCCGGCGTTCCTCCTTGACCACCTCGCGCTCGCTCCGGAGCGAGCGGTCGTCGATGGTGAGCGAGCGCATCCGGTCCGACTCGAGGTCCAGCACCGTGTCCAGGGCCTCGGCGGCGAAGTCCTCGTAGTACACGGTGGCGTCGTGCGTGGTGTAGGCGTTGGAGCGGCCGCCGTTCGACTCCAGCACCTCGTCGAACTCCTTCGGGCCGTACTTCGCCGCCCCGTTGAACATCATGTGTTCGAAGAGATGGCTGATGCCGGTGATGCCCGGACGCTCGTTGCGCGAGCCCACCTGGAACAAGGTGTAGAGGCTCACCACCGGAGCGTCGTGATCCGGGACCATCCGGACGCGCAGGCCGTTGGAGAGGCGGGCCTCGTGGACGCGGAAGAAGTCCGCCCGACGCCGGCGCGCCGAGCTTTCAGGGTCAGTCTTGGCTCGTGGGCTCACGGGAAGGGCCCTGCATACCGCCCCCCCGGCGCCTTCGCACCGACTTCGCACGCCTTCCCCGTACCGCGGCGAAGATGAAGCCGCACCAGACGCACTCCCCCCCACGTGGGCCCGGGGGGACCTCCAGGAGGCACCCCGGGCAGCGGTCGGTTGTGGAAGGCGGGCTGGCCGCCTGGGCGCCCCGGGGGGCCCGCCGGCGCGCAGGCCTCCGGCCCAGCTGCCGCTCGAGCGTGCGCAGCCGGTCCTCCAGCTCGGCGATGCGATCGAGCAGCGCGCTGTCCTCGATTCGACGGGCACGGGCGCGCGCGTTCACCACTCGCGCGCTACGCTGCCAGCGGGGGCCTCCGCCCGCAAGAAACCGGACTTTCCAAGGAACACCCCCGACCACCGATGCTCCGCCGCGACGACCCCTCCCCCCTTCCCGAACAGCCGCTCCACGGCGGGCTCCAAATCCGCCCTTCCCTGCCCGAGGCGGTCCGCGCCCAGGAGGAGGCGGTCCGGATTCTCTCGGACGCCGAGCTCGCCCGCCTGCTGGACGGGACGGCGCGAATGCCCGTGGAACGGGCGCGCCAGGTCTTCGTCAACCGCAATCTCCGGATGGGGAACGTGGAGATGGTGGGGTTCGACATGGACTACACCCTGGCCATCTACCACCTGCGCCGGATCGAGCAGCTGTCGTTCGACCTGACGCTGTCGCGGCTGGTGACCGAGTTCGGCTACCCCGCGGAGCTGGGGCTCCTCCAGTACGACCACGGGTTCGTGATGCGCGGGCTCGTGGTGGACAAGGCGCAGGGGAACCTCATCAAGATGGATCGCTTCGGGAGCGTGGGGCGCGCCTACCACGGCCTCGCGCCGCTGCCGGCCGAGGTGTGCAACAAGCTCTACCGGAACGAGCTCATCCGTCTCACCAGCGACCGCTACGCGTGGATCGACACGCTGTTCTCGCTCCCCGAAGCCTGGCTCTACGCGGCGATCATCGACTTCCTGGAGCGGCAGGGCCAGACGGTGGAGTACGGCCGGCTCTACGACGATGTCCGGGAGGCGATCGACGCGGTCCACCGGGACGACTCGCTGAAGCGCGAGGTGCGGAAGGACATCGGCCGGTACATCTTCCGGGACCCCGAGCTGGGGCCGGCGCTGCACAAGCTACGCTCGGGCGGGAAGAAGCTGTTCCTCCTGACCAACTCGCTCTGGGACTACACCGACGTGGTGATGTCGTTCCTGCTCGACGGAGTGGTGAGCGAGTACCCGTCGTGGCGGAACTACTTCGACCTGGTCATCACCGGGGCGATGAAGCCGGCGTTCTTCACCGAGGGCCGGCCGTTTCTGGAAGTCGACGCGACGACCCAGGACAACACGGTGCTCGGCGAGGCGAAGGCGCTCGAGCGGTGGAAGGTGTACCAGGGCGGAAACCTGCCGGCGCTGGAGCGCATGACCGGCATCGGCGGGGAGAAGGTCCTCTACGTCGGCGACCACATCTACGGGGACATCCTCCGGAGCCGGAAGGCGTCGCTGTGGCGGACGTGCATGGTCGTCCAGGAGCTGGAGGACGAGATCCGCTACACCGAGGGGCGCGCCGACGAGATCGGCCGGCTCGGTGAGGTGGAGCTGCTCATCGCGAGGCTCGACGACGAGCTGAACGTCCGGAAGGGCCTCCTCAACGCGCTGGACCGCCGGCTTGACCGGAACGGTGGCGCGAACGGCGAGCGGGCGGTGCTGGAGGAGGAACGGCGGCGGGCGAAGCACGACCTCGAGCGGCTCCGGCGGGCGCTGCGGACGAGCACCGAGATCGCCGACGTGCTGGAGCGCGACGTCGAGCTGGGGTTCAACCCGTTCTGGGGGCTGATGTTCAAGGAAGGGAACGAGAACAGCCGGTTCGGCTCGCAGGTGGAGCAGTACGCGTGCCTGTACACGTCGCGGGTGTCGAACTTCCTCTACCTCTCGCCGATGCAGTACCTCCGGGCGCAGCGCGACCGGATGCCACACGAGCTGGCCGGCGCGCCGACGGGGAGGATGGCGCCGCTCGGAAGCGAGGGGCCGTCGAAGGCTGCGGGGCGCGGCTGATCAGGGCCGAGCGCCGGCCGGCCATCGCCTCCGCAGCCACCAGCAGGAGCCCGCAGACGAAACTGCCGGTCGGAGGCCACGGAGCGAGCGTCATGCGTCCTCCTTCTGCCCCTGCCCTCGGATCAGAGCCCGGCGTCGTGCTCTTCCTTCCGGAAGGTCAGCGGGTAATCGACCGCTGCGGGCCTTCCGTCGGCCGGAGGCTGAAAGCGCCATTTCCGGACGAGCTGGAGCACGCAGCGCTGCATCGACAGGGAGTGGAGCGTGGAACCCTGTATGCCGGCGGTGCCCACGGTGCCGTCCTTGGCGATGACGATCCGGACCGTGCACGCGCCCGAGAGGTGTGGATCGTCGAGCAACGCTCGCTCGTAGCAGCTCCGGAGCTCGGCGCGATTCGAGGAGACGACCTCTCGAACCTTCTCTCCGTCGACGGAGCCGTGTCGCACGCGGAGCGGAGGTGAGACGGCGGACGTGTCGACGACCAGACCTCGACCCTGGGCCTGCTCGACCTCGGAGCGGTTCGAGGCCGCCGCGTCCGGCTTCGGGCCGGCGTCCGCTTCACCCGCTCCGAGCAGGGATACGGCGAGCAAGGTCGCGAGCCCCATCGGCCTCCCTCCTCCGCGCCGGAAGCGACAGCCATCCTAGCTCACGGTGGAGTGGTTCGCCCCGAGACCCGTTTCAGGGCTTCCCGAGAAACTCCTGCACCACTGTCCTGAACCGCTCGGGCTCCTCGTAAAACGGCAGGTGGGCGCTGCGCTCGAAGAACACGATCCGCGACCCCGGTATCGCCTGGTGGATCTTCCAGGCGACCGAAGGGGCGACATTCATGTCGTAACGGCCGGTGATGACCAGCACCGGCAGCTTGAACTTCCGGATCTCGGGAGTCAGGTCGTAGCGCCCCAGGTCGGCGCTCACCGCCTCGTTGACGTGGCGCCGGAACGTACCGGGCGTGTAATGGCGAAGAAAGGCGTCCCGGTGATCCGGGCTCCAGAAGATCATCGAGAGATATGCGCCGATCTCTCCCTCGATCGCCGCCGGGTCGTTGAGCTGCGCGCTGAACTCGAACCCGTCCATTCGCTCCGTCACGTCGGGGTATGCGTGCTTGAAGAGATCCGTCGTCTCGCTCAGCTTCGGCGCGGCCGAGTCCACGATGAGCAGTCGCTTCACCTGGCCCGGAAACCGGGCGGTGTAGGCCATCACCAGCGAGCCACCGTAGGAGTGACCCAGGAGGTCGACCTCCTGCGCCCCGAGGCTCTTGCGAACTGCCTCAAGGTCGGCGAGCTGATCCGTCAGCGTCACCGGCGTTCCCGGCTTCACCTCCGTCGAACGCCCCGTGCCGCGCTGGTCGTACATCACCACCCGCCGACTCTGCGACAGCTGGTCCCACACGGGGGAGGCCAGGAGGTACGCGTGGCCGAACCCTGGCCCTCCATTGACCACCAGCAGCGGACGGCCGGGAGCGGTCCCCCGCACCTCGACGTAGAGCTTGCCGGCCGGTCCATCGATCACGCGACCGGCGGGATCCGCCGCCAGGGCGACGGAGGTGAGCAGCAGCACGAGGGCGGCGACGCGCGGCATCGAGCGGTGTCGGTGAGGCGCGTGCATGGTCTCTCCGGGACGTGGGGCGGCTCGCAGCGTTGCACGGTTCGTCGCCCCGGGACTGGCAAGTTGCCCGGCGTCGCGCCGCGTCAGGGAGCCACCGCCGGGACCCGGGCCCAGACCACCGGAGCGCTCCGGGAGGCGTGCTCGTGGCGCAAGCCGAGATTCCGGAGCATCGGGGTGTACCGGGCCGCCTTCACCAGCACCGCCCGCCGGGCGACCCGTCGTGCCTCGGCGAGGACGTCGGCCCTGAGCGGAGCCGGATTCGCCAGACGCCGCAGCATCTCGAAACCGGGCTGCGATGCGAGCGCCCGGCCGAACATCGGATCGAAGAGCACCACGTCCACGCTCG
>RPRB01000248.1 GCA_003818285.1 Myxococcaceae bacterium
CGTAGCGACCGCGCTGTTCGCCCTCACCGTCGCGGCGCCCACCTGCGGGCCGCTCGATCTCCAGACCGCCCTGGCACTCGCGCTCGCGCGGAGCGACGAGGTGGGCATCAAGCGCAGCGAGGCGGCGGCCGCCGAGGCGGACAAGGCGGTGGCGCTGGCCGTCTGGTTCCTGCCCGAGTTCTACGCCAACGTTCCGGTGGGGGTGGTGCCAGGTGCCGCCCTCAAGACGCAGGCCGACGGAACGAAGGACAGGAACAACATCTCTGCCATCGAGAGCGGGAGCAACCGGGGCCTCACCGACCTCGGCGCCTTCGTCCGGGTGGAGGTGAACGCCTTGCAGCCGCTGTGGACCTGGGGCCGACTCAAGGCGGCCCGGGATGCCGCCGAGGCGGGCGCCCAGGCGCGGGGGTACCTCGTCGACGACACCGCGAACGCCATCCGCACCCGCGTGCTGCAGCTGGTCATGGGCATCCGCCTCACCACGCGCCTCTTGGCCATCGGGGCCGACGTCCAGGGCGCGCTCAAGGAGGCAGACGTCCGGGTCCAGAAGTCGCTCAAGGCCAACGACGGGGAGATCAGCCCGGAGGATCGCTACCGGATCGAGATCTTCCGCAGCCAGCTCACCCAGCGGATCGCCGACGGGGAGCGGGCGCTCCGGGTCGCGCGGGTCGGGCTGGCGGCGACCCTGGCCATGGAGCCGAACCAGCTCCAGCTCCGGGACGACCCCCTCCCCGACACCTCGAAGATCCAGGCGCCGGACCTCGAGGCCGCCGTCGGGGACGCCACGCGGATGCGCCCCGATCTCAAGGCGCTGGACAGCGGGATCCTCGCCAAGGAGGCGGACGTGCGGGCGAGCAGGGCCGAGCTGTTCCCGCAGGTCGGGTTGCTGGGGCAGTTCGCGTATTCGCGGGCGGCGGGGCGGGACACCATCAACAACCCCTACGTGGGCGACTACTTCAACGCGCTGACCATCGGCGCGGCGCTGGGAATTCGCCAGAACCTCTCCTTCTGGAACGTGATCGCCCGCACCAACAAGAAGGAGGCTGAGCTGGACACGCTCCGCAAGCAGCGCGCGGGCGCGGTGCGGGGCATCCGCGTCGAGGTGGAGACCGCGGCGGCGGACCTGACCGCCGCCATCACCAAGCGTGAGGCCTCGGCGAAGGCGGTGGCCGCGGGCCGCAGCTGGTTCCGGAGCGCGACCCTGAACTTCGGGGTGGGCGTGGCCGATGCCCGGGACCTGATCGACGCCTATCGCGGATACGCAGAGGCGCAGTACGGGGATGCACAGGCCACCTTCGACCTGCTGGCCGCCGAGGCGCGCCTGGAGCAGGTCACCGGCCGGATGCCCCCCACCCCCGAGCTGAACTGCCAGATGCCCTGAGGCGTCAGCGGGGCTGCTCGGCCTCCGCCTCCCTCACCGGCGGCGAACCCGAGGCGCGGTCCGCGACCCCGGCGTCTGCGAGCTGCCCCACCGCCTTCAGCTGCGCCTGGAGGAGGTCCGGCTCGGGCCGGCGGTCGAGGAGGACGAAGTCCGCGTAATCCGCCTCGCTCCGGGAGTTGGTGGCGTCCCCGTCGGTGAGCACGCCGAGGGCCACGAAATCCGGAACGTCTTCCAGCTTGCCCCCGAAGTAGCGGACGAAGTCACGCCGCGGATCCACCATCTCGGTCTGCCAGGTGTCCAGGTCTCCGCCGCTCCGGAGCACCACCTCGCGCTTGGCGAAGAACAGGTTGTTGGCGAGCTCGCAGCTGCGATGCGCCGGGCCCACCGAGTTCCAGACGTACTTGATGACCATCACCTTCAGCCCCGCCTTGAAGGTGGCGAAGACGCCGGCGGCGGCGTCGCCGACGTCGGGATTGCAGTCGTCTCCGCCCTTGGGGAAGGCCCGGACCCGCCAGCGCCAGCGGACGCCGGCCAGCGTGCGGCGGAAGCGCTCCGGCGCCTCGATGCCCCGGACCATGGTGTCGAAGGGCGGACGGTACCGGGCGGCGAGGTGGGGGCCATCGGGTCCGGACTCGACCCGGTAGTAGTCGTCGTTGCCGGAGCTCTGCTTCACCACGTGGAAGCTGCGGATGTCGAGCGGGGTCCCGCCGCCTGCGGACGCGGAGAGAACGAGGGTGACCAGGAGCGATTTCAGAACAGTTCCCTCGGGGACCGCCCCGGCGGCGGGCTCGCGCCCCGAGAATACAACCGCGGAGCCGACCCGGAGAGTTCCAGCCGGGCTTGGCGAGCGCGGCTCGGCCGTGGTAGCCCGGCGCGCTCGCAGGCTGGACCGGCTAGGTAGCTCAACTGGTTAGAGCGACGGTCTCATAATCCGTAGGTTCCCGGTTCGATTCCGGGCCTAGCCACTCCCCCACCCCGCCGCTCGCCCGCATCAGGGCGCGAACGTTCCGTCCATCAGCGAGCGCGCCTTCTCGTAGGACGCGTTTCCGATTCCCCTCCCGAGGATTCGCCCGTCGCGGTCGTCGGGCCAGACGTGGATCCCGCCCCAGATGCGCGACTGCCCTGCCTGATCCGCGGCGTCGTAGTACGTCGCCCACTGGAGCGTGGTGGTCTCGGACGGCCCGGCCTCGAAGACCAGGTAGGCGTTGGGGCTGGCGGTGAACTGGCCCAGGCCGCCCGGGAAGTAGGGCGAGCCGGTGAACCGCTCCATGACCCGGGCGGCCGCGCTGCTGAAGGTGCTGTGCCCCGAGACGTAGCCCGGGAAGGCGGGCGTGACGAACGTCCGGCGCTGGTACGGAATCCACTCGAGCGCCCGGATCCACCCGTTCCCGCCGGCCTCGTGGGCCCGGTCGCCCGGCTCGCCGAGCCAGGTGTAGACCGCGACCGTCCCGAGGAACCAGCGAAGGTGCTCGTGCCGCTGCCCGGGCGCCGAGCTCTCCGGCGTCACGAGCTCGATGAGGCCGGGCACGAGCGGCAGGCCCTCCGGAGCGTAGCTGGCCGCGGCGGGGTCGCTGCGCTGCCCGCGGTGCGCCATGTACCGGATGAGCTGGATGGGACGGGCAGAGGTGTGCAGCCGCTTCAGGCTCCACGCGGTGATCGCTGCGTCGTGCACCGCCCCGTTGATGGCCAGGTACAGGCTCACGTCCCACCGCAGCCGGTCCACCGGCTCGCCGTCGCCGCCGATCCGGAGGCTCGCCGGGTCGAGCGTGTCGGACACGTCGTTGGCGAGCACGTTCCAGTGGCCAGGAGGCGTCTCGGACCTCGGCCCGTCCGCCCAGAACTCGGCGAGCACGCGCCCGAAGTCCGACCGCTTCACCACGTTGGGCGCGTAGGGCAGGCCCGTCACCGGGTTCACCGGGTGACCAGTGCCGGCGTTCGAGCCCACCGGGTTGTTGCCGAACGCTCCGGGTGAGATGTCCATCGTCGTCGCGTCGGACACGTCGAGCCAGGCCGTCTTCCGGATCACCTCGACCGCCGCGTCCACGAGCTCGGGATCGGACAGGCTCGGACGCGCGCCGCTCGCGGCGGGGGCGGTGGCGAACCACTGCACCTCGCCCCAGTTCGGCCCGACGTATGCCTGGAGCCCCGAGGGGAGAACGATGCCGTTCTGCGTCTCGGCGAGCCCGATGTTGAGGGGGGTCCACAGCTCCGGGTCGGCGAGGAGGAGCACCGTCGAGTCCACCACGAGGGGCACGTTGGTCGACATCCAGCCCGTGGTGTCGGCGTAGCCAGCCGTCTCGTTCGCGCCGTCGTTCACGAACACCTCGACGACCGCCCGCCCGATGGCGTTCCCCACCGCGACCGGGTCGTCGCCCGCCACGTGGTCGTCGGAGGGATCGAGGCCGAGCTTCCGCATGAAGGCGTCGTAGCAGGCGACCGACACCGCCCCCCCGATTGCGCCCTGGTATCGGTGGCGGAGCACGCGGTAAGCGGCGTGGGAGATGGCGATCGCCCGGTCCGCCTCCGGATTCGCGCTGGCGATGCGGGCCCGAGGCAGGTAGCCGTCGGCGGTTGCGTCGTACACCGCCCAGGCGTCCCACATGGCCACGCTCGCGTGGAAGAGGTTGCGGGCGTGGACCCCGGGTCGCGGGATGTCTCGGCGGATGGAGTCGAGGAGCTGCTCGTTCCACCGGCGGGCGATGGACCCATCCGGCACCCGGTCGATCGCGCCGGGAGGGCACACCGGGCCGGGGGGGACGACCGGAACGGGCGCGTAGGGGACGGTCGGCACGTCCGTCCGCCAGATCACCCCGCGGTCGAGGGCGCCGGAGAGCACCGCGCCGCCGACCGCCCACAGGGACCTGCCGTCGTGCCACGCCCCGTGCAGCGACTCCGGAGCGTCCAGGGACGACGGCACGGCCCTCCACTCCCCCTCCCAGCGCCAGATGCGCGCCTCGGCGCCGGTGATCCAGGGATTCCCCTGCGCGTCGTGGGTCACGCCCTGCAGGACCGGCGCCCCTGGGGGCGTGACGTCGGCGAGTCCCCGCTCGTCGCCACGCAGCACCACCCCCTCGGCGCCTCCGCCGACGATGGTGACGTCAGTCCGGTTCCCGGAGACCGTGAACAGGCGCGCGGTGGTGCCGGAGGGCACGACCGACCAGCCGGCGGCGTCCTTGTGGAGCACCGTTCCGTTGCCGCCCACCACCCAGACGTCGTCGGGCCCGCGGCCCCACACCTTGAGGAACGCGGGGAGCTCACCGGCGGGATCGAGGGGCAGATCGTCGGGCAGGCGCACCTCCTCCCAGGACGTCCCGTCGAAGTGCCAGACGAAGCCGGACCGGCCGGCCCACCCGCCCACGGCCCAGACGTCGTCCGGAGCCGCGCCCCACAGCCCGTAGACCGTGTCCCTCGCCAGACCGGGAGTGAGGTGCCGCTGAAGGGTCGTGCCGTCCCACGACAGGATCGTCGCTCCGGCACCGGCGAACATCACCGTCGACGGGCCGAACACGTGAACCCACCACAGGTCGAATCGCCACGGATTGGGCAGCTCGGACCAGGCGCTGCCATGCCAGTGGAGCACCTTGCCACCAGTGCCGGGGTCGCCCCCCACCACCCAGACGTCGTCCGGCGCGGTGCCCGCGACCGAGAGGAAGGCCGCGCCGGGATGCTCCCCGGCGGCGATGACCTGTGGAGTCGGCTCGGGGCCGGCGCCGTCTCCGCAGGCGGCGAGGAGAAGCGAGGCGGCGACGGCCCAGCGACAACGCATGCGATCCCGCTCCCTTCGAGGTATGTTCCCCGCGCCTCGCGGTGTGGCCCGGCGCGGCGCAACGGAGGTGTCGCGATGATCCCGCGTCGGTGCCCCGTGGCGCTCTGCCTGTTTCTCCTGAGTATCGCAGCCTGCGGGAAAGAGGAGCCCGCGCCCGGAAATCAGACGCCCACCTGCGTCCAGGGCCCGATGGAGGTCGAGGTCGGGACTGGCCAGACGACCTTCGTGCCGATGGCCAACGGGGGAGATCTGCCGTTCTACATGGGGCCCCAGGGCGGCTACCACGTCTGGGGCAGCGTTCGTGCGCGCGCCTACACGCCCGCGGCGTCGAGCAACCCGAACGACCCCGACCACCCGGTGGTCCGCTTCCTGCTCCAGCGCGGCTCCGAGACGGTCGCGAGCACCTCGCAGCTGCACTGGTACCTCGCACCGGTGGGCGATGGGTGGCGGGAGAAGACCGGCGCGTTCGTCGTCATGTCGGTCCCCGCTCCCCCGGATCTCGAGGGCGAGGCCGTGTCGCTGGAGGTCCGGGTCACCGATCGCTGCGCGCTGGTCGGCACCGATGCCCGCACCGGCGTGCTGCGTTTCGCGGGACCGGCCACCGGGCCGCCGTGAGCGAGGCTCACGTTTCCTCGCCGCCCACCGGTGTGGTACCGACCTGCCGGCGGGCACATCGTCCAGGCTAGGTAGCTCAATTGGTTAGAGCGACGGTCTCATAATCCGTAGGTTCCCGGTTCGATTCCGGGCCTAGCCACTCCTCGACGCGAAATTGACAACCCGTCCAGACGGGCGAACCTCAAGGCAACGACGCGACAGCCCTGTCGCACGGCAGAGGAGTCCGCCTGCATGGAACCCAGCACCACCGTCCCCGAGACGACGGCTCCGGCCGAGCAGTCCGGGGAGCCGGACGCGAGCTTCACCGTCAGCACGCACGTGCTCGTCCCCGAGGAGGACGTCCGGCGGCTGAGGGCGCTCTCCGCCCGGACCCGGGTGGCCCAGAGCGACTACCTCCGCGAAGCCGTCGAGGATCTCCTGAAGAAGTACGGGGTGGAGCCATGAACCCTGGACCCGGCGCGCCCCTGGAGACGCTGGTGCTCCCGCGGCCGAGGCCCCGGAGCCGTCCTCCCCTGCACCCGGAGTCGCCGCCCCGGTCCCGGACCGAGGGCATCGTCGAGGCCATCCAGGCGTGGCTCGACGCCCAGCTCTGAGGCGAAGGGTGAGACGGGCGCTGCTCCGGCTCGCGGCCGTCGCGCTCGGCCTCGCGCTCGTCGGCTGCGGCGGGAACAAGAGCTGGTCCTGCAACTGGCAGTGCACCTCGAACGAGACCAGCGGGACCCACGCCTACTCCGACGGGCCGGATCCGACGTCGCAGTGCGAGGCCGACTTCGGCAGCACGTGCAACGACTTCAGCTGCAGCTGCACGCAGGGCTAGCTGGCCGTGGAGGGCGCGTTCTCCTCGCGCTCCAGCCGCCCCGCGATGTCCCGGAACGAGAGCTGGTCGATGGAGAGGAAGAGCAGCCCGAGGCAGATCTGCTGCGCCGCCTGGCAGAGC